>NZ_JBIAMJ010000006.1:0-484144 GCF_042874035.1 Streptomyces sp. NPDC004284 | reverse complement strand
GCCCGGTTACATTCCGAACCCGGAAGCTAAGCCTTTCAGCGCCGATGGTACTGCAGGGGGGACCCTGTGGGAGAGTAGGACGCCGCCGAACAATTCTTCAGGACCTCTGGTCCCAGCGTTCACGCTGGGACCAGAGGTCCTTTTGTTTTTTGCTTGACTTTTCCGATGCGCGGCTGAGTGCCGGCTGCGCGAGAATGAACGCAGTACCCGAAGACAGGAGTCACACCGATGTCCACCAACTCTCCCGACGACCGTCCGGAGCGCGAGCCGCGTCGCAGGGACGGTGCCGGTGGCGACCGGGGCGGCTTCCGTGGGCCGCGCCGGGATGACAACCGTGGCGGTGGTGGCTTCCGTCGCGACGATCGTGGCGGCGACAACCGTGGCGGCGACAACCGTGGTGGCGGCTTCCGTCGCGACGACAGCCGTGGTGGCGACAGCCGTGGTGGGTTCCGCCGTGACGACCGTGGCGGTGACAACCGTGGTGGCGGTTTCCGTCGCGATGACAGCCGTGGTGGCGACAACCGTGGCGGTGGCTTCCGCCGTGACGACCGGCGCGACGAGCGTCCCTCGTTCCGTCGGGACGACCGCCCGTCCTACGGCCAGCGTGACGACCGTCGTGACGACAACCGTGGTGGCGGCTTCCGCCGTGACGACCGCGGTGGGGACAACCGTGGCGGCGGTTTCCGTCGCGATGACAGCCGTGGTGGCGACAACCGTGGTGGCGGCTTCCGTCGCGACGACCGTCGTGATGAGCGTCCGTCGTCGTTCCGTCGGGATGACCGTCCCTCGTACGGGCAGCGTGACGACCGTGGTGGCGACAACCGTGGTGGCGGCTTCCGCCGGGACGACCGTCGTGACGAGCGTCCGTCGTCGTTCCGTCGGGATGACCGTCCCTCGTACGGGCAGCGTGACGACCGTGGTGGCGACAACCGTGGTGGCGGCTTCCGCCGCGACGACCGCCGTGACGAGCGTCCCTCGTCGTTCCGTCGGGACGACAGCCGGGGCGGCGACAGCCGTGGCGGTTTCCGTCGCGATGACAGCCGTGGTGGCGACAACCGTGGTGGCGGCTTCCGCCGCGACGACCGGCGCGACGAGCGTCCGTCGTCGTTCCGTCGGGATGACCGTCCCTCGTACGGGCAGCGTGACGACCGTGGCGGCGACAGCCGTGGTGGCGGCTTCCGCCGCGACGACCGTCGCGACGAGCGTCCCTCGTCGTTCCGTCGGGACGACAGCCGTGGTGGGTTCCGCCGCGACGACCGTGGTGGCGACAACCGTGGCGGCGGCTTCCGCCGTGACGACCGGGGCGGCGACCGTGGTGGGTACCGCGGCAGGGACGACCGGGGCGGCGACCGCGGTGGGTACCGCGGCCGCGACGACCGGGGTGGCTACGGGCGTCGGGATGACCGGGACCGTGGTGACCGTGCGCCCATCAAGCGGCTGCCGATCCCGCCGGAGGTCACCGGTGAGGAGATCGACCCGGATGTGCGCCAGGAGCTCATGAGCCTTCCCAAGGGGCTCGCGGAGGACGTCTCGCGCAACCTCGTCATGGTCGCCCAGCTGATCGACGAGGAGCCGGAGAAGGCCTACGGCTACTCCCGGGTGGCCCTGCGGCTCGCCTCCCGTGTCGCGGCCGTCCGCGAGGCCGCCGGCTTCGCCGCGTACGCGACGCAGAAGTACTCCGAGGCGCTGGCCGAGTTCCGGGCCGCGCGCCGGATGAGCGGCGGCGTCGAGCTGTGGCCCGTCATGGCCGACTGCGAGCGCGGCCTCGGCCGGCCCGAGCGGGCCCTCGCCATGGCCGGTGAGCCCGAGGTGCAGAAGCTGGACAAGGCCGGGCAGGTCGAGATGCGGCTCGTCGCCGCCGGTGCCCGCCGGGACATGGGGCAGCTCGACGCGGCCATCGTGACGCTGCAGAGCCCCGAGCTGGCCTCCAGCGCCGTGCACCCGTGGACCGCGCGCCTGCGGTACGCGTACGCCGACGCGCTGCTCGCCGCCGGCCGTGAGCGCGAGGCGCGCGAGTGGTTCGCCAAGGCCCTGGAGGCCGACAAGGACGGCGCCACGGACGCCTCCGACCGGCTCGCCGAGATGGACGGCGTCGAGTTCGTCGACGCCTTCGACGAGTCCGAGGACGAGTCGGACGAGTCGGTGGAGAACGAGTCGGTGGAGTCGGACGTCGTCGACGTCGAGCTCGACATCGACGAGGACGACGAGGACGACGAGGACGAGCGGAACGGCGACAAGGGCTGATCCGGGCGCGTAGATGAGAAGGGCGGCACCCAGTCACTGGGTGCCGCCCTTCTTCGTTTCCGTGCTCTCAGTCCAGAGCCAGGCTTCTCAGGACGAGGCCCGTCGCCGGCTTCGGGCCGAACGAGGTCGACTTGCGGGGCATGGTGACGCCCTGGCGGGCGAGGTCGCGGACGACCTCCTCCCGTACCGGGTGCATGAGGACCGCCGTACCGCCGCGGCGTTCCGCCTGGGCGACCGCCGCCTCCGTGTCGTGGATGTAGGCGATGTCCTCGGGGGTGTCCGGGATGTGCCAGACGTGCTCCAGGAGGGCGGAGTGCAGGACCGTGGCGTCCAGGGTCCGCCAGGCCTGGGGGCGGTCCGTGCGGATCGCGCGGTCGAGGAGGGCGGGGTCCGGGCGGTCCAGGAGGTGGAAGGCGCCGTCGCCGGCGAGGAGGAAGGCGTTGCCCTCGGACGCGGCGGCCTCCAGGGCCTCCAGGGCCACCGGGAGCGGCCGGTCGATGCGGCGCACCCGGAAGTGGTCGTCGAGGGCCGTGAGGGCGTCGGCGACCGGCAGGCGGTTGAGGAGGCGGTGGATGGCGCGGACCCGCAGGGGGTAGCGGGTGGTGTCGATGAGGAGGACCAGGCCGTAGTTCCAGGGGCCGGGCGCGGTGTGCTCCTCGCGGAGGCGCAGGTACGTCGCCCAGCGGTGGTGGCCGTCGGCGATGAGGGCCTGATGGCGGGACAGTTCGCCGGCGATCGCGGCGAGTTCGGCGGGGTCCGTGACCGACCAGAGGCGGTGCTGGAAGCCGTCCTCCGTGGTGGTGGAGAGCAGGGGCTCGCGCCGTACGGTGCGTTCGATGACCGCGTCGGCGCCGCCCTCCTCCCCTCCGACGTAGGTGAGGAGCAGGGGGTCCAGGTTCGCGGCCGTGGTCCGCATCAGGGCGGCGCGGTCCTCGACGACGTGCGGCATGACGTCCTCGTGGGGGAGGACGATGCCCTCGGCCGGGGTGGAGAGCTCCAGGGCGCCGATGATGCCGCGCTGGAGGATGCCGTCGCCGTTCTGCTCGTACACGTAGAGCGCGGGCTCCGGGTCCGGGGCGAGGACGCCGTCCGCGAGCCAGCGGTCGAGGGTGACGGCGGCCTTGCGGTGGCGGGTGCCGGCGGTGATCGCCTGCGGCAGGATCAGCCGGACGATGTTGTGCGGGTCGGCGGACTCCAGATGGAGCAGTCCGTCAGGTCGTACGACGACGTCGTAGGGCGGGGACATCACGGCGGCGAGACTGCCGACCCGCTCGGGGACGTAGCGAAGTCCCCGGAACGGTGCCAGGCGCAGACCTGTCGTGTCGTCGCGGACGTCGGCGGCCGCGTGACCTGAGGTGTTCATCTCGTCATCGTATGTGGGCAGCGGGCATAAGAGATGATCGGGGGAGCGGGGGAATTTCACCCGGCGATCTGAGGAGTGTGCGGTGACGGTGCGGAACGGTCAGGGCGGGCGTGACGGCGGCAGGAAGCGCCCCGGAGGCAGCGCGGTCGCGCTGAGCGAGGCCTACGACACGGCGCTCCTGGACCTGGACGGCGTCGTGTACTTCGCGGGCGGGGCGGCGATCCCGTACGCGGTGGAGGCGCTGGGGGCGGCCCGGGCCGGCGGGATGCACCTGGCGTACGTCACCAACAACGCGCTGCGGACGCCCGACGAGGTGGCGGAGCACCTGACGGAGCTGGGGGTGCCGGCGGAGGCCGGGGACGTGGTCACCTCGGCGCAGGCGGTGGCCCGGCTGATCGCGGACGACGTGCCGGCCGGGTCCCGGGTGCTGGTCGTCGGCGGCGAGGGACTGCGGGTGGCGCTGCGCGAGCGGGGGCTCGTGCCGGTGGACTCGGCGGACGACGACCCGGTGGCGGTGGTGCAGGGGTACGGCGGGCCGGGGATGCCGTGGGCGCGGTTCGCGGAGGCGGCCTACGCGGTGGGGCGCGGGGTGCCCTGGTACGCCTCCAACACGGACCTGACGATCCCCGGGACGCGGGGGATCGGGCCGGGCAACGGGGCGGCGGTGGAGGTCGTGCGGATCGCCACCGGGCACCGCGTGGAGCCGAAGGTCGCGGGGAAGCCGCTGCCGCCGATGCACCGGGAGACGGTGCTGCGGACCGGGGCGGCGCGGCCGCTGGTGGTCGGGGACCGGCTCGACACGGACATCGAGGGCGCGTTCAACGGCGGGGTCGACTCGCTGCTCGTGCTGACCGGGGTGACGGACGTGGCGCAGCTGCTCGCGGCCGTGCCCGAGCACCGGCCCACATATGTGGCGGCCGATCTGCGGGGGCTGCTCACGGGGCAGCCGGAGGTCGTCGAGGACGGGGCCGGGGGCTTCGTGTGCGGGGGGTGGCGGGCCTCCGTGAGCGGCGGTGAGCTGATCCTCGACGGCACGCCGGGCGAGGGGGCCGAGGCGCTGGACGGGGTGCGGGCGCTGTGCGGGGCCTCGTGGTCCGCGAGGGACGCGGCGCCGGGTGCCGGTGTGCCGGACGCGGGGAAGGCGCTGGCGCTGCTCGGGGTGTGAGGGCCCGGTGCTTCCGGGCGGGGGTGTGAGGCTTCGACGCCCCGACGGCGGGCGAAGTTGGGTAGGCTAACCTAACTTCGCGTGGGTCGTGTTCGTCATCGCCGGGCACGGCCACGGACGAGAAGCGGGAGTGCGGGTATGGACGGTCGGCAGCAGCAGCGCCTGAGCGCGGAATCGGTCACCCTGGCGTACGAGCAGCGGGTCGTCGCCCGCGATCTGTCCGTCGCGATCCCCGACCGCTCGTTCACCGTCATCGTCGGGCCCAACGCCTGCGGCAAGTCCACCCTGCTGCGCGCCCTCTCCCGGATGCTGAAGCCCAGCGAGGGCCGCGTCCTGCTCGACGGGCAGTCGATCCACACGATGCCCGCCAAGAAGGTCGCCAGGATCCTCGGGCTGCTGCCCCAGACCTCCGTGGCCCCCGACGGCATCACCGTCGCCGACCTCGTCGCGCGCGGCCGCTACCCGCACCAGGGGCTGCTGCGCCAGTGGTCCCCGGAGGACGAGCGGATCGTCCGGGAGTCGATGGAGTCGACCGGCGTCGCCGAGCTCGCCGGGCGGTACGTGGACGAGCTCTCGGGCGGTCAGCGCCAGCGCGTCTGGATCGCCATGGCGCTCGCCCAGCAGACCCCGCTGCTGCTGCTCGACGAGCCCACCACGTACCTCGACATCCAGCACCAGATCGACGTCCTCGACCTGTGCGCCGAACTGCACGAGACGCAGGGGCGGACGCTCGTCGCCGTCCTCCACGACCTCAACCACGCGGCCCGGTACGCGACCCACCTCATCGCCGTCCGCGACGGCGAGGTCGTCGCCGAGGGACCGCCGTCGGAGGTCGTCACCGCCGAACTCGTCGAGCGGGTCTTCGGGCTGCGCTGCCAGGTCATCGACGACCCGGAGACGGGGACGCCGCTGGTCGTGCCGGCCGGCCGCAGGGCCAGGGTCCCGCGGCCGGTGCCGGTCCAGGAGCCCGCGCTACAGAAGTGACCGCAGGCGCAGGAGGTCGCGGAAGCCGGCCTCCAGCCTGACCCGGCCGGAGGCCCAGGCCTTCGCGAAGTTCAGCCCGCCGTCCACCATCGCCACCAGGTCGTCGCCGGTCATCGCGAGCCGGATCTGCGCCTTCTCCGGCGGCGGGCCCGCGACCGTGTCCCGTACCTCGATCCGGCCGTCCGCGAGACGGCCCGTGAACGTCGTGTCGAGGTCCGTGATGTGGCAGCTCAGGCTGCGGTCGAGCGCGGCCGCACCGCGCACGCCCTCGTCGGCCCGCGCGAGATTGTCCGAAAGTCTGTCGAGTGCGCCGCGGCACTCCGTGATCGTCGCCATCGCCGTCGACGGTACCCCAGGGCTTCGCGGTAGCGTCGGGGCATGAGCGACGCCACCCCCGAAGCCCCGCAGGAGCAGGCCCCGGCCGAGACGTACGAGCCCGCCGGGCCCGCGCCGCTCGGCGTCGCCGCGGAGCCCACCGGCCATCCCGCCGTCGACGCCGGGCTCGCGCGTCTCGCCGAGCTGGACCACCTCCCGGCGGACGGACACCTGGAGGTGTACGAGGATGTACACCGTGGACTGCGTGCCGAGCTGACCTCGCTCGACACGCACCCCGCCCCCCGTCCGTACGACAACAGGAGCTGAACCGAACGTGGCAGGACCGGCACGCCGCCGTCTCGACGCCGAGCTGGTACGGCGCAAGCTCGCGCGCTCGCGCGAGCACGCCAGCCAGCTGATCGCCGCGGGCCGGGTGACCGTCGGCAAGACCGTCGCCACCAAGCCCGCCACCCAGGTCGAGACCGCCGCGGCCATCGTCGTCGCCCAGGACGACTCCGACCCCGACTACGTCTCGCGCGGCGGCCACAAGCTCGCCGGGGCCTTCGCCGCCTTCGTGCCCGAGGGGCTGGTGGTCGAGGGCCGGCGCGCCCTGGACGCCGGAGCCTCCACCGGCGGCTTCACGGACGTCCTGCTGCGCGCGGGCGCCGCCCATGTCGTCGCCGTCGACGTCGGCTACGGACAGCTCGCCTGGTCGCTGCAGAGCGACGAGCGGGTCACCGTGAAGGACCGCACGAACGTACGCGAGCTGACGCTCGACGCGATCGACGGCGTCCCCGTCGACCTCGTCGTCGGCGACCTGTCCTTCATCCCGCTCGGGCTCGTCCTGCCGGCCCTCGCGGCCTGCACGGCGCCCGGCGCCGACCTCGTCCTCATGGTCAAGCCGCAGTTCGAGGTGGGCAAGGAGCGGCTCGGCACCGGCGGAGTCGTCCGCTCCGCCGAACTCCGCGCGGACGCGGTGAAGAACGTGGCGCGGCAGGCCGGCGAGCTCGGCCTCGGCGTCCTCGGCGTCACCGCCAGCCCCCTGCCCGGCCCCTCCGGCAACGTCGAGTACTTTCTGTGGCTGCGGGCAGGCGCGCCCGCGCTGGATCCGGCTGACGTCGACCGCGCCGTGGCGGAGGGACCTCGTTGAGCTCAACTGCAGCAGCACCATCGGGAACAACACGCACCGTCTTCCTGCTCGCGCACACCGGCCGTCCGGCCGCCGTGCGCAGCGCCGAACTGGTCGTCCTGGGGCTGCTGCGCTGCGGCATCGGCGTCCGCGTCCTGGAGGCCGAGGCCGCGGACCTGCCGCTGCCGCCGTCCGTCGAGAAGGTGCCGGAGGCCTGCTCCGACGCCCTCGACGGCTGTGAGCTGCTCGTCGTCCTCGGCGGCGACGGGACGCTGCTGCGCGGCGCCGAGTTCTCCCGCGCCTCCGGCGTGCCCATGCTCGGCGTCAACCTGGGGCGCGTCGGCTTCCTCGCCGAGGCCGAGCGCGACGACCTCGACAAGGTCGTCGACCGGGTCGTCACCAAGGCGTACGAGGTCGAGGAGCGGATGACCCTCGACGTCACCGTGTACGAGAACGGCGACGTCCTGCACCGCGACTGGGCACTCAACGAGGCCGCCGTGCAGAAGGTCTCGCCGGAACGGATGCTGGAGGTCGTGCTCGCGATCGACGGGCGTCCGGTGACCGGCTTCGGCTGCGACGGGGTGATCTGCGCGACACCCACCGGCTCCACCGCCTACGCCTTCTCGGCGGGCGGGCCCGTCGTCTGGCCCGAGGTCGAGGCGCTGCTCATGGTCCCGATCGGGGCCCACGCCCTCTTCGCCAAGCCGCTCGTCACCACTCCGCAGTCGGTGCTCGCGGTCGAGGTCGAGCCGCACACCCCGCACGGGGTGCTGTGGTGCGACGGGCGGCGGGCGGTGGAGCTTCCGGCGGGCGCGCGCGTCGAGGTGCGGCGGGGCGCCGTGCCGGTCCGGCTCGCCCGGCTGCACCACGCCTCCTTCACCGACCGGCTCGTCGCCAAGTTCGCCCTGCCGGTGTCGGGATGGCGGGGCGCGCCGCACTGACCCCGGCCCGCTCGTAACGACTGGTGCTCCCGAGGGTTACGGCCGGGCCGATGTCGCATCGGACCCGGGAAACCTCGTATGGTCTGGGGCGTGCTGGAGGAGATGCGGATACGGTCGCTCGGGGTCATCGACGACGCGGTGGTCGAGCTGTCGCCCGGCTTCACCGCGGTGACCGGTGAGACCGGTGCGGGCAAGACGATGGTCGTGACCAGCCTGGGGCTGCTGCTCGGCGGACGTGCCGACCCGGCCCTGGTGCGGATCGGCGCGGCCTCGGCCGTCGTCGAGGGGCGGATCAGCGTGCCTGCGGGCGCGCCCGTCGCCGTACGCGCCGAGGAGGCCGGTGCCGAGCTCGACGAGGGCGTGCTCCTCGTCAGCCGTACGGTCTCCGCCGAGGGACGCTCGCGCGCCCACCTCGGCGGGCGCTCCGTCCCCGTCGGGCTGCTCGCCGAACTCTCCGACGAGCTCGTCGCCGTCCACGGCCAGACCGACCAGCAGGGCCTGCTCAAGCCCGCCCGGCAGCGCGGCGCGCTCGACCGGTACGCGGGCGAGGCCGTCTCCGTGCCGCTCGCCGCCTACGGGGAGGCGTACCGGCGGCTGCGCGCCGTCACCACCGAGCTGGACGAGATCACCACGCGCGCGCGTGAGCGGGCCCAGGAGGCCGATCTGCTGCGCTTCGGGCTCGGCGAGATCGAGGCCGTCGAACCGCGCGCGGGCGAGGACGCCGAACTCGCCGCCGAGGCCGAGCGGCTCGGCCACGCCGAGGCCCTCGCCTCCGCCGCCGCGCTCGCGCACGGCGCGCTCGTGGGCAACCCCGAGGACCCCGAGGTCGTCGACGCCACCACCCTCGTCGCGGGCGCGGGCCGGGCCCTGGAGGCCGTACGGTCGCACGACCCGGCGCTCGCCGGGCTCGCCGACCGGATGGGCGAGATCTCCATCCTCCTCTCGGACGTGGCGCAGGAGCTCGCCGGATACGCCGACGACCTCGACGCCGACCCGCTGCGGCTCGCCGCCGTCGAGGAGCGGCGGGCGCTGCTCAACCAGCTGACGAGGAAGTACGGCGAGGACATCGCGGCCGTGCTCGCCTGGGCGGAGGAGAGCGCGGGGCGGCTCGGCGAGCTGGAGGGCGACGACGAGCGCATCGAGGAGCTCACCGCCGAGCGGGACCGGCTGCGCGACGCGCTCTCGGTGCTCGCGCAGCGGCTCACCGATGCCCGTACCGAGGCGGCGGACCGGTTCGCCGCCGCGGTCACCGCCGAACTCGCCTCGCTGGCCATGCCGCACGCGCGCGTGTCCTTCGACATCCGGCAGACCGAGGACGAGGAGGGCGTCGAGGTCGGCGGCCGCCGGGTCGCCTACGGCCCGTCCGGCGCCGACGAGGTCGAGCTGCTGCTCGCCCCGCACCCCGGTGCCCCGCCCCGGCCCATCGCCAAGGGCGCGTCCGGCGGTGAGCTGTCCCGCGTGATGCTCGCCGTGGAGGTCGTCTTCGCCGGGGTCGACCCGGTGCCGACGTACCTCTTCGACGAGGTCGACGCGGGCGTCGGCGGCAAGGCGGCCGTCGAGATCGGCCGCCGGCTCGCCAAGCTCGCGAAGTCCGCGCAGGTCGTCGTCGTCACCCACCTCCCGCAGGTCGCCGCCTTCGCCGACCGGCAGCTCCTCGTCGAGAAGACCAACGACGGCTCCGTCACCCGGTCGGGCGTCACCGTCCTGGAGGGCGAGGAGCGCGTCCGGGAGCTGTCCCGGATGCTCGCCGGCCAGGAGGACTCCGAGACGGCCAGGGCCCACGCGGAGGAACTGCTCGCGACGGCGCGGGCGGACGGGTGAGGCACGGGACGGAACCGGCCGGCACGGGGCGGGCCGGCGCGGGTCCGGGCGGCCTCGGGCGGGTCGGCGTCGGGCCGGGCGGTCTCGGACAGGCCGACGTCGGGTCGGTCGGCGTCGGATCGGTCGGTACGGGGGCGGTCGGTACGGGGCAGGGCGGCGTCGGACAGGCCGGCGCGGGTCCGGGCGGTCTCGGACAGGCCGACGTCGGGTCGGTCGGCATCGGGCCGGGCGGTCTCGGGCAGGCCGGCGCGGGGGCGGGCGGTCTCGGGCGGGGCGGTGTCTTCGCCGTCGCCTTCGGTGCGGCCCGGCTCGCGTACGGGCAGTTGAGGCGGCGGCCGCCGGGGGACCCGTACGGCTGGGAGCGGACCAACCACGCGGGGCGGCCGGTCTCCCTGCTGGCCGGCCCCGCCGTCGCCCTCGGTTCGGCCGCGGCCGTCCTGCCCGTCGCGCCGGCCGCCTCCCTCGCCGTCGCGGCGGCGGCCGTCTGCGGGCGGTACGACGACCTGCGCGGCGATCACCGGCGCGGGTTCCGGGCGCACCTGGGCGCGCTGCGGGGCGGCGAGGTGACCAGCGGGGCCGTGAAGCTGCTCGGGATCGGTGCCGCCTCGCTCGTCACCGGGGCCCTCCTCAAGGAGAAGCCCGTCGACAAGGTCCTCGCCGGCGTCGTCATCGCCGGCACCGCGCACCTGGTGAACCTCGTGGACGTACGGCCGGGGCGCGCGGGCCTCCTCGTGCTCGGGCTCGGCGCGCCGGGGCTCCTGCGGGGGCCGCTCGCCGCCGCGCCGATGGGGGCCGCTGCGGCTCTCCTCGGTGACGACCTCGGCGAGGAGACCATGCTCGGCGACATGGGCGCGCACGCGCTCGGCGCCGCCGTCGGCAGCGCCATCGCCGCCTCCAACGGGCGGCTCGGGCTCGCCGCGCACGCGGCCGGTCTGGTCGCCGCCGCCGTGTGGGGCGAGCGGGCCGCCTCCGCCTGAGCGCCCGCACACCTCGCGCACTCACCCGTGTGGGTGAACCCGTGGTGCGGGTCCCCGTGCCGTACGCCTTCCGCCCAGGGGAACGACGCCATTTCGGTGCCGGAACGTGCGTACGGTCGGGGGCACGGACTGGCATCCTTGGGCGCGTGACACAGCTCCGTACGGTCCAAGTGCTGGGCGGCGGCGGCGCGGGCAGCAGCGCTCACGTCCGATCACTCGCCTCGGGGCTGGTGGCGAGGGGCGTGCGGGTGACCGTGTGCGCCCCGGCCGAACTCGACCGCGCATACGACTACCTGGGCGCCGGCGCGCACTTCGTGCCGCTGCCGCGCCTCGGCGACCCCACGACCGTCACCGTGCTCCGCAACGCCTGCATCGGCGCGGACGTGGTCCACGCGCACGGGCTCCAGGCCTCCGTACGGGCCGCGCTCGCGCTCGCCGGCGGTGGCGGCCGGGCTCCGCTGGTGACCACCTGGCACAGCCGGAACCACGTCGACGGGGCGCGGGGCGGGGTGCTGCGGCTCCTGGAGCGGAGGACCGCGCGGGCCGCGACCGTCGTCCTCGGCACCTCCTCCGAACTCGTCGACCGGGCCCGGCGGCGCGGGGCCCGGGACGCCCGCCTCGCCCCCGTCACCGTGCCCGCCGCGCGCGGTCCCGTCTGCCTCCACGACGGCAAGGCCCGCGCCGAACTCGGCGCCGTCGACCGGCCCCTGGTCATGGCCGTCGGGGCGCTCGAACGCGGTCGGGGGTACCGGACGCTGCTCGACGCGGCGCGGTCGTGGCGGGAGCTCGATCCGCAGCCGTTGCTCGTCATCGCCGGGGAAGGACGCGAACGGGCCTTCCTGCAGCGGCGGATCGTCGAGGAGCGGCTCGCCGTGCGGCTCCTCGGGCGCCGGGACGACGTCGCCGAGCTGCTCGCCGCCGCGGACGTCGCCGTGCTGCCCTCGCGCTGGGAGGCCCGTTCCCTGCTCGCGCAGGAGGCGCTCCGGCTCGGGGTCCCGCTCGTCGCGACGGCCGTCGGCGGCGTACCGGAACTCGTCGGCGACGCGGCGGAGTTGGTGCCCTACGGGGACGCGGAGGCCCTGGCGGGGGCGGTGCGGGGGCTGCTCGACGACGAGGAGCGCCGGATGGACCTGGCGGCGGCGGGGCGGGTGCAGGCGGGGTCCTGGCCCACGGAGGACGAGACGATCGCGCACGTGCTGTCGGTGTACGACGAGCTGTCGGGGCGCTGACCCCGCCGGGGCCCGCGCCCCGACGGTGGGTCACGGCGTGTGGCGGCGGGCTCTCAGGGCCAGGGAGAGGGCCAGGACCGTCTGGGGGTCGTCCAGGTCCGTGCCGAGGAGTTCGGAGATGCGGGCCAGGCGGTTGTAGAGGGTCTGGCGGTTGAGGTGGAGTTCGCGGGCGGTCTCCGCCTTGCGGCCCGCGTGGGCGAGGTACGTCTCCAGAGTGGGCAGGAGCGGCGGGCGGGACGCCTTGTCGTGGTCGCGCAGGGGGCCGATCGCGCGGTCGACGAAGGCCGCGAGGTCCGGGTGGTCGCGCAGGCGCCACAGCAGCAGGTCGATGTCGAGGCGGCGGGCGTCGTACCAGGGGAGGTCCGAGAGGCCCTGGGCGGCCGTCGCCGTCTCGGCCGCGTGCCGCAGGCCCGCCGAGGCGGCCGCCCAGCCGCCCGCGACGCCGACCACGACCACGGGCGGGTGGACGCCCGCGCGTTCGAGGCCGGCCCGCTCCACGCCCGCGCGCAGCGCCGCCGCGACCCGGTCCGCGACCGCCGTGCGTTCGGATTCCGAGCGCAGGCCCAGCAGGAGGGGGACGCGGCCTTCCACCGGGCGGACGCCCAGGAGGGCGGGGACGCCGACGGAGGACAGTTCCTCCAGGACCGCCCGGGCCAGGAGGGCCCAGTTGCCCGAGGGGGACAGCTCGGAGGCCAGGCGCATGACCACGGGGAGCAGTGGGCCGTCCCCGGGCTTGAAGCCGAGGACCCTCGCCTGAGCCGGGGCGTCCTCCGCCGAGATCCGGCCCTCCGCCAGGTCCGTGAGGAAGTCGCCCCGGCCGCGCGCGGCCAGCTCCTCCTCCTGGCGGGCCTGCATGAGGACGACGGCGAGGAGCCCGGCCGCCCGCTCGGCCGCCATGCGGTGGACGGGGGAGAGGGGGCCGGAGACCGCGAGGAGGACGAGGCGGGCCCGTACCGAGCCCGTGCCGGGGCCGCCGCCGGGGACGTCGACGAGGACCGTGCCGGTGGGCGGGCCGGACTCGCGGGCCGCCCGCTGGCCGCGCAGCCCGTCCCACACCTGGAGCGGGTCGGCGGGCGCGGACTCGGTGCCCGCCGCGTAGAGCAGCTGTCCGTCGGCGGTCTCCAGGAAGACCGGGTTGGCGGCGAAGTCGGAGAGGATGCGCAGGACCTGCGGCACCCCGCCGCCGCCGAGCAGCGCCTCCGTGCACTGCCGGTGGACCTCCTCGGCCTGCCGCTGGAGGGCGTAGTGGCCGTTGACGATCTCGGTGTGGATCTCCTCCGTGACGGCGACGAAGGGGACCTCGCGGTGGAGCTGGACGAGCGGCAGGCCCGCCGCCCGCGCGGTCTCCACTATCGTCGCCGGGAGGCGGGCGAAGCGCGGGCCCAGCTCGACGACGAGGGCGGCGATGCCCCGGTCGGCGAGCCGGCGGACGAAGGCGCGTTGTTCGGCGGGGCGGGTGCCCAGGCCGAGGCCCGTCGTGAGGAGTAGTTCGCCGCCCTTGAGCAGCGAGGCGATGTTCGGCACCTCGCCCGCGTGCACCCAGCGCACCGTGCGGTGCAGCCGGTCCGCGCCGGCCACGACCTCCGGGAGCCCGCCGCGCAGCCCGGGGAGTTCCAGCGCCCGCTGCACGGTGATCCCGCCCTGATTGTCCATGGGGCCGGACGCTACCCGCGTCCGTGTTCCGGCGACATCACCTGACGGTTACGGGACCGGACAGTTCGTACACCAGGGCGACAACTCGTCGTCCCCTGGCGGGAATTGTGCGACCGGATGTCGATTGTGGCCTACGTCACCCGCGAGGATCCTCTCGGCCCATGGCAGAGAACCCCACCCCAGAGGTCCACCGGCTCAAGGCGAACTCGGTCGGACTCGTCGGCGTCGTCTTCATGGCCGTCGCCACCGCCGCCCCGATCACGGCGATGACCGGAAACCTCCCCATCGCCGTCGGCTTCGGCAACGGCACCGGCGCCCCCGCCGGATATCTCTTCGCGACGCTCGTCCTGACCGTCTTCTCGGTCGGCTACGTCGCCATGGCCAAGCGGATCACCGCCGCCGGCGCCTTCTACGGCTACATCTCGCACGGCCTGGGCCGGATCGCCGGCATGGCCTCCGGCATGCTCGCCGTCCTCGCGTACATCGTCTTCGAGGCCTCGATCGTCGGCGTCTTCTCCTACTTCGCCAAGACGACGGTCGCCGACCAGCTCGGCGTCGACCTGCCATGGATCCTGTACGCGGCGGTCATGCTGGCCGTCACCGCCGTCCTGTCGTACTTCGACATCAACCTGACCGCCAAGGCGCTGGGCGTGATGCTGGTCGCGGAGATCGCCGTCCTCTTCGCGGTCGCCACCGCCGTCCTGATCGCCGGCGGCGGTCCCGACGGCATCCCGGTCGAGCCGATCAACCCCAAGAACGCCTTCACCGGCACCTCCGCCGGGCTCGGCCTCTTCTTCGCCTTCTGGTCCTGGGTCGGTTTCGAGTCGACCGCGATGTACGGCGAGGAGTCCCGCAATCCCAAGCGGGTCATCCCGCGCGCCACCCTGATCTCCGTCGTCGGCGTCGGCCTCTTCTACATCTACGTGTCGTGGATGACGATCGCCGGGAACGGGCTCGCCGGGTCCGTGAAGCTGTCCGCGTCCGCGAGCCCCCTCGACCTGTTCTTCGCGCCCACCCAGACCTTCATCGGCGCCTGGGCCGTCGACGCCTTCCAGTGGCTGCTGCTCACCGGCTCCTTCGCCTGCGGCATGGCCTTCCACCAGTGCGCCGCGCGCTATCTGTACGCCATCGGCCGGGAGGGCTTCCTCCACCCGGCGCTCGGCCGGACGCACGTCAAGCACGGCTCGCCCTACATCGCCTCCTTCGTGCAGAGCGTGATCGCCGTGGCCCTCGTCGCCGCCTTCTGGCTCACCGGTGAGGACCCGTACATCCACCTCTACACGCTGCTCGCGATCCTCGGCACGATGGCGATCCTCATCGTCCAGACCCTCTGCTCCTTCGCGGTCATCGGCTACTTCCGCAAGAACCACCCCGAGGACCGGCACTGGTTCAAGACCCTCACGGCCCCGCTCCTCGGCGGCGTCGGCATGATCGCCGTCGTCGTCCTGCTGGTCATGAACATGGAGACAGCGGCGGGTCTCGCCGCCGACTCCCTCTTCTTCAAGGCGATCCCCTGGATCGTCGGCGTCGTCTTCTTCGGCGGCCTCGGCCTCGGCTTCTACCTCAAGGCCAAGCGGCCCGAGCGCTACGAGATCATCGGCCGGATCGTCCTGGAGGACGCCACCGAGCGCACCGACGAAGACACCCCCGTCCCCGCCTCCGTACCCCAGAGCTGAATCCGTCCTCACCCTCCAGGAGCGCCCCATGGCACGCACCAACCCGATGCACCTCCTGAAGAACCTCGCCGCCGAGCACGCCGCCGCCCGCCGGCTGAACATCCCCGTCGACGAACTGCGCGGCCTGAGGGCCGACGCCCTCGGACGACGGTCCCTCCTCAAGTACGCCACCGCCGCAGGCATCGCCGTCGGCGTCGGCGCCGGCCAGGCCCTCCCCGCCGCGGCCGCCACGCCGACCCCGCCGGTGAAGAGCACCGCCCGGATCGCCGTCGTCGGCGCCGGGATCGGCGGCCTCACCGCCGCCCTCACCCTCCAGGACGCCGGACTGAGCCCGGTGCTCTACGAGGCCAACCCGTCCAGGGTCGGCGGCCGCATGTACTCCCAGCGGGACCACTGGGCGTACGGCCAGACCTCCGAGATCGGCGGCGAGCTGATCGACACCAGCCACAAGAAGATCCTGGAACTCTGCCGCCGCTTCGGCCTCGCCACCGAGGACTTCCTCGGCGGCGGACCCAACGGAGCCGAGGAAGTCCTCTGGTTCAACGGCGCCTACTACCCGCGCGCCCAGGCCGACGAGGACTTCAACGCCGTCTACCAGGCCCTCCACCGCGACCTGCTCGACGCGGGCGAGGTGAAGTGGAACCAGACCACCCCCACCGGCACCGTCCTCGACGACATGTCGCTGTACGACTGGATCGAGAGCCGCGTCCCCGGCGGGCACTCCTCGCCGCTCGGGAAGTTCCTCGACGTCGCCTACAACGTCGAGTACGGCGCCGACACCACCGACCAGTCCTCGCTCGCCCTCGTCCTGCTCATGGGCTACCAGACCAATCCCGGCAACTTCAACGTCTGGGGCCTGTCCAACGAGCGCTACCACATCGTCGGCGGCAACGACCGGCTCCCCAACGCCGTCGCCGGAGCGCTCGCCCCCGGCACCCTCAAGATGGGCTGGTCGCTCAACGCCGTGCGGGCCAACGCCGACGGCACCCAGACGCTCACCTTCACCGAGGCGGGCGCCACCCGGACCGTCACCGCCGACCGCACGATCCTGTGCGTCCCGCTGCCGATCCTCCAGCAACTCGACACCAGCCAGGCCGGTTTCGACCCGCTCATGCGGAACCTGCTGCGGGACGCCCGCATGGGCTACTGCACCAAGCTCAACATGCAGTTCGGCACCCGGCCCTGGCGCGGCACCGGCGCCTGGCCCGGGGTCTCCTCCGGTGACTGCTTCACCGACACCGAGGTCCAGCAGACCTGGGACACCACCAAGGTCCAGGGCGGCACCGGCGGCATCCTCATCCAGTACGGCGGCGGCAGCCTCGCCCGGAACCTCAACCCGGCCGGGCCGTTCTCCACCGAGTCCGACCCGTACGTACGGAACCTGGTCACCCGCTACCTGGCCGGCGTCGACGCCTTCTTCCCCGGCACCTCCCGGGCGTACACCGGCCGCGCCCAGCTCTCCGCCTGGCACAAGAACCCGTACTCCCTCGGCGCGTACTCCTACTGGCCCGTCGGCTACCTCCACCGGTACGCCGGATACGAGGGCGTCGCCCAGGGCAACGTCCACATCGGCGGCGAGCACTGTTCGTACGACTTCCAGGGCTTCATGGAAGGCGGCGCGACCGAGGGCGAGCGCGCCGCCCAGGAGGTGATCAACGCACTGCGATGAGCCGGCTCAGACGGCCGGGACGATGTTCTGGTTGAACCGGAACACGTTGTCGGGGTCGTACTGGCCCTTCACGGTGGCGAGCCGGCGGTAGTTCCTCTCCCCGAAGGAGGAGACGATCCGCTGCTCGCCCTCGTCGCCGACGAAGTTCAGATACGTCGAGTCGAGCGCCCACGGCCGCACACCGGCCCGCACGTCGCGCACCCACTGCCTCGCCCGCTCGTCGAGAGCCGGGTCCTCCCAGGTCGCGAACGGGTGCACCGCCCAGGGCGCGGTGCGCCAGGGCTGCGGGTACTGGGAGGGCCCTGCGGCCACGGCCCCGCCCATCAGGAACAGCACGTGCTGGGTGGCCGTCTCCGCCGGGATCCCCGCACCGAGGCCGCAGAAGACGTCCACGGCCTCGTCGGGGAACTCCCGCAGGTACTCGGCCGACCAGTAGTTCCGCAGCCCCGGCGGGTCGTCCAGCATCGACTGCAGATCCGTGTACGGGATGTCCGTGACGACCTCCACCACGGGCTTCAGCGCCAGCAGCGGTGCCGCGAAATCGCGGACCTCATCGGCCGGCCCGGTGTACGTGAACAGTGCCCCGCAGACCAGCTTCCCGACCAGGTCCTCGGGGATGAACGGCGCCGGGGGCGCGGGCACGTAGATGCAGCCGCCGCCCATCTCGTCGGGCGCGCCGAGGCCCAGATCGCGGAAGGTGCGCACCACCTCGGGCGCCTTGTCCGGCAGGAAGAACAGCATCGCCATGCTCATCCGCGGCAGCGGGTGCACCCGCATCGTCAGCGAGGTCGCCACCCCGAAGTTCCCGCCGCCGCCGTGCAGCGCCCAGAACAGCTCCGTGTTCTCCTCCGCGTCCGTGTGGACGTGTTTGCCCTCGGCCGTGATCAGGTCCGCGGCGAGCAGATTGTCGCTGGCGAGGCCGAACTTCCGCTCCAGCCAGCCCGAACCGCCGCCCAGGACGAAGCCCCCGACGCCGGTGGTGGACGCCCGCCCGCCGGTGGTCGCCACGTGGAACGGCTGGCAGGCGTGGTCCAGGTGGGCCATGGTCGCCCCGCCCTCGATCCGGACCGTCATGTCCTCCGGATCCACGACGACGCCGTGCATCCGGCGGAGGTCCACGATCAGCGCGCCGTCGACCATGGAGGTCCCGGCGACGCTGTGCCCGCCGCCGCGGACCGCGATCGGCAGGCCGGCCTCGCGGCCGAACAGGATCGCGTTGGACACGTCGGACTGGGTGGCGCACTGGGCGATCACCGACGGACGCCGGTCGATCATCCCGTTGTGCAGGGCCCGGGCCTCGTCGTAGGCGGGATCGCCCGGCGTGATCACCTCACCGGCCAGGTCCTCGACCAGTCCTGCGAGGGCGCTCTCGGAGATGTGGGGAGCCATGGGAGCCCCCCTTTCGTACGGGGGGACAGGACCTTCTCATCGTAGGTCCGGCCCCCCGGGGACGCCCCTCAGCCTCCGTACGCCCCGCTCGCGGTCAGCCGCAGCGCCGTGTCGATCAGCGGGACGTGGCTGAAGGCCTGCGGGAAGTTCCCCACCTGCCGCTGGAGCTTCGGGTCCCACTCCTCGGCGAGCAGCCCGAGGTCGTTGCGGAGCGCGAGGAGCTTCTCGAAGAGCGTGCGGGCCTCGTCGACCCGGCCGATCATCGCCAGGTCGTCCGCCAGCCAGAAGGAGCAGGCGAGGAACGCGCCCTCGTCGCCCTCCAGGCCGTCGACACCGGCCTCCTCGCCGGCCGTCGGGTAGCGCAGCACGAAACCGTCCTCCGTGGACAGCTCGCGCTGGATCGCCTCGATCGTGCCGATGACCCGCTTGTCGTCCGGCGGCAGGAAGCCCATCTGCGGGATCAGCAGCAGCGAGGCGTCCAGCTCCCGGGAGCCGTACGACTGCGTGAAGGTGTTCCGCTCCTTGTCGTAGCCCTTCTCGCAGACGTCCCGGTGGATCTCGTCGCGCAGCTCGCGCCAGCGCTCCAGCGGGCCGTCGGCGTCCCCGGACTCGATCAGCTTGATCGTGCGGTCGACGGCCACCCACGCCATCACCTTGGAGTGCACGAAGTGGCGGCGCGGGCCGCGGACCTCCCAGATGCCCTCGTCGGGCTGGTCCCAGTGCGTCTCCAGGTAGTTGATCAGCTTGATCTGGAGCAGGGAGGCGTAGTCGTTGCGGGACAGGCCCGTCATGTGGCCGAGGTGGAGGGCCTCCGTGACCTCGCCGTACACGTCCAGCTGGAGCTGGCCCGCCGCGCCGTTGCCGACCCGGACCGGGCCGGAGTTCTCGTATCCGGGCAGCCAGTCCAGCTCCTGCTCGCCGAGCTCCCGCTCGCCGGCGATGCCGTACATGATCTGCAGGTTCTCCGGGTCGCCCGCGACCGCGCGGAGCAGCCACTCGCGCCAGGCGCGGGCCTCCTCGCGGTAGCCGGTGCGCAGCAGCGAGGAGAGGGTGATCGCCGCGTCGCGCAGCCAGGTGTAGCGGTAGTCCCAGTTCCGTACGCCGCCGATCTCCTCCGGCAGCGAGGTCGTCGGCGCGGCGACGATCCCGCCGGTCGGCGCGTACGTCAGCGCCTTCAGGGTGATCAGCGAGCGGATCACGGCCTCCCGGTAGGGGCCGTGGTAGGTGCAGTGCTCGACCCACTCGCGCCAGAAGTCGGCGGTCGCCTCCAGGGAGCCCTCCGGGTCCGGCAGGGCGGGCGGCTCCTTGTGGGAGGGCTGCCAGGAGAGCGTGAAGGTGATCCGCTCGCCGGGCGTGACCGTGAAATCGGAGTACGTCGTCAGGTCCTTGCCGTGGGTCTCCGCGTCGGTGTCCAGCCACACCGAGTCGGGTCCGGCGACCGCGACCGTGCGCTCCCCGACCTTGTGCACCCAGGGCACGATCCGGCCGTAGCTGAACCGCATCCGCAGCGAGGAACGCATCCGCACCCGGCCCGAGACGCCCTCGACGATCCGGATCAACTGCGGCGCGCCGTCGCGCGGCGGCATGAAGTCGGTCACCCGGACCGTGCCGCGCGGGGTGTCCCACTCGGACTCCAGGATGAGCGAGTCGCCCCGGTAGCGGCGCCGGTCGGCGGGGGCCGGCTCCGCGTCCGCCGGACCCGCCGGGCCCACCCGCCAGAAGCCGTGCTCCTCGGTGCCGAGCAGCCCGGCGAAGATCGCGTGCGAGTCGAAGCGGGGGAGACACAGCCAGTCGACGCTGCCGTCCCGGCAGACCAGGGCAGCGGTCTGCATGTCTCCGATGAGTGCGTAATCCTCGATGCGCCCGGCCACGTGCTTCACTCCAGTCGAACGGCCACGTCCGCCCCTGAGGGGCGCTTGCTACTGATGTGCGTGATGTCTGTGCGGTCTCGACCCTGCCAGTGTGCGGGACGGGCCGGCCTGCTCGACGGGCGGTGCCGGCCTTGTGGGCGGGCGACGTCCGAGCAGAATACGTACCACCCCGGCGCCCTCGGCGATCACACGGGCGACGCGTCTGCGCCACACGGGTGAGCTGCGGCTTCCTCCTCGGCCGTGGGCCCTGTCGCCCTACGTGAACACCCGACTGCCGCGCGTGGCCGGAAGCGGTCTCCCGATGTCGCTGATACCCTGGTACCCCGTGGACCGGTGGGAAACGGCGACAGCCGAGGACCCCACAACCGCAGCGACGGCACCCCCCGATTCTTCCGGAGGGGAAGCCGGTACGCACCTCCAGAACGCGACCACGGGAGCCCCCTCTTGGCGATGCCGCCCAACACCACGACGACCAAGCACATCTTCGTCACCGGGGGTGTCGCCTCCTCGCTCGGCAAGGGCCTCACCGCCTCCAGCCTGGGTGCGCTCCTCAAGGCCCGGGGCCTGCGGGTCACGATGCAGAAGCTCGACCCGTACCTGAACGTCGACCCGGGCACGATGAACCCCTTCCAGCACGGCGAGGTGTTCGTCACCAACGACGGCGCCGAGACCGACCTGGACATCGGCCACTACGAGCGCTTCCTCGACGTCGACCTCGACGGCTCCGCCAACGTCACCACCGGCCAGGTCTACTCGCAGGTCATCGCCAAGGAGCGGCGCGGCGAGTACCTCGGCGACACCGTGCAGGTCATCCCGCACATCACCAACGAGATCAAGGGCCGCATCCGCCGCATGGCGACCGACGACGTCGACGTCGTCATCACCGAGGTCGGCGGCACGGTCGGCGACATCGAGTCGCTGCCCTTCCTGGAGACCGTCCGCCAGGTCCGCCACGAGGTCGGCCGCGACAACGTCTTCGTCGTGCACATCTCGCTGCTGCCCTACATCGGCCCCTCCGGCGAGCTGAAGACCAAGCCGACCCAGCACTCGGTCGCCGCCCTGCGCAACATCGGCATCCAGCCCGACGCGATCGTGCTGCGCGCCGACCGCGAGGTCCCGACCGCCATCAAGCGCAAGATCTCGCTGATGTGCGACGTCGACGAGGCCGCGGTCGTCGCCGCCATCGACGCCCCGTCGATCTACGACATCCCGAAGGTGCTGCACACCGAGGGCCTGGACGCCTACGTCGTCCGCAAGCTCGACCTGCCCTTCCGTGACGTCGACTGGACCGTCTGGGAGGACCTCCTGGACCGCGTCCACAACCCGGAGCACGAGGTCACGATCGCCCTCGTCGGCAAGTACATCGACCTGCCCGACGCCTACCTGTCGGTCACCGAGGCCATGCGCGCCGGCGGCTTCGCCAACCGCGCCCGGGTCAAGGTCAAGTGGGTCACCTCCGACGACTGCAAGACCCCGGCCGGCGCCGCCAAGCAGCTCGGCGACGTCGACGGCATCCTCATCCCCGGCGGCTTCGGCGACCGCGGTGTCTCCGGCAAGGTCGGCGCGATCCAGTACGCCCGCGAGAACAAGGTGCCGCTGCTCGGCATCTGCCTCGGCCTGCAGTGCATCGTGATCGAGGCCGCCCGGAACCTGGCCGACATCCCCGAGGCCAACTCCACCGAGTTCGACCCGGCCACCGCGCACCCCGTCGTCTCCACGATGGAGGAGCAGCTCGCGTACGTCGAGGGCGCCGGCGACCTGGGCGGAACGATGCGCCTGGGCCTCTACCCGGCGAAGCTCGCCGAGGGCTCGGTCGTCCGCGAGGCCTACGGCGACGAGCCGTACGTCGAGGAGCGCCACCGCCACCGCTACGAGGTGAACAACTCCTACCGCGCGGAGCTGGAGAAGAAGGCCGGCCTGGTCTTCTCCGGCACCTCCCCGGACAACAAGCTCGTCGAGTTCGTCGAGTACCCGAAGGAGAGCCACCCCTACCTGGTCGCCACCCAGGCGCACCCGGAGCTCAAGTCCCGCCCGACCCGCCCGCACCCGCTCTTCGCGGGTCTGGTGAAGGCGGCCGTGGAGCGCAAGACCGGCAAGTAGGACGGCGCGTTAACGTAGCCGGGGTACGGGTCCCTCTCCGGGACCGGTACCCCGGCTTCCGTACGTGAGAGGACTGCTGATGAAGGTGCAGGACACCCCGGAGGAGTGGCAGGTCGTCGCCACCACCACTCCCTTCAAGGGCAACAAGACGAGTGTCCGCACGGACGACGTGGTCATGCCCGACGGCTCGGTCCACCGCCGTGACTACCAGGTCCACCCCGGCTCCGTGGCCGTCCTCGCCCTCGACGAGGAGGACCGCGTCGTCGTCCTCCGGCAGTACCGGCACCCCGTACGGCAGAAGCTCTGGGAGATCCCCGCCGGACTCCTCGACGTGCCCGGCGAGAACCCGCTGCACGCCGCCCAGCGCGAGCTGTACGAGGAGGCGCACGTCAAGGCGGAGGACTGGCGGGTCCTCGCCGACGTCTACACGACGCCGGGCGGCTGCGACGAGGCCGTACGGATCTTCCTGGCGCGGGACCTCGCCGAGGCGGAGGGCGAGCGCTTCGAGGTCTCCGAGGAGGAGGCCGACATGGAGCTCGCCCGGGTGCCGCTCCCCGAACTGGTCCGGGGAGTCCTCGCGGGCGAGCTGCACAACACCTGCCTGGTGGTGGGGGTGCTGTCGCTGCTGGCGGCGCGCTCGGGCGACGGCCTGGACGCGCTGCGCCCGGCGGACGCCCCCTGGCCGGCCCGGCCGTTCGAGGCGTGACCGGGGCCGGACCCGTGCGGGTTCAGATCCGGTAGTCCTCGACCGTCACGGAGTCGTACAGACGCGCGCTCCTCGTGGTGAGGCGGAGCAGGGCCCGGCTGGGGGCCGCCGGCAGGGCGGAGATCAGCCGGGCTCCCTGGGCCAGTCCCCACACGCCCGGGCGGGACGTGGGGACCAGGGTCCTCGCCGCGCTCAGCGCGGCCGCGCGGCTGCCGCGCACATGCTCCGCCATCGCCCGCTCGTAGGCGGGGAAGGCACGCTCGTGGTCGCCGCCCGCCCGTGCCAGCTCTCCGGCGAGGACGTACGCGCCGACGACGGCCAGGCTGGTGCTGCCGCCGACGGCCGGGCCGGGGCAGTAGCCCGCGTCGCCGACGAGCGTCACCCTTCCCCGCGACCAGGTGTCCATGTGGAGCTGGGTGATCGAGTCGAAGTAGAACGACGGGGTGCGGTCGAGCTCGTCCAGCCAGCCGTCCACCCGCTCGTGCATGCCGGCGAACGCACCGCGCAGCAGCTCCTTCTGCCGGGGCACGTCGTGGTGGTGGCAGTCGAGTTCGCGCGCGCTCCGGAACAGGAACAGCGCCCGCGCGTCGTCCAGGTGCCGCGCGCCGTACATGCCGGCGGTGCGGCCGACGCCGACGTGCAGGAGGAGTTCGCCGTCGAGGCCGGGCAGGTTCGGCAGGGTCAGCACCCCGAGGTAGGCTCCGATGAAGGCCTCGCGGCGGGACTCCTCGTCGAAGACGAGGCGGCGCACGGTGGAGTGCAGCCCGTCCGCGCCGACGACGAGGTCGAAGCGGCGGGGCGCGGCGTTCTCGAACCGCACCTCGCCGTCGGGGGAGATCGCGGTGATCGAGTCGCCGAAGACGTACTCGACGTCGTCGCGCGCGGCGTCGTAGTAGATCGCGCAGAGGTCGCCGCGCATGATCTCGGCGTGCCGGCCGGAGGCGCCGCCGAAGATCTTGGAGAGGTCCGCCCGGACGGGACGCCGTGAGCCCTCCCGGTGGACGGTCATCCGGCTCGTGCCGGTGGCCCGCTCCTCGATGAGGGGGAGCACGCCCATCTTCTCCGAGATGTCCATCGCGGGCCGGAACAGGTCGACCGCGTGGCCACCGGTCCGGCGCAGCGCGGGCGCGCGCTCGACCACGGTGACGGAGAAACCGTGCCGGGTGAGCCAGTAGGCCAGCGCCGGGCCGGCGACGCCGGCGCCGGAGACGAGGATGCGCATGGCACTCCTTCCTTTCCTCAGCCCGCCTGCGGGGCGTGGATCGCCGTGAAGGCGAGCAGGGGGGCGGCGGTCCGGGGCGGGTCCTCCAGCAGGGGCGAGTGCCCGAGGCCCGGCAGCAGTTCGACCTTCGCGCCCGGAACGGCGGTGTACTCGGAGGCGGAGGAGGACCGCCATCTGCGGTCGTCCTCGCCGAAGAGCACCAGGAGCGGCTTGCCCAGGACCGACAGCCGTTCCGGCAGCGCCCGCTCCTCCAGGTAGGCGCGGGTGGCCCGCATGGTCGCGGTGAGCGAGTGGTACGTCATCTCGCGTGCCTCGTCCAGGATCTCGTCCGGGATCCGGTACCCCGCGCGGCTGAAGGCCGTGCTCGCGAACAGCCGGAGCTGCTCGTCGGCCGGCGGCCACTGCGAGGGGGCGATCGCGGTGGACTCCGTCGCGATGAAGGCGCTCGGGCGGGGGCCGGTGTTGAGGAGCGCGAGTGCGGTCACCAGGTCGGGCCGCTCCTCGGCGAGGGCGGTGGCGACCGCCCCGCCGCTGGAGTGGCCGACGACCACGGCGCGTTCGACGCCGAGCCGGTCCAGCACGAGGCCGGCCCGGCGTGCCTGGTCGGGGACGGCGTAGCTGCGGTCCTCCGGTTTGGCCGAGCGGCCGTGCCCGAGCAGGTCGATCCGGATGACGCGGTGGGCTCCGCTCAGCAGGGGCACCATCGCGTTCCACGAGCGGGTGGAGGACGCGGATCCGTGGACGAGCAGGAGCGCGGGGGCGTCACGGGGGCCGTCCTGGCACACGTGGAGGTCGCCGTCGTCCAGAGGCAGGGTGGAGTTCTCGGTGGTCGTGGTCATGCGCCCACTGTCCCCGCGGGTAGGCGCCGGTGGATTGGACGAATGTTCCCCTCGACCGGCTCGTAGCATGGCGGCGGGGAGATCTTCGCGCGCGGAGCGACCCTGCGGAACGGATCGCCCACACCGGGAGGACGGCCGGTGTGACGATCTGTTGATCCGATAGGGGGATCCGTCCGCCGCGCTCCGCCGGGTCCGCCTCCCGCCCTGAACTACGCTCGGAATCGCCCGTGCGGAGCCCCCGCGGGATCGGCTCGTGCGCAGGTGGACGGGAGAGTGGCCCCGTGACGGATCAGGCGGTGACGGCGGTCGGCAGCCGGCAGTTCTTCGGCCGGCAGCGGGAGTTGAAGGCCCTGCGCGCCGACATCGAGCGGACCGGCCTCGACACCCTCACCGGCCGCAAGGCGCCCCGCGCCCGGGTCCTGCTCATCGCCGGCAAGCCGGGCTCCGGGCGGACGGCCCTCGCCGAGGAGCTCGCCGCAGGGCTCGCCGACCGCTACCCCGACGGGGTCTTCCGCGCCCGGCTCACCGAACCCGGCGGCGATCCCGTCCCCACCGCGCGCGTCGCCCAGGAACTCCTCGCCGCGCTCGGGGTCGCCGAACCCCCCGGGGCCGGGGAGGACGAGCTGACCGAGCTCGTCAGGGGCGCCCTCGCCGACCGCAGGGCCGTGCTGCTCCTCGACGACGCCGTCGACGCCGAGCAGGCCGACCCGCTGATCCCCGACAACCCCGACGCCCTCGTGGTGGGGGTCGCCCGCGGGCCGCTCACCGGGATCCCCGACGTACGGCCCTGCACCCTCGGCGGGCTCGACCCCAAGTCGGCCATCGAGCTGCTCACGGCCTTCACCGGCTCCGTCCGCATCACCGTCGACCCGCAGGCCGCCGAGACCCTGGTCGAGGAGTGCGGGGGACTGCCCGCCGCGGTCGTCCTCGCCGGCGGCTGGCTCTCCACGCAGCCCAAGGCCTCCGTCGCCGATCTCGCCAAGCGGCTGCGCGGGCTCAGCGGCGATCCCCTCACCCGGGCCTTCCTGCTCGCCCACGACGCGCTGCCCGCCACCGCCGCCCGGATACTGCGATTCCTCGCCCTGGCCCCGCTGGGCCGGGCCGACGCCCACACCGCCTCCGCCCTGGCCGGCTGCTCGGTCTCGGCGGCCGCGACCACCCTCGCCGACTTCGCCGCCCTGGGGCTCGTCTCGGGCGGCGAGGACGGACAGTACGAGGTGCGCGCGCACCTCGTCCCCCTCCTTCGCGCCCAGCTGGAGGAGCGCGACCGGCCCGCCGAGGTGCAGCTCGCCCGGGCCCGGATGCTGGAGCGGACCGTACGGCTCCTCCAGTCCTGCCGTGCGGTCACCGAACCCGAGGGCTCGCCC
Source organism: Streptomyces sp. NPDC004284 (assembly GCF_042874035.1). Taxonomy (NCBI): domain Bacteria; kingdom Bacillati; phylum Actinomycetota; class Actinomycetes; order Kitasatosporales; family Streptomycetaceae; genus Streptomyces; species Streptomyces sp. NPDC004284. The sequence goes on along the minus strand of NZ_JBIAMJ010000006.1, from coordinate 457,484 downwards.
GCCCGCCGCAAGCTGGCCGGGCTGCCGCGCGCCCTGCGCTTCCCGAACACGGCCGCGGCGGCCGCCTGGCTGGACTCCCGGCAGGCCTTCCTCCTCGCCTCCGCCCGGCTCGCCGTCGCCGACGGGGAGCTCGACACCCTCGCGCGCCGCCTCGTCGCCTCGCTCGTCAGGGCGCTCGCCGCGCACCGGGGCGCGGAGGCCGCCGCCCCCGAGCTGTACGGCCTCCACCGGCTGGTCCTGGACGTGGCCGAGCGGCACGGGCTGCACCGCGAGCGGGCCGCCGCCCTGCTGAACCTCGCCGATCTCGATGCCAGGACCGGCAGGACACAAGACGCCCTGCTGCGATATCGGTCGGCTTTGGAGGCCGGACGCGCAGCAAATGACCCGTACGCGACCGGTCGCGCAATGGAATCCGTAGGTGGCTCCTATCAGGAGCTGGGAGACTGGCAGCGGGCCGGCGACTGGTACGGGCGGGCGCTCGCGCAGCGCCTCGCCCGGGACGAGCGCGCCGACCAGGCCCGGCTGTACGCCCGCCTCGGCGCCGTACAGACCTATGCGGGGCGGTACGGGGAGGCCCTGCGGAGCTGGCGCGCCGCCGCCGCCGGTTACCGGAGGCTCTCCGATCTCCCGGGCCACGCACGGGCGTTGAGCGAGGCCGCCCGGGTCCAGGAGTACGCCGGGCGGCCCGAGGAATCCCTGCGGACCTGCGAGGAAGCGGTGGAGTGGGCCCGCCGGGCCCGGGACACCCGGCTCCAGGCCGCGCTCCAGCTCCGGCTGGCGGACACCCTCGACCGGCTCGGCGACCCCGCGGCCGCCGGTCTGCACCGGTCCGCGGCCGAGAGACTCCTGGAAACGGAACCGTCGGCCTACGAAATCCGCAGTGGCTCCGTCGAAGATTAGTACTTTGAAAGGCTAGACAGGGGGAACTCCTTCATTAGACTGGGTGAGCCGCGTTCGAACGTGGTCTGCCCCGGTGCGCTGCAGTGCATACGGGTATGTATCGCAGTGCCCCAGTTATCCCCCCGATTCAAGGACCGTGATCGACGATGAAGGTCGGCATCCCCCGCGAGGTCAAGAACAACGAGTTCCGCGTGGCCATCACCCCCGCCGGTGTCCACGAGCTCGTCCGCAACGGCCACCAGGTCTTCGTCGAGCAGAACGCCGGTGTCGGCTCCTCGATCACGGACGAGGAGTACGTCGCCGCCGGCGCCGAGATCCTCGCCACCGCCGACGAGGTCTGGGCCACCGCCGACCTGCTGCTCAAGGTCAAGGAGCCCATCGCCGAGGAGTACCACCGCCTCCGCAAGGACCAGACGCTCTTCACCTACCTGCACCTCGCCGCCTCCCGCGAGTGCACGGACGCCCTCCTGGAGTCCGGCACCACCGCCATCGCCTACGAGACGGTCGAGACCGCGAACCGCGCGCTCCCGCTGCTCGCCCCGATGTCCGAGGTCGCGGGCCGCCTGGCCCCGCAGGTCGGCGCCTACCACCTGATGCGCTCGGCCGGCGGCCGCGGCGTCCTCCCCGGCGGCGTCCCCGGCACCCACGCCGGCGAGTGCGTCGTCATCGGCGGCGGCGTCTCCGGCTGGAACGCCGTGCAGATCGCCATCGGCCTGGGCTTCCACGTGACCCTGCTCGACCGCGACATCAACAAGCTCCGCGAGGCCGACAAGATCTTCGGCACGAAGGTCAAGACGATCGTCTCCAACGCCTTCGAGCTGGAGAAGGCCGTCATCGAGGCCGACCTCGTCGTCGGTGCCGTCCTCATCCCGGGCGCCAAGGCCCCGAAGCTGGTCACCAACGAGCTCGTCGCCAAGATGAAGCCCGGAAGTGTCCTTGTCGACATTGCGATCGACCAGGGCGGCTGCTTCGAGGACTCGCACCCGACCACCCACGCCGAGCCGACCTTCCAGGTCCACAACTCGATCTTCTACTGCGTGGCGAACATGCCGGGCGCCGTCCCGAACACCTCCACCTACGCCCTCACCAACGCCACGCTGCCCTACATCGTGTCGCTGGCGAACAACGGCTGGGTCGAGGCGCTGCGCCGCGACGCCGCCCTCGCCCTGGGCCTCAACACCCATGACGGCAAGGTGGTTTACAAGGAGGTCGCCGAGGCGCACGGCCTCGAGCACGTCGAGCTGGCCAGCCTCCTGGCCTGACCTCCGCAGGCCCCTTGACGGAGGCCCCGTCAACGCGTGCCGTCAATATCACGCACCCGGCCGGACCTTGTTCGACAAGGTCCGGCCGGCCGTGTCTCAGGCCCCGCCGAAACGTTCGGGCAACTCGCCTCGAACATAACCTTTTAACCGTTTCGCACACCCCTGAAACGTGTGGATGCATGCCTGCGCACCCTTGACAGAGACGTGTTCGGTTGCCGACACATCGGGCCGGGTCCGGCGGATTGTGTTGCTGCGGAGCGGTGACACGCCATAGAGTCGCCAACCGTCGGCATGGTGCCACGCTGACCTATCGATAAATGTTCCTGGTGACATCCAAGGAGGTAAGACGACTTGTGAATGAGTCGACAATTACTCCCGGGAGCGGTGCGCCAGGTGCCCCGATCGGCTCCGTCGCGGTGCGGACCTTCGCGACGCACCAGCCCATGACGAGTGCCCACACGATGAAGACGATGGACGGCCTACACGTGAACGCCACGGCCGGCAACGAGATGGGCCGAGAGTCCACCCACTTCGCCGCCTACGACGAGGTGCCCGAGGGGCACTTCTACGACCCCGACGCCGAGTACGAGCCCGATCCGGAGTACGCGGCCACCCTCGCACCCGACGCTGCCCGCCAGCGCCGCGAGCGGATCGGCCCCACCGGACGGCCCCTGCCGTACTTCCCGATCCCGGGTCCCCTGACCGACCACGGACCCGCGAAGATCATCGCGATGTGCAACCAGAAGGGCGGCGTCGGCAAGACCACGTCGACCATCAACCTGGGCGCCGCGCTCGCCGAGTACGGACGACGGGTGCTGCTCGTCGACTTCGACCCGCAGGGAGCCCTGTCGGTCGGCCTCGGCGTGAACCCGATGGAGCTCGACCTCACCGTCTACAACCTGCTCATGGAGCGGGGCATGTCGGCGGACGAGGTCCTCCTGAAGACCGCCGTGCCCAACATGGACCTGCTGCCGAGCAACATCGACCTCTCGGCCGCCGAAGTCCAGCTGGTCAGCGAGGTCGCGCGCGAGTCCACGCTCCAGCGCGCCCTGAAGCCGCTGATGAACGACTACGACTACATCGTGATCGACTGCCAGCCCTCCCTCGGCCTGCTGACCGTGAACGCCCTGACGGCGGCTCACAAGGTCATCGTGCCGCTGGAGTGCGAGTTCTTCGCGCTGCGCGGCGTCGCGCTGCTCACCGAGACCATCGAGAAGGTCCAGGAGCGGCTCAACCCCGAGCTCGAACTCGACGGCATCCTCGCCACGATGTACGACTCCCGGACCGTGCACAGCCGTGAGGTCCTCGCGCGCGTCGTCGAGGCCTTCGACGAGCACGTCTACCACACGGTCATCGGGCGGACCGTGCGCTTCCCGGAGACCACGGTCGCCGGCGAGCCCATCACCACGTACGCCTCCAACTCCGTGGGCGCCGCCGCCTACCGTCAGCTCGCCAGGGAGGTGCTCGCCCGGTGTCACGCCGAGTGAGTCTGCCCGGAGCCGACGAACTCTTCCGTACGACCGGGGGGACGGCGCTCCAGGCGTCCGCACCCCGCCGCACCGTCCCGGCACCGGCGGCCGAGAGCGACCCGGCCGCCGCCGAGGGCTCCGCGGAGCACGCGTCCGCGGACTCCGAGGCCGCGGAACCGCGCGCCCGGACGGCCGAGCCCGAGGGGCAGGCCCCCAAGGCCGCGCCCACCGCCTCCGTGCCCGCCCCCGCGGCGGCCCGGCGGCGCGGCGGCCGTACCCCGAACCGGCGGCCCAGCGGCCGCGAGCGCCACGACGAGAAGATCACGGTCTACGTCTCCGCCGAGGAGCTGATGGACCTGGAGCACGCCCGGCTCGTACTCCGCGGCGAGCACGGTCTCGCCGTCGACCGGGGCAGGATCGTCCGGGAGGCCGTCGCGGTCGTCCTGGCGGACCTGGAGTCCCGGGGCGACGCGAGCATCCTCGTCCGCCGCCTGCGCGGCCGCTGACGGTAGCCTGCGGGCTGCCGTCCTCCTCGTTCCCTCTGGACCCCCATGCGCCACGCTCCTGACGAAACGTCCCGCCCGCCGGGCCGCCGCCTCCTGGGCCGCGGCCCGGGCGAGACGGCGGAGCCGGTGCACCCGGAGCAGCCGCCCGCGGCCGGGCCGCCCGAGACCCCCGCCCCCGGCGGGGACGGGCGGTTCACCGTGCGCCTGGCCAACTTCGAAGGGCCCTTCGACCTGCTCCTCCAGCTGATCACCAAGCACAAGCTGGACGTCACCGAGGTCGCCCTCTCCCAGGTCACCGACGAGTTCATGGCACACCTGCGGGCCCTCGGGCCCGACGGGGACCTCGACCAGACCACCGAGTTCCTCGTCGTCGCCGCCACCCTGCTCGACCTCAAGGCCGCCCGGCTGCTCCCCGTCGCCGAGGTGGAGGACGAGGCCGACCTCGCCCTCCTGGAGGCCCGCGACCTGCTCTTCGCCCGGCTCCTCCAGTACCGCGCGTACAAACGCATCGCGGAGATCTTCGAGGAGCGCTGGGAGGCCGAGGGGCACCGCCACCCCCGTACCGTCGGACTCGAACCGCACCACGCCGAACTGCTCCCCGAGGTCGTCATCTCCCTCGGCGCCGAGGGCTTCGCGAAGCTCGCCGCCAAGGCCATGCGGCCCAAGGCCGAGCCCCAGGTGTACGTCGACCACATCCACGCCCCGCTCGTCAGCGTCCGGGACCAGGCCGCCGTGGTCGTCGCGCTGCTCCGCGAGCGCGGGACGGCCGTCTTCCGGGAGCTGATCGAGGACGCCGGAGACACCCTCACCGTCGTCGCCCGCTTCCTCGCCCTCCTGGAGCTCTACCGGGAGAAGGCCGTCGCCCTCGACCAGGAGACCGCCCTCGCGGACCTCACGGTCTCCTGGACCGGCGGCGAGACGGACCCCTCCGGGGCCGTGACCGACGAATTCGACCAGGAGGCCGAGGAGGCCACCGCATGAGCGATCTCAAGCCCGCCCTCGAAGCCGTCCTCATGGTCGTCGACGAGCCCGCCACCGAGGCCCACCTCGCCAAGGTCCTGGAGCGCACCCCGAGCGAGGTGGCCGACGCCCTGCGCGAGCTGGCCGACGAGTACACCTCCCAGGGCCGCGGCTTCGAGCTGCGCCGGGTGGCCGGGGGCTGGCGCTACTACACCCGCCCCGCCTTCGCCCCGGCCGTCGAGGCCTTCGTCCTGGAGGGGCAGCAGGCGCGGCTCACCCAGGCGGCCCTGGAGACCCTCGCGGTCGTCGCGTACCGTCAGCCGGTCAGCCGTTCCCGGGTCTCCGCGGTGCGCGGAGTCAACTGCGACGGCGTGATGCGGACCCTCCTCCAGCGGGGTCTGGTGGAGGAGGCGGGCGCGGAACCCGAAACAGGTGCGATCCTGTACAGGACGACGAACTACTTCCTGGAGCGGATGGGCCTGCGCGGCCTGGACGAACTCCCCGAGCTCGCCCCCTTCCTCCCCGAGGCCGAGGCGGTCGAGCCGGACTCGCTGGAAGGGGTCCCGTCGTTCGACCCGGACGCAGACGTAGACGACAAGACGGAAATTTGATGCGAAGCAGCAGCGGCAGGAACAGCAGCGGAAACAACGGCGGGAGCCGTGGTGGCAACAGCGGCGGCCGCGGCGGCAGCGGCGGAGGCCGCGGCAACAGCGGCGGTGGCGGCGGGCGCGGGAACTACCGCGGCGCCGGCAACGGCCGCGACGACCGCCAGGGCCAGGGCGGGCGCCCCGGCCAGGGCGGCGGGCGTCCGGGCCAGGGCGGCGGCCGCCCGAGCGGCTCCAGCCCGCGCAAGGCGCGCCCGGAGGAGCGCACCTACGACGAGCGCTACAGCCCCGGCGGCTCCTCGGAGGCCCCCAAGCGCGGGCGTGGCGCGGCCGCGCGCGGCGGCGCCAAGGGCGGCCCCCGGCAGTCCCCGCAGCGCGGCGGCGGCCGTACGGCGCCCGCCCGCTCGCGCGAGTACGACGCCCGCGCGGAGGAGCGCAACCGGGAGCGGTACGCCGGCAAGCCCGAGATCAAGCTTCCGAAGACCTTCCCCGGCGCCGAGCAGGAGGGCGAGCGGCTGCAGAAGGTCCTCGCCCGCGCCGGCATGGGCTCGCGCCGCGCCTGCGAGGAGCTCATCGAGCAGGCCCGCGTCGAGGTCAACGGCGAGATCGTCCTCGAACAGGGCATGCGCGTCGACCCGGAGAAGGACGAGATCAAGGTGGACGGCCTGACCGTCGCCACCCAGTCGTACCTCTTCTTCGCGCTGAACAAGCCCTCCGGCGTCGTCTCCACCATGGAGGACCCGGACGGCCGCCAGTGCCTCGGCGACTACGTCACCAACCGCGAGACCCGGCTCTTCCACGTCGGCCGGCTCGACACGGAGACCGAGGGCATCATCCTGCTCACCAACCACGGCGAGCTGGCCCACCGCCTCACGCACCCGAAGTACGGCGTGAAGAAGACCTACCTGGCCGCCATCACCGGCCCGCTGCCCCGCGAGGTCGGCCGGCGCCTCAAGGACGGCATCCAGCTGGAGGACGGCTACGCGCGCGCCGACCACTTCCGCGTGGTCGAGCAGACCGGCAAGAACTACCTGGTCGAGGTCACCCTCCACGAGGGCCGCAAGCACATCGTGCGCCGGATGCTCGCCGAGGCGGGCTTCCCGGTCGAGAAGCTGGTCCGCACCGCCTTCGGCCCGATCGCCCTGGGCGACCAGAAGTCGGGCTGGCTGCGCCGCCTGACCAACACCGAGGTCGGCATGCTGATGAAGGAAGTCGGCATGTAAGGCCTTGTGCCGCTCGACGAGGAAGCCCGTGACCGCCCGGCGGTCACGGGCTTCCTCGCGTCCGGGGCCCTTGTGGGCGGAGGCCCGCGCGCTTTATAGTCAAGGTGACTCTTAAAGAGATCGGAGGTGAGCCCCGCCATGCACAGCCGGTGGACCTGGACCCACGGGGGTGGATCAGGTCTCGACCTCCTCCCGGCGCGCCGCACGACACGCGCCGAGGGGACACGGCTGCCCATGGCGGGGGGCACCGCATGAAGCGCTACGGCCACGGCCTCGTCCCCGGCCGGTTCCATCCGCCGCACGCCGGCCACCACCACCTCGTCCGCACCGCGCGCGACCGCTGCGAGCGCCTCACCGTGCTCGTCCGCGGCACCTCCGCGGAGCCCCTCCCCCTGGAGGACCGGGTCGCCTGGATGCGCGAGATCCACCCCGACGTCCTCGTCGTCGGCGGCGAGCGGTACGACGGCCCCGAGCCGGTCGACGCCGTCTTCGCCGCGGAGCCGCACGGCTTCACCTCGGAGCCGTACGAGGACGAGCTCGGCCGCGGCCTCGGCGCCGAGACCGTCCTCGTCGACTGCGAGCCGCCCCTCTCCGACACCGCCGTACGCGAGGACCCCGCCGCCTTCTGGGACTTCCTGGAGCCGCCGGTACGGGCCGCGCTCACCCTGCGCGTCGTCGTCCTCGGCGCCGAGTCCACCGGCACCACCACCATGGCCCGCGCCCTCGCCGACCACTACCGGCGGCGCGGCGGCGTCTGGGCGCGCACCCGCTGCGTACCGGAGTACGAGGGCGGGTCCGGCGCGCTCAAGCTCGCCCACCGCTCCTCCGACCTCCCCGTCCTCGCCCAGCGCCGGGCCGAACGGGAGGAGGAGGCCGCCCGGGACGGCTCGCCCGTCCTCTTCTGCGACACCGACGCCTTCGCCGCCACCATCTGGCACGAGCGCCGCTTCGGCACCGCCGGCCCCGCCGTCGGCGAGATCGCCGCCCACGGCCGCCAGCACCTGTGGCTGCTCACCGACCACCGGGGCATCGACTGCGCGGACGACACAGAGCGGCTGCGGCCCTGGATGACCGCGCGCTTCCTCACCCAGCTCGCCCGCACCGGCCGCCGCACCGCCGTCCTCACCGGCCCCCACGAGGAGCGGCTCGCGGCCGCCGTCGCCGCCGTCGACGCGCTGCTCGCCGGGGGCCCGCACCTCACCGAACCCCAGCCGGAGCGCCGATGACCGTCCACCGGGCCCCCGAGGGCTACGACCCGTACGCCTTCGAGCCGTTCGCCGTCACCGTCGACCTCGCCGTCCTCACGATCCGCGAGGAACGCCTCCACGTCCTGCTCGTCGAGCGCGGCCAGGAGCCGTACGCCGGATCCTGGGCGCTGCCCGGAGGGTTCGTCCTGCCCCGCGAGTCCGCCGAGACGGCCGCCCGCCGCGAACTCGCCGAGGAGACCGGGCTCTCCGGGACCACCGTCGCCGGCCTCCACCTCGAACAGCTCCGCACCTACTCCGAACCGGACCGCGACCCGAGGATGCGGGTCGTCTCCGTCGCCTTCACCGCGCTCGTCCCCGACCCTCCGGAGCCGCGCGGCGGCGGCGACGCGGCCCAGGCCCGGTGGATCCCGTACGGGACGCACGGCCGGCTCGCCTTCGACCACGACCGGATCCTCGCCGACGCCCACGAACGGGTCGGCGCCAAGCTGGAGTACACCTGCCTCGCGACCGCCTTCTGCCCGCCCGAGTTCACCCTCGGCGAGCTGCGGCAGGTCTACGAGACGGTCTGGGGCGTCGAACTCGACCGCCCCAACTTCCGGCGCAAGGTCCTCGCCACGCCCGGCTTCGTCCAGGCCGTGGAAGGACCCCCGCGCCTCACCGGCGGACGGGGGAAACCGGCCGCTCTCTACCGGGCGGGCGGGGCCACGACCCTCCACCCGCCCCTCCTGCGACCGGAAGGACGCCCCGCATGAACCTCACCCGCACCGCCCCCAAGCAGGCCGCGACCGGCTCCCTGATCGGACTGGCGCTCGGCGACGCGCTGGGCCGGCCCACGGAGTTCAGCGACGTACCGAGGATCATCAGCTGGTACGGCCCGTGGCGGGAGATGAAGCTCCCCGAGAACGGCCGCGTCACCGACGACACCCAGATGACCCTCGCCTTCGCCCGTGGCATCCGCACGGCCATGGACCGGGGGGTGCTCGCCCCGGAGCGGCTCGTCCAGCCGCTGCGGGAGGAGTACGTCGACTGGTACCGCTCCCCGGAGAACAACCGGGCCCCCGGCAACACCTGCCTGGCCGCCTGTCGGCTGCTGATGACCGACATGCCCTGGCAGGACGCCAGCCAGATCCACTCCAAGGGCTGCGGCGCCAACATGCGGGTCGCCCCCATCGGGCTCGTCCCCGGGATCGGCGAGGAGCAGCGGGCGGGGGCCGCGCAGCTCCAGTCGGCCCTGACCCACGGTCACCCCACCGCGCTCGCCGCCTCCGACCTCACCGCCCGCGCCGTGTACCTGCTCGCGCAGGGCGTGGACCCGACCGGGCTCGTCGGGCAGCTGCGCTCGTACGCGTACGAGAACCGCTCCCGCTACCACGAGCACTGGCTCGGCGACCTGTGGACCCGCTCCCAGGACCCCAGCGCCCTGCATTTCGTCCAGCGGGGCTGGGACGAGTGCCTCGCCGTCCTGGAGCGCCTCGACGCCGTCCAGCGCACGGCCGACCCGGAGCTCGACCCCTGCGAGTACACCGGCGACGGCTGGATCGCCGAGGAGGCCCTCGCGACCGGGCTCCTCTGCTTCCTGCTCTTCCCCGACGAGCCCCTCACCGCCCTCCGCCGCGCCGCCTGCACCCGCGGCGACTCCGACTCCATCGCCGCCCTCGCGGGCGCCTTCGCCGGCGCCCACCTCGGCGCGGACGCCTGGCCGAAGCAGTGGGCGGAACGCGTCGAGTACCGCAGCGACCTGCTGACCTTCGGCGCGCTCTGGGACGCTTGACCGGCCCCTAGAGCTCGCTGAGGGCTGAGGCGCGGCGGGCGCGGGTCAGGAAGTCCTGGATCCGGGGTTCGTCCGGGGCGGCGGGGAGGGGGGTCGTGTCGTGGGCGCGGTCCGCCTCCTCCTGGAGGCGGTTCATCCAGGACTCGACCTCGGTCCAGGGGAGCTCGCCGCGCTTGACGGAGAGGAGGCGGTCGCGGTCCTCGCCGACGTCGATGCGGAGCTCGCCGGTGCGGAGCAGGTCGCGGCAGCTGGTGAGGAGCCGCAGCAGGTGCATGGCGTGCTTCCAGCGCGGATGGCCGTACTGGCGGACGTCCGCGTCGAGCTTGCGGCGCTGGCCGGCCGCGTACCGGACGAAGGTCTGGTGGGCCCGGCGGGACAGGAAGGCGCCGCGCAGGGAGAGGAGCTCGCGGCCCCGGTCGTCGGCGTGCTCGACGACGGGGGAGTGGAGGCACTCCAGGACGTTCGGGTTGTTGCGCAGGGCGAGCTCGCAGAAGCGTTCCAGCTCCCAGCTGAACTGCTCCGGGCGCGGCCCCTCCACATGCGCCGGAGGCTTGTCGAAGCGCCAGAAGAGCGGCGTAGGGGCGAGGTAGACACCCCGTACGTCCGTGTCGCTGTCCTCGGTCGCCAGACCGAAGGCGCGCGAGCCCATCACGCAGGAGTAGATCGTGTGCTCGCGCACCAGCTCGTCCGGAGTCATGCCGGGCAGGTTACGCGAGGGCGGTCGTCTCTCCCGAGGCATTGATCCGCACGTCGGGCCGCTCCCCGCCTGTGCCCCGAGTCGCGGAGTGTTCCGGTTCAGGTGACATTGGGCCTGTTCCGAACCGGACGAAAGGCAGGACCATGGCGGGTAACGACCTCGGCAGTCTCCTCGGGGGCCTCCTCGGAGGCGGCGGACAGGGCGGCGGCGGTGCCGGCGGCATCCTCGGCTCCCTCCTCGGCGCCCTCGCCGGAGGCAAGAGCGGCGGCGACGGCTCGAACCCGCTCGGTGGACTCCTCGACATGCTCACCAGGTCCGGCCTCGCCGACCAGGCCCAGTCCTGGATCGGCACCGGCGAGAACCAGACCGTCAGCGGCGCCCAGATCGCCGAGGCCCTCCCCGACGAGACCCTCCAGGAGGTCGCGGCGAAGGCCGGCGTCAGCCCGCAGCAGGCCGCCGACGAGATCGCGCAGTCGCTGCCGCAGGCCGTCGACAAGCTGACCCCGAACGGCTCGCTGCCCCCGGGCGCCTCCCTGGAGGAGATCATCCGCCAGCAGCGGCTCTGACCCCGCCCCGAACGCCCGCCCCCGTCTCGGAGGGCGGGCGCCGCGGCACGCCGTCCCCGCCGCTGACTAGGGTGAACGGAGCACTGACGCAGGCGAAGGAGCACGACGTGGCGGTACGAGCGGTCCGAGGAGCCGTCCAGCTGGAGCGGGACGAGGCCGGACACATGCGCGAGCAGGTCGAGGAGCTGCTCACCGCCGTCCTCGAACGCAACGGGCTCACCGCCGACGACCTCATCAGCATCTGGTTCACGGCCACGCCCGATCTCCACAGCGACTTCCCCGCCGCCGCGGCCCGGGGGATCGGCATCGGCATGGCCGACGTACCCCTGCTCTGCGCACAGGAACTCGACATCGAGGGTGCGATGCCGAGGGTCGTCCGGCTCCTCGCCCACGTCGAGACCGAACTGCCCAAGTCCCGGATCGCGCACGTCTACCTCGGCGCCGCGGCCGCCCTGCGCAAGGACATCGCCCAGTGAGAACAGCCCTCGTCATCGGAACCGGCCTCATCGGCACCTCCGCCGCCCTCGCCCTCGCGGGCCGCGGCGTGACCGTCCACCTGCGTGACCACGACCCGGCGCGCGCCCGCACGGCCGCCGCGCTCGGCGCGGGCACCGACGAGGCCCCCGAAGGCCCCGTGGACCTCGCCGTCGTCGCCGTTCCCCCCGCGCACGTGGCCGCCACCCTCGCCGAGGCCATGAAGGCGGGCCTGGCCCGCGGCTACCTGGACGTGGCCAGCGTCAAGGGCGGCCCGAAGCGCGAGCTGGAGGCGCTGGGCCTCGACCTCACCACGTACATCGGCACCCACCCCATGGCCGGCAAGGAGCGCTCGGGCCCCCTCGCCGGCACCGCCGACCTCTTCGAGGGCCGGCCCTGGGTCCTCACCCCGACCCGGGACACCGACACCGAGGTCCTCAACCTCGCCCTGGAGCTCGTCGCCCTCTGCCGGGCCGTCCCCGTCGTCATGGACGCCGACGCCCACGACCGGGCCGTCGCCCTGGTCTCCCACACCCCGCAGCTGGTGTCCTCGATGGTCGCCGCACGCCTGGAGGAGGCCGAGGAGTCCGCCGTACGCCTCTGCGGGCAGGGCATCCGCGACGTCACCCGGATCGCGGCCTCCGACCCGCGGATGTGGCTGGAGATCCTCTCCGCCAACCCCGGACCCGTCGCCGACGTCCTCTCCGGCGTCGCCGCCGACCTCGACGAGACCGTCCGCGCCCTGCGGGCCCTCCAGTCCGCCTCCGCGGACGAGCGTCGCGACGGCGCCACGGGCGTCGAGGACGTCCTGCGGCGCGGCAACGCCGGCCGCGCCCGCGTCCCCGGCAAGCACGGCGCCGCCCCCACGGCCTACGAGACCGTCGCCGTCCTCATCAGCGACCAGCCCGGCGAACTCGCCCGCATCTTCGCCGACGCGGGCCGCGCGGGCGTCAACATCGAGGACGTCCGCATCGAGCACGCCACGGGGCAGCAGGCGGGTCTCGTCCAGCTGATGGTCGAACCATCGGCCGCGACGGCGCTCGGCACGGCCCTCCAGGAACGCGGCTGGTCCCTCCGCACGACCTGAGCCGCCCACCGTCGTGGGCGTTCGTTCCGCAGGGCGGGACGGACGCCCGCACGGGCGCGGGGCGCGGGCCCACAGGGCGCGGGCCGGAGGGGGGCCGGGGACTCGGTAACCTTGTGGGGGTCCCCGCATCCTGCCGGGCCCTACCACGCACCCCAGGAAGGTGTTCCCACCGTGGAATCCGTGATCGTCGCCATCGACGGGCCCTCCGGCACGGGCAAGTCCAGCACCTCGAAGGCGGTCGCCGCCAAGCTGGGGCTGAGCTACCTCGACACCGGCGCCCAGTACCGGGCGATCACCTGGTGGATGATCAGTAACGGGGTCGACGTCACCGATGCCGAGGCCGTCGCCAACGCCGCGTCCAAGCCCGTCATCGTCTCCGGCACGGACCCGGCCCGCCCCACGATCACCGTCGACGGCGCGGACGCCTCCGGGCCCATCCGTACCGAAGAGGTCACCTCCAAGGTCAGCGCCGTCAGCGCCGTCTCCGAGGTGCGGAGCCTGATCACGGAGCTCCAGCGGTCCATCGCCCGCAGCGCCGAGACCGGCATCGTCGTCGAGGGCCGGGACATCGGCACCACCGTCCTGCCGGACGCCGACCTGAAGGTCTTCCTCACCGCCTCGCCCGAGGCCCGTGCCGCCCGCCGCTCCGGCGAGCTCAAGGGCGCCGACGTGCACGCGACGAAGGAGGCCCTCATCAAGCGGGACGCGGCCGACTCCAGCCGCAAGACCTCCCCGCTCGCCAAGGCCGACGACGCCGTCGAGGTCGACACCACCGACCTCACCCTGGACCAGGTCATCGAGTGCGTCGTCACCCTCGTCGAGGAGAAGAGGGCGGCTGCCAAGTGACCCTGCCCTCCGTGAAGGGCGCCGCCGTCGGCCGTCGCATCGGCATCGGGCTGATGTACGGCTTCTGGAAGCCGCGCGTCCTCGGCGCCTGGCGGGTGCCGGCCTCCGGCCCCGTCATACTCGCCGTCAACCACGCGCACAACATCGACGGCCCCATGCTCATGGGCACCGCCCCGCGCCCCGTGCACTTCCTCATCAAGAAGGAGGCGTTCGTCGGCCCGCTCGGCAGCTTCCTGGAAGGCATCGGGCAGCTCAAGGTGGACCGGGAGAGCACCGACCGCACCGCGATAGGCAACGCCCTGGGTGTCCTGGAGCAGGGCGGCGTCCTCGGGATCTTCCCCGAGGGCACCCGCGGCGACGGCGACTTCGCCTCGCTCCGCGCGGGCCTGGCGTACTTCGCCGTCCGCAGCGGCGCGCCGATCGTCCCGGTCGCCGTCCTGGGAAGCACCGAGCGCCGCGGACGGTTGGTCAAGGGACTGCCTCCGCTGCGCGGCCGCGTCGACGTCGTCTTCGGCGACGCCTTCGAGGCGGGGGACGGCTCCGGCCGCCGCACCCGCAAGGCGCTGGACGAGGCCACCGTACGGATCCAGGAGCGGCTCACCGGCCACCTGGAAAACGCCAGGCGTCTCACCGGGCGCTGAGCGAGACTTTCAGTAGTGGGCCCCGGGGACCGGGGACCCACCGACCACGAATGATCAAGGAACGGACTTCATGAACGACCAGCACGACCACGGGGCACTTGGCGACGCCGAGTACGCGGAGTTCATGGAGCTCGCCGCGGAAGAGGGCTTCGACGTCGAGGACGTCGAGGGTGCGATCGAGGAGGCCGGCCACGGCCCGCTCCCCGTTCTCGCCGTCGTCGGCCGCCCGAACGTCGGCAAGTCGACCCTGGTGAACCGCATCATCGGCCGCCGCGAGGCCGTCGTCGAGGACAAGCCGGGCGTCACCCGCGACCGCGTCACGTACGAGGCCGAATGGGCCGGCCGCCGCTTCAAGGTCGTCGACACCGGCGGCTGGGAGCAGGACGTCCTCGGCATCGACGCCTCCGTCGCCGCCCAGGCCGAGTACGCCATCGAGGCCGCCGACGCCTGCCTCTTCGTCGTGGACGCCACCGTCGGCGCCACCGACACCGACGAGGCCGTCGTCAGGCTGCTCCGCCGCGCCGGGAAGCCGGTCGTCCTCGCCGCGAACAAGGTCGACGGCCAGTCCGGCGAGGCCGATGCGGCCATGCTGTGGTCCCTGGGCCTCGGCGAGCCGTTCCCCGTCTCCTCGCTGCACGGCCGCGGCACCGGCGACCTCCTCGACGAGGTCCTGAAGAAGCTGCCCGAGGCCCCCGAGCAGCGCTTCGGCAACGCGGTGGGCGGCCCCCGCCGCATCGCCCTCATCGGCCGCCCGAACGTCGGCAAGTCCTCCCTGCTCAACAAGGTCGCGGGCGAGGACCGGGTCGTCGTCAACGAGCTGGCCGGCACCACCCGCGACCCGGTCGACGAGCTCATCGAGCTCGGCGGCGTGACGTGGAAGTTCGTCGACACCGCCGGCATCCGCAAGAAGGTCCACCTCCAGGCGGGCGCGGACTACTACGCCTCCCTGCGGACCGCCGCCGCCATCGAGAAGGCGGAGGTGGCCGTCATCCTCATCGACACCACCGACAACATCTCGGTCCAGGACCAGCGCATCATCACGATGGCGGTCGAGTCGGGCCGCGCCATCGTCATCGCCTACAACAAGTGGGACGAGCTCGACGAGGAGCGCCGCTACTACCTGGAGCGCGAGATCGAGACCGAGATGCAGCAGGTCTCCTGGGCGCCCCGGGTCAACGTCTCCGCCAAGACCGGCCGTCACATGGAGAAGCTGGTCCCGGCCATCGAGACCGCCCTCGCCGGCTGGGAGACCCGCGTCCCCACCGGCCGGCTCAACGCCTTCCTGGGCGAGATCGTCGCCGCCCACCCGCACCCGGTCCGCGGCGGCAAGCAGCCCCGCATCCTCTTCGGCACGCAGGCCGGCACCAAGCCGCCCCGCTTCGTCCTCTTCGCCTCCGGCTTCCTGGAGGCCGGCTACCGCCGCTTCATCGAGCGCCGGCTGCGCGAGGAGTTCGGCTTCGAGGGCACCCCGCTCCACCTCTCGGTGCGGGTGCGCGAGAAGCGCGGCCGCAAGAAGTAGGAACGTGCTGTGACACGGCGGAGGGCCGGGCTCGATCGAGCCCGGCCCTCCGCCGTGTCACACCGTCCGTGCCTAGAGACCCCTGCGGGGCCCCGGCGGCAGCGCCGCCCGGGGGTGCGGAGGCTGCTGCGCCTGGTACGCCGCGGGCCGCTGCCCCTGCCCGTACAGGCCCGTGCTCAGGACCGTCCCGAAGGCCCGGAAGCCCAGCTCCTCCTCGCCGCTGCGGTCGCCCGGCAGCGTACGGAACGACCGGCGGTACTCCGAGTACAGGGCGTCGAAGATCGGCGTGGGCGAAGGGCCTGCCGAGACGTCCCGTGCGGGGCGCATCGGGGGGATCTGGCTCGGATACGGCTGGAGGAACGGGTCGTATGGGTGCACATAGGTGCCAACGACACCGCCGCCCGTCGGATGCGGGCGGCTCTCCGAAAGGGAAGCCCGGGGGCGCGGCACGGTCGGAACGCCCGGTCCCGGCCCCGCCCCGGGGACGCGCGCCCACCCTATGCCGGGCCGGCGGTCCGCCATCAGGTGCCGGCCAGCGGCATCGCGGCGGCGACCAGACGGCCGTTCGCGGCGGCCTTCTCCAGGGCGTCGCGCAGCAGGTCCTCGCGCGGCTGCTGGCCGATCGAACCCACCGGGGCGGCGAAGACCAGGACCGTGTGCGACTTGTTGGCCGCCGCCCGCCAGCCCTCGGTGACCTGGAGCGGCTGGTGCGCCTGCCACCAGGCGGCCTGCCCGGCACCGCCCGGCCCCGGCTGGAGCACGGAGTGCAGCTGGCCCATGGCGACCAGGACCGACCAGCCCGGCAGCGCCGTCGGCGTCTCGTCGAGGCTCATGACCTGCTGGAAGCCCTGCTCGGCCAGGAGCGGCAGGAACTCGTCGGTGAGCCCGTTCGAGCCCGGACGGGCCACGGGGGCGGTCGGCTCCACGACGAGCGCCGGGTGCAGCTCGCCCTGGATCAGGACGAGACCGCTGGTCACCCCGAGCACGGCCTGCTCGGGGTGGGAGGCGGAGAGCGCGTCGGCGGCGTCGGAGGCCGTGATGGAGGCGACGGCGCCCTGGAGCTGCTCCTCGGCGACCCGGACGACCTGCGAGGGGATGCAGGTGGCGTGGGCGAACGCGAGGACCGCGGTCTCCTCGCCGACGAACAGCACCGTGCTGGTCTGCTCCTGCTCGGAGTTCCCCGGCGTGCGGCAGGAGGTGCAGTCGTAGCTGCCCGGGGCGTTGTCGCCGGCGAGCAGCCGGTCCGCTTCTTCGTCGCCGATCTCGGCGCGTACGTCCTCGCTGACGTCGAGCATGCGCGGCACGGGGGGCTCCCTGGACTCGGTACGGGGGGACGCCGGGCCGTTCCCGGGCGTCTCATGCCGAGTTCAACGGGTCAGCCTCGGCCGGGGTCACGCGTGGAAACGAGGCAAGTTGCCAGTGGCGTGTGCGAGGGGGCGGGTGACTCCGACCGGGTGGGGTGTGAACAGTGTTCCGCGCGGCACGGGCCGGGGGCGCCGGGGCGCTGCCTAGCCTGCCCCGATGTCGAAGATCCGATTTTGGACGGCCGGTTCCCTCGTGGCGGCGTCCGCGGCCGCGCTCCTGACCCTGGCCCCGGCGCCCGCCCGGGCCCGGGACGCCTCTCCCGGGCCGGGGGACGTGCCTGCCGCCGCCTCGGCCGCCGCTTCGGCCGCCGTGCGGGAGACGTCCGCCGAGGTCCGGGAAGAGGCCTCCGCCGCGCTCCAGGACGTGTCGGACACGCTCAGGGAGGCCGCCTCCGTGCCCGCGTACGCCTGCGCGCGGGACCAGTGGCCGTGGGGATGCGTCGCCGAGTGCGAGAGCAGCGGACGCTGGAACGCCAACACCGGGAACGGCTTCTACGGCGGCCTCCAGTTCTGGCACCCCACCTGGGTCGAGCACGGCGGCCCGAAGTACGCCCCGCGCGCCGACCTGGCGACCCGGCAGCAGCAGATCACCGTCGCCGAGGAGGTCCTGCGCACCCAGGGCTGGGTGGCCTGGCCCGTCTGCTCCAAGCGGTACGGCCTGTCCGGGCGCGTCCACACCGTCCAGGCCGGCGACACCCTCGGCTCGATCGCCCGCCGCTTCGGGATCAAGGGCGGCTGGCAGGCGCTGTACGCGGCGAACCGGAGCCTGATCGGGGCCGACCCGAACCGGATCGTCGTCGGCACCATGCTGCGGATCGACCCGCTCTGAGGGTCACCGGTACTCGGCCGGCTCGCCGCTCGACGCACGGGAGCCGCGCCGCAGTTCGTGCACGAGCGAGCCGGGCGGCAGCCCGTCCGGTACGCGCTGCTCGGCCAGGACCACGGCCGCCCCGCGCTCCACGGCGAGCGCCGTGAGCATCCGGTACGTACGGGCCGCGACCGGCGGGGCCATGCCGAGCGACGGCTCGTCGACGAGCACCACGCGCGCGCGTGCGAGCAGCGCGCGGGAGAGCGCCAGCATCCGGCGCTCCCCGCCGGACAGCGTCCCGGCGGTCCTGGACAGCAGGGGGACGAGCTCGGGGTACGGGGCGGCGGCGTCGGGCCCGGCGGCTCCGGGCGCGGCGAGCGCGAGGTTCTCCGCGACGGTGAGGCCCGCGTACACCGCCCGCAGATCCGGTACGAAGCACAGCCCGCGGCGCGCCCGCGCGTGCGCCGACAGGCGGGTCACGTCGGCCCCGCGCCACTCCACCCGGCCCGCCGACAGGCCCACCGTGCCGGCGAGGGCGCGCAGGGCGGTCGTCCGGCCCGCGCCGTTGCGGCCCAGGAGGACGGTCACCGTCCCGGCCGGCACGGGCAGGTCGAGACCGTGCAGGGCCTCCAGGGGGCCGTAGCGGACCCGGGCGGCGCGCAGGGCCATCTCGACGCTCACGACAGGATCCGGCCCCCCTCCATGGTGTGCACCGTGTGCGCGATCCCGGCGACGAGGTCCGGGTCGTGCTCGACGACGAGGACCGTCAGGCCGTCCGCCGCGAGGGCCGCCAGGATCCGGGCGAGCGCGGCCGTCTCGGCGGCGTCGAGCCCGGCGGCCGGCTCGTCCAGGAGCAGCGTGTGCGGCCCCCCGGCCAGCGCGCGGGCCAGCTCGACCCGGCGCAGCGTCCCCGTGGGCAGGTCCGCCGCCGGCCGGTTCCGTACGGCCCCGGCCAGTCCGAGCAGCCGCAGGCTCCGCTCCACCGCGGCCGGATCGGTCCGCCGCCCGTCCCGCCCCTGCTCCTCGCCGATCCGGACGTTCTCCTCCACGGTGAGCGACGGGAAGACCGCGAGCCGCTGAAAGGTCCGCGCGATGCCGAGCCGCGTCCGGGCGTGCGCGGACCGCGCCGTGATGTCGGCCCCGTCGAGCGTGATCCGCCCCTCCCCCCGGCGCGGCCTCAGCGTCCCCGCGAGACAGTCGAAAAGTGTGCTCTTGCCCGCACCGTTGGGCCCGACGAGGGCGGTGACCCGGGCGGGTTCGAGGTCGAGCGTCACATGGGAGAGGGCGGTGACCCCTCCGGGGTAGGTGAGGGTGAGGTCGTACGCGCGGAGTCCCGTGCGGGGCGTGGGCGTGGGGCGGTGCGGACGCGTCCGGCGCGGCGCGGGTTCGGGTCCTGCCACCGGGGACCGGGCGCCGTCGGCGACAGGCCCGCCGTGGGAGGGCGTCCGGCCTGCGGCCGGACCGGCCTTGGAAGGGCCGGCCTTGGAAGGGCCGGCCCCGGGCGGGCCTGCCTCGGGAAGGAGGGCCCCGGGCGGGCCGGCCTCAGGGCGGGGGGTGTGAGCAGGGGTGCCCCCGGCTCCCGTGGGGGCCGGGTGGGGCGGTGGGAGGAGGTCCGTCAGCGGGGGGATGCGGGCCGTCAGGGTTGCCAGGAGACCTATCAGGGCTGCTGCTGTGCCCGCGTGGGGGCCGGCGTCCAGGGTGGTCAGGAGGGCGGCCGCGGCCAGGGGGGTGAGGAGGCTGTCGGCGCCGAGGACGAGGACGGCGGCGAACCAGAGGAGGCCGCGGACGGGGTCGTACTGGTCCGGGTCGAAGGCGCGGAGGCCCAGGGCGAGGAGGCCGCCG
Organism: Streptomyces sp. NPDC004284; assembly: GCF_042874035.1. Classification (NCBI taxonomy): domain Bacteria; kingdom Bacillati; phylum Actinomycetota; class Actinomycetes; order Kitasatosporales; family Streptomycetaceae; genus Streptomyces; species Streptomyces sp. NPDC004284. Next base: position 437,736 of record NZ_JBIAMJ010000006.1, on the reverse strand, counting down.
CCGAGGGCGGCGAGGGCGGTGCCCAGGACGAAGGCGAGGAGTTTGAGGCGGGGGACGGGGACGCCCGCGGCCTCGGCGCCCGGTTCGTGGTCGCGGAGGGCGGCGAGGGCACGGCCCGTGCGGCCCCGGCGGAGGGCGGCCACCAGGGCGAGGCAGCCGGCGAGGACGACGAGCTCCAGGGCGTAGAAGGCGCGGTCGTCGGAGAAGCCGGCCGGGCGGCCGAGCGTCAGGTCCGCCGTCGCGTACGGCTGGGTGAGGACGAAGCGGCTCACCGCCACCCCCACGGCGAGGGTCGCCAGGGCGAGGGCCAGGCCGTGCCGCCGGATCGCGGGCCGGCCCGTCAGCAGGCCGGTCACGGCCACCATCGGCACCGCGAGGCCCAGCGCGACGAGGGCCGGGAGCCCGGCCGTCGCCAGGAGCGCCGTGAAGAGGGCGCCGAGGCCCGCGTACGCCGCCTGGCCCAGCGCGATCTGGCCGCCCCGACCCGCCACCACGACCAGGGACAGGAGGATCACGGCGAGCGCGGGCACCTGGACCGCCGTGTGCAGGTCGGAGCCCGCGAGGCCCAGGGGGAGGAGGAGCAGGACGCCGACGACCAGCCAGAGGGCGGTGGGGACCCGGGGGGCGCGCGTCGGAGGCGGCAGGGCGTCCCGGCCCTTGCCGCCGACGCCCGGCAGGACGAGCGCCGCCACCAGGAGCGCCACCACGAACAGGTTCGCCCCGACGGCCTGGAGCAGCGGGCCCGCCCAGCCCTCCGGGTGCAGCCGGGTCAGCTGCGCCTGGGCCACGCCGATCGCCAGCGCCGCCCCGACCGCCACCGGCAGCGACCGCATCCGGGCGATCACCGCGACCGCGATCACCTCCACCACGAGCAGCGGCATCCCGTACGGGTCGAGCCGTACGTACGGGGCGAGCAGCACCCCCGTGAGCCCGGCCGTGAACGCGCCGAACGCCCAGCCCGCCGCCGCGACCCGGTCCGCGTCGATCCCCGCCAGGACGGCGAGCGGCCGGTTGTCCACCACCGCCCGCAGCTCCCGGCCGAACCGCGTCCACCGGGTCACCGCCCCCACCAGGCAGGCCAGCGCCACCACCGCCGCGAGCTGCGCCCACGGATCGTCGCCGAGCAGCACGGGCGCGTCGTCCCGGGCCCCCGGGCCCCACAGCAGCACCGCCCCGCCCACCAGGAGGACGAAGACGCCGATCGTCGCCACCAGGGTCTGCGCCGGGTTCGAGCCGCGGAGCGCGAGGGGGCGGAAGACGCCGCGGTCGAGGGCCAGGCCGAGGGCGGGGGCGACGAGGAGGAGGGTGAACGGGGCGGCCAGGGGCAGTGGCCAGCCCCAGTCGACCACCAGCTGGCGGAGCACGTACGCGCAGACCATGGCGACCGCGCCGTGCGCCAGGTTCAGCACCCCCGTCGCCCGGTAGGTGACGATCAGCCCGATGCCGGTGAGCGCGGCGGCGCTGCCGACCGCGAGGCCGGCGAGCGTCAGCTCGTACGTCAGGGAGGCCACGGCTCACACACCGGGCAGGGGGCGAGCTCCGCGTCCCCCGCCTCCACGGCCTCCGGCCTGCCCGCCACCAGCGGGCAGTCCGGACGGTGCGCGAGGGTCCCGCCCGGGACCCGCAGGAGGGGGCCGTCCGAGGACGGCGGGGGAGTCTCCTCCGGTTCGGCGGGCCGCGGCTCCGGAGGGCGTACGGGGAGCAGCGCCGCCGTCCCGGCCAGGACCGCGCCCGCCACGATCAGCGCCGCCCCCGGCACCGTGCACGAGGCCAGATAGGGCAGCTGGCGCTCCGCGAAGCGCTCGCCGGAGATCCCGTACCAGCCGAGCGCGCAGAGCACCGCGCCCCCGGCGGCCGCCGCGAGACCGCTCCAGAGCAGGATCCGGGACGTCGGCACGCGGGCCTCCCTCGTCTCCTCCCCGTGCTGTCTCTTTCCTTGCACTATGCCCCGATCCGTCCCACCCTGGAAACACCAGCCGCTCCGGACTGGCGGGACACCCGGTGGTGAGCCAGATGGATGTCGTACGACGCGGCGGACGCTCCCGTCTCGCGGTTCTGGGGGCCGTCGCCGTCCTCGCCCTGGCGCCCGCCCTCGTGAGCTGCTCGAACGACAACGGCGGCAAGAGCGGCGCCACGGTCTCGCCCTCCCCGTCGGCCACCGTCCCCACCGATCCGGTCGCCGCCAAGGCCCAGATCACCAAGAACTGGACGGCGTTCTTCGACCCCAAGACGCCCGTCGCCGAGAAGGTGAAGCTCCTGGAGAACGGGGAACAGATGCAGCCGGTGCTCGGCGCCTTCGCCGGCGACAAGAACGCGGCCATGACCTCGGCGAAGGTCACCGGCATCGAGTTCACCTCGGCCACCGGCGCCAACGTCACCTACGACCTGCTGGTCGGCGGGACCCCCGCCCTGACCGGCTCCCAGGGCACCTCCGTCTTCCAGAACGACACGTGGAAGGTCTCCGTGAAGACCCTGTGCGGCCTGGTCGAGCTGAGCGGTGTCACCGTTCAGGGCTGCTGAGGCGGTCGCGGCGCTGCTCCTGGCGCTGCTGCTCGCGCTCCTCGCGGGGTGCGGCAGCCGGCTCCCGGAGAGCGCCTTCGAGACGCGGCCCACCGCCAACCCCTCCGGCGGTGAGCCGCTCCGCATCGGCATCATCACCAGCACCACCAGCCCGGTCGGCGGGCAGGCCTTCACCGGCCCGCGCGACGGAGCCCGCGCCTGGTTCGACGCCCTCAACGCGCACGGCGGCCTCGACGGGCGCCGGATCGAGGTCGAGACCTGCGACGACGGCGGAAGCGGCGTCGGCAACAACGCGTGCGTGCACCGGCTCGTCGACGAGCGCGGCGTCTTCGCCCTCGTCGCCACCACCGCCCTCGACTACGCGGGCGCGCCCCTCGTCGCCAAGGCCGGGGTCCCCGACATCGGCGGCCAGCCCCTCACCCCCGCCTACGACACCTATCCGCACCTCTACGGCATCTACGGCAGCTCCGCCCCGCGCACCGGACGCGCACCCGGCTGGGGCGGCACGCTGTACGGCGGGACCGAGGTCTACCGGTACTTCCGCGAGAAGCTGGGCGCGCGGACCGCCGCCGTCGTCTCCTACAACCAGGCCGCCTCCGCCTCCTACGCCCGGCTGATCGCACGCGGACTGCGCGCCGAGGGCTACCGGGTCGTCGACGAACAGGTCGACTTCGCCCTGCCCAACTTCCGCGCCGTCGCCGCCGATCTGCGGGCCGAACACGTCGACCTCCTCCTCGACGCGATGGACACCCACGGCAACGTCCGCCTGTGCGAGGCGATGGAGGCGCTCGGGGTCCGGGTCGCCGCCAAGGTCACCAACGTGCAGAACTGGTCCTCGGCCGTCCCCCACGACTACGCCCGGGCCCCCGGCTGCCGGGCCTCGCTGTGGGTGACGGGCTCCAGCCGCGACTACGAGGACACCAGACAGCCCGCGGTCCGCGAGTTCCGTGCGGCGATGGGCGACCGGCCCCTGTCGCAATGGCAGTTGGAGGGGTGGGCGGCGGCGATGTGGTTCACCGACGCGGCCCGCTCCTGCCTCGCCCGGGGCGCGCTCACCCGGGGCTGCGTCGAGGAGTTCATGAACCGTCCGGAGCCGTACACCGCGCGCGGACTGCTGCTGCCCGTACGGTTCGAGCACCTGGCCCGGCCGCCCGCGACCCGGAACACCTGTCTGTCCGTGGCCCGTTGGCAGGACGGGCGGGGCTGGGTGAGCCAGGGCGACATGACGGAGAACTGCGCGACCGTCCCCCAGCTCGGCTACCGCCCGTGAGCGGCGCCCCCGCACCGGCAGTACAGTCGGGCACCGACCCACTGACTGACCGACCGGGGGGAACCGGCAGCGCGATGCGTATCTCTTTCCTGCTCCACAACGGCTATCACTACGGCGGAACGATCCGGACCACGTTCACCCTCGCCGAGGAACTGGCGGAACGCCACGAGGTCGAGATCGTCTCGGTCTTCCGTCACCGTGACCGTCCGCGCCTCGGCCTGCCGGCGGGGGTGACCCTGCGTCACCTCGTCGACCTGCGCAAGGACAGCCCCGGATACGACGGCGACCACCCCGACTTCCACCGGCCGGCCGAGGTCTTCCCGCGCGGCGACGGCCGCTGGAAGCAGTACAGCGCGCTCACCGACAGCCGGATCGGGGAGTACCTGCGCGGCGTGGAGGCCGACGTCCTCGTCGCCACCCGCCCCGGACTCAACGTGCACCTCGCCCGGCAGGCCCGGCGGGGGCCGGTCCTCGTCGGCCAGGAGCATCTGATCCTCGACGGCCACAGCTACCGGCTGCGCCGCGACATCGGCCACGAGTACGCGCTCCTCGACGCCGTCACCACGGTCACCGAGGCCGACGCCCGTGCCTACCGGAGGCTCCGCCTGCCCGGCGTACGCGTCGAGGCCGTCCCCAACAGCGTGCCCGCGCCCGCCGCGCCGCCCGCCGACCCCGCGGCCCGGACCGTCGTCGCGGCGGGCCGGCTCACCCGCGTCAAGCGGTACGACCTGCTGATCGACGCCTTCGCGTCCGTGGCCGCCGACCATCCCGACTGGAAGCTGCGGATCTACGGCTCCGGCGACGCCGTCCAGGACCTCAAGGGCCCGCTGGCCCGGCAGATCGAGGCCCTCGGGCTCGGCGGGCAGGTCTTCCTCATGGGGGCCGTCACCCCGATGGAACCGGAATGGGCCAAGGGCTCGATCGCCGCGGTGACCTCGCAGCGGGAGTCCTTCGGCATGACCATCGTCGAGGCGATGCGGTGCGGACTGCCCGTCGTCTCCACCGACTGCCCCCACGGGCCGCGCGAGATCATCGAGGACGGCGTCGACGGACGCCTCGTCCCCGTCGACGACGTCACCGCTGTCGCGGCGGCCCTCCGCGAACTCGTCGAGAACGACGAACTGCGCGCCAAGGCCGGGCGCGCCGCTCTCACCGCCTCCGAACGCTTCGACCCGGCGCGGATCGCCGCGCGCCACGAGGCCCTGTGGACCGAGCTCGTCACCCGGGGCGCGGGGCGGCGGGTGCACTCGCCGGGGCGGGTCCGGTTGCACCGGGGTGTGGGGCGGCTGATCGACGCGGTCTACGCGCAGAAGGCCCGGGCGGGGCGGATGGTCCGCCGCCTCCGCTGACGGGGTCCCCACGCGGGCCGCACCCACCGGAACCCCACCACCCGTCCGTGGCCTGCGTCCCGCTCCCGTGCGGGAGGGCGGGCACACGGACGGCGCCCCTCGGCGGCGCCTCCGCGTTCCGCGCCCGGACCCGCACCCCGGGCGGCGGCGCACGCGTAGTGCGGGTGCTCAGGGACCGTCCGTCCCGGACCCTCGACCGGCCGGAGGGCTGAGCCGCATCCGCTCGTACGCGGCGAACTCGGGGTGGTGGAGGTCGAAGGCGGGCGCCTCGGAGCGGATCCGGGGCACGGACGCGAAGTTGTGCCGGGGCGGCGGGCAGGAGGTGGCCCACTCCAGGGAGCGCCCGAAGCCCCAGGGGTCGTCGACGTCGACCTTCTCCCCGTACCGCCAGGTCCGCCAGACGTTGTAGAGGAACGGCAGCGTGGACATGCCGAGCAGGAAGGCGCCGATGCTGGAGACCGTGTTGAGCGCCGTGAAGCCGTCGGCCTCCAGGTAGTCGGCGTACCGGCGGGGCATGCCCTCCGCGCCCAGCCAGTGCTGCACCAGGAAGGTCGTGTGGAAGCCGACGAAGAGCGTCCAGAAGTGGATCTTCCCGAGCCGTTCGTCGAGCATCCGGCCGGTGAACTTGGGCCACCAGAAGTAGAAGCCCGCGAAGGTGGCGAAGACGACCGTGCCGAAGACCGTGTAGTGGAAGTGGGCGACCACGAAGTACGAGTCGGTGACCTGGAAGTCCATCGGGGGCGAGGCGAGGATGACGCCGGTGAGCCCGCCGAAGAGGAAGGACACCAGGAAGCCGACGGACCAGAGCATCGGGGTCTCGAAGGAGAGCGAGCCCTTCAGCATCGTCCCGGTCCAGTTGAAGAACTTCACCCCGGTGGGCACGGCGATGAGGAACGAGAGCATCGAGAAGAACGGCAGCAGCACCGCGCCCGTGACGAACATGTGGTGGGCCCAGACGACGACCGAGAGACCGGTGATCGTCATGGTGGCGCCGACCAGCGTCGCGTAGCCGAAGATCGGCTTGCGGGAGAAGACCGGGATGATCTCGCTGACGATCCCGAAGAACGGCAGCGCGATGATGTAGACCTCGGGGTGGCCGAAGAACCAGAAGAGGTGCTGCCAGAGCAGCGCCCCGCCGTTCTCGGGCTGGAAGACCACGGAGCCGAGGCGCCGGTCGGCCTCCAGGACGAGCAGCGCCGCCGCGAGGACGGGGAAGGCGGCGAGCACCAGGATCGTGGTGAAGAGGACGTTCCAGGTGAAGATCGGCATCCGGAACATGGTCATGCCGGGTGCCCGCATGCCGACGATGGTGGTGAGGAAGTTCACCGAGGTGAGGATCGTGCCGAAGCCGGAGAGCGCGAGGCCCATGATCCACAGGTCGACGCCGGCGCCCGGCGACCGCTCCAGGCTGTTGAGCGGGGCGTAGGCGGTCCAGCCGAAGGCGGCGGGGCCGGTGGGGGTGAGGAAGGAGCCGAGCACCATCAGGCCGCCGAAGAGGAACAGCCAGTACGAGAACATGTTCAGCCGCGGGAAGGCGACGTCCGGCGAGCCGATCTGCAGCGGCACCAGCTCGTTCGCGAAGCCGGCGAAGGTGGGCGTCGCGAAGAGCAGCAGCATGATCGTGCCGTGCAGGGTGAAGGCCTGGTTGAACTCCAGGTTCGTGACGAACTGGAGCCCCGGGCGTGCCAGCTCGGCCCGCATCAGCATCGCCATGAGTCCGGCGAGCAGGAAGAAGACGAACGAGGTGGCCAGATAGAGATGGCCGATCTTCTTGTGGTCGGTGGTGGTGAGCCAGTCGATCAGGATGCGGCCGTGCCGCGGCCGGGCCGATTCGGCGGCCGCGGCCGCTGTCCCGTTGCCCATCGGTGCCTCCGCCTCGCCGTCCTCCCGGCTCCGCGTCTCCGGGCGTTGGGACAGCGTAAGCATTCTGTAAGGGAAGAGTGTGCGCCTCGGGCGCGCGTCGCCGAGGCAATTCGGGACGGGTTCGCGGGAAGAGGGGAATTGAACGCCCCTCGACCGCACTTCCGCACCCTTCGTGCGAACTGCCGGGCACTGTTCCGAATTGCTGGAGAAATGGCCGGAAACCCGCCCCGTGGCGGGTGGCGGGCCGGCCGAACATATGTCGAGAACTTGTGACACAAGCGTGACCGCCGAGGGACTAACGTGAGGTTCATGTCACCCACTTCGCGCACGCCCCAACCGCCTCGCGACGCTCCCGAGTCCTATGTGGGCCTCGACGCCGAAGGGGCCGAGCAGCTCGCCAGGACCCGCGGCTGGCGGGTCGTCCGGTCCCTGCCGCCCGGCTCGATCATCACCATGGAGTACCTGTCCGGGCGCATCAACTTCGAGGTCGAGGACGGCAGCGTCACCCGCTGCTGGATCGGCTGAGGAGCCCGCGGGACCGCACGCGGAAGGGCCCCGGCCGATGTCGGCCGGGGCCCTTTCCCGTACGCGGGGAGGGGTGCGGATCAGCCGCGGGTCACCGGGGCGCGCCGGCCGCCGGCCACCGCCACGGGCTCCCGCGCCGGCTCCTCGGACGGGGCCGGGCGGGGCGGGAAGAACCCGGGGCGCGGCCCTCCGGAGGCCACGGGCAGCGAGGGCACGAGCCGGCGACGGTCCCGCAGCCGCTCCCGCACCCGGTCGCGCGCGGCGAGGATCCAGGCCTCGGAGACGGCCAGGACCGGCTCGCACCAGGGCAGCGCGAGCAGCACGAGGAGCCCGGCCGCCCAGCCGAGCAGCACGTCGCTCAGCCAGTGCGTGCCCAGGTAGACGGTGGTGAGGCCGACGCCGAGCGCGACCACCGCGGAGAGCGCCGACAGATAGCGCCGGGCTCTCGGGGTGGTCGCCAGATAGGCCAGGATGCCCCAGGTCACGACCGCGTTCGCGGTGTGCCCCGAGGGGAATATGTCGCCGCCCCCGAAGAGCTCCGCGGAGCCGACCTGGGTCGCGTAGTGGGGGCCGAGGCGGCCGAGTCCGATCTTGACCGCGCCCACCGAGACGTTCAGCAGCAGAAGGGCGGCGCCGAGGCACAGCAGCGGGCGCAGGGTGTGCTGGCGCCAGGAGCGCCAGCCCAGCCAGGCGGCCACCATGACGGCCGTGGGGCCGCGCTGTCCGAGGACGACGTAGTAGTCGAGGAAGCCGTGGATCTCGGGCCACTGCTGGTACGGCCGGAAGAGCATGATCTTCCAGTCGAGGGTCACCAGCCACGTCGACAGCAGGACGGCCACGACGATGGCGAGATAGAACGCCGACGTCCCGCCGAAGAGGGCGAGACGCGTGCGGGTCATCCGCGGGACCTCTATCTTCGGCGGTTCCGGCTCCCGGTCCAGCCGGGCAAAGATGTCGGTACGCACCCAATCGACGTTACAGGGAGTGAGAAGCAGACCCGGGCGTTCCGCTCCCTTCGTGATGATCGTGTGATGTGGAGTGGGTCTCATCGAGTGGTCTATTCCAGGCGTCCGTCGGGAAATCCGATGACCTTCGGCCCTATTGCCGAGAGGGTCGATTCCGGAAGCGTGTTTGAATGCACGGGAATTTCCTCAAACAGACGTCCGTGCGGAATTCCATGCGACGCGCGGCCGGCGCCGAGTGGTGTACGCCACACCACGAGGTCCGCCGGGGTGAGAGCTGCGCCACGCGCTCGGGCCTTGAACTCGCGTACGCTGACGGCTCACTCGCCCGTCGATGCCGGGCCGCCCCGGGGTATACGCCCTGGTCGGGGCCCGCCGAGCGCGAGAGCTTCACTGGGAGGTACGTACATGACGCGGACGAACACGGCCCGAGCACGATCGCGTACCGCCGTCGGAGGCGGAGCCAACCGCTGGGCCGTCCTCGTCGTCCTCTGCGTCAGCCTTCTCCTGGTCGCCCTCGACGCGACCATCCTCCACGTCGCCGTCCCCTCGCTCACCGAGGACCTGCGCCCCAGCTCCACCGCGCTGCTCTGGATCGTCGACGCCTACCCCCTGGTCTGCGCGTCGCTGCTGATCCTCTTCGGCACCCTCGGCGACCGGGTCGGCAGACGCAGGATCCTGCTCCTCGGCTACGCGCTCTTCGGCATCGCCTCGGCGGTCGCCGCGCTCGCCACCGACGCCGCGGTCCTCATCGGGGCCCGTGCGCTGCTCGGCGTCGGCGGCGCCATGATCATGCCCGCCACGCTCTCCCTCATCCGGACGGTCTTCCCCGACCGGCGGGAGCGGGCCACCGCGATCGGCATCTGGACCGCCACCGCGGCGATCGGGGCCGCGACCGGGCCCGTGCTCGGCGGCTTCCTCGTCGAGAACTACTGGTGGGGCTCCGTCTTCCTCATCAACATCCCGCTGATGGCGCTGATCCTTCCGCTCGGCCGCCGCCTCCTCCCCGAGTCCCGGGGCGCCGCCGACGGCCCCTGGGACGTGCTCGGCGCGCTCATGGCCGCCGCCGGCGTCCTGCTCTGCGTCCTCGGCGTCAAGCACGTCGGGGCCGGCGGATCGCCGCTCTCCCTCACGGCCGCCGGACCGCTCGTCACCGGCATAGCGCTCCTCGTCCTCTTCGTACGACGGCAGAAGCGGCGCCCGCACCCGCTGATCGACATGCGGCTCTTCTCCCGGGCCGCCTTCACCACCTCGGTCGGCTGCATCGTCATCGGCATGCTGGCCCTGGTCGGCCTGGAGCTCATCGCCGTCCAGTACCTCCAGCTCGTCCTCGGCCTCAGCCCCCTGGAGACCGGGCTCCGGCTCCTCCCGCTGACCTTCGCCGCCATGGCCGCCGGCGCCACCGGCTCGTACACCCTGCGCAGGATCGGGCCGCGCCGGATGGTCGGCTGGGGCTTCCTGCTCACCGCCTCCGCCGTCCTGCTGCTGACCCTCATGGGGCAGCACGACCGGCCGGCCCTGCTCACGGTGGGCTTCGTGCTGCTCGGCTTCGGCCTGCAGACCACGCTCTTCTCGGCGTACGAGTCGATGCTCAGCGAGGCGCCGCAGCGGAGCGCGGGCGGCGCCGCCGCGATCGGCGAGACCTCGTACCAGCTCGGCGCGGGCATGGGCATCGCGCTGCTCGGCAGTGTGATGAACGCGGCGTACGCCCCCGGGCTCGCCTCGGTGCCCGGGGTGCCCGCGGAGGCGAGCCGGGCCGCCGCGAACTCGCTCGGCGAGGCGTACAAGGTCGCCGATCAGCTCGGCGGCACGGCGGGGGAGGCCCTGCACCAGGCCGCCCGCCACTCCTTCGTCACCGGTCTGCACGTCACGCTCTGCGTGAGCGCCGTGCTGCTGCTCCTCGGCGCGCTGATGGCCCGGCGACTGCCGGAGGTCATGGAGTGCCCGGTGGATCCGGAGGAGGCCTTCGACGCCCTGGCGAGCGAGAGGGCGGCCTCGGCCCCGGAGGCCCTGGAGGCCCCGGAGCGGGACGCGGGGCTTCGGGATGTGACGGAGCCGACCGGGTCGGCGGGGACGCCGGGGGCGGCGGGGACGCCGGGGACGGCATCCGCGGGCCCTGCGGAGCGGTCCGATTCCCCCGAGGCGGTCGAGCCGCGGGTGCCCGGGACCCGGGAAGCGATCGAGCCCGCCGGCTCGGGGCGCCAGGCGCACTGACCCGACCGCGTCGGGAGGCGCCCGGCCGGGCCGGCGGACTCGTTCAGCTCTGGTTGAAGAAACCGTCCTGCCGGCGCCGGCCGGACTCGCCGGTGAGGATCTGGGTGTCGGCGGGGGTCAGCAGGAAGACCCGCGTCGCCACGCGCTCGATCGAGCCGCGCAGCCCGAAGGCGAGACCGGCGGCGAAGTCGACCACGCGCTTGGCGTCGTTCCCCTCCATCGCGGTCAGGTTCACGATCACCGGAACCCCGTCCCGGAAGAGCTCGCCGATGGCGCGGGCGTCCCGGAAGCCGTCCGGGGAGACGGTGGCGATCCGGCGGCCCCGCTCCTCGGCGGTGTCCGTGGCCACCCTGACCCGGGGGTCCGTCACCCAGGCGTCGCCGCCCTCGGCACCGTCGGCGTACTCGTCGTCGTAGTAACGCTCGTCGTTGTCCTCGACGAGTCCCAGCCAGGCACTCGCCTTGCGCACCGATCCCATGGACGCCTCCTTTCAGCGCGGTCATTTGTGGTTCCGCAATCCCTATCGTCGTCCATGATGCGGATCGCGCGCCAAGTGGATAGCCGCCGCGCAGGAGATTCGTGACGGTACTGGTGCAGAACGTGAGGGCGGTTTTCTGGCGATTCGTCAGGAAACTTGCGGTATGCGGGGCCTGAGGGAGGGCCATGCAGCTGAAAATATGAAAGTCGTGCCACAAGGGTGACGATGGGCGCGTACGGGTGAACGGACCCACTCGCTACGATGCCGCGGGGCCGCTCGGCGGACCTTCGCCCGCCATCGCCCACGACTCACGGGGGAGTCCTTGTTCGGAATCGTCAGACCCTGCACGCACCGGCTCACCGACGGCCTCAAGACCGAGTGGATGGCCCACCTCTGCGGCCTCTGCCTGGCACTCCGCGCCGACCACGGGCAGTTCGCCCGCGTCGTCACCAACTACGACGGGCTCATCGTCTCCGTCCTGACGGAGGCTCAGACCGGGGTGACCGAGGCCGGCCGCCGCAAGGCGGGCCCCTGCGCGCTGCGCGCCATGCGGACCGCCCCCGTCGCCCGGGGCGAGGGAGCCAGGCTCGCCGCCGCCGTCTCCCTCGTCCTCGCCTCGGCGAAGGTACGGGACCACGTCGCCGACCGGGACGGCCTGTTGGCCCGCAGGCCCGTCGCCGCCGCGGCCCGCCGCGTCGCCCGCTCCTGGGACAAGGCCGGGGCCAGGACCGGCCGGGACCTCGGCTTCGACACCGCCGTCCTCGTCGACGCCGTCGACCGCCAGACCGGCATCGAGGCCCTCGCGGGCCCCGGCACCTCCCTGCTCACCGTCACCGAGCCGACCGAGACGGCGACCGCGGCCGCCTTCGCGCACACCGCCGTCCTCGCGGGCCGGCCCGGGAACGCGGCGCCGCTCGCCGAGGCGGGCCGCCTCTTCGGCCGCCTCGCCCACCTCCTCGACGCCGTCGAGGACCAGGCCGCCGACGCCGAGACCGGCGCCTGGAACCCGCTCACCGCCACCGGCACCTCCCGCGAGGAGGCCCGCCGGCTCGCCGACGACGCCCTCCACGGCATACGCCTCGCGCTCAAGGACGCCGAGTTCGCCGACGGCAAGCTCGCCCACGTCCTCCTCGCCCACGAGCTGCGCACCTCGGTCGACCGCGCCTTCGGCACGACGAGCTGCTCGCACGGGGCGCCGGGCGCGGGGCAGGGCGCGCCGCACGGACACGGGCCGGTGCCGGGGAACCCGTACGCTCCCAACGGGCCGGTGTCGGGCAACCCGTACGCCCCCGGCGGCCCCGTGCCCGGCAACCCGTACGCCCCCGGACCCGGCGGTCCGGGCGGCCCCTACGCCCCCGGACCCGGGGGCCCCGGCGGCCCCGGCGGGCCGTTCCCGCCCGAGCCGCCGAACCGGCGCGGTCTGATCGCCGGCTGCGCCCTCTGGCTCGGCCTCGCCTGCACCTGCCAGATGTGCTGCGGGACCTTCGAGGACCCCTGGAACCGCCGGCGGCGCGACGGCCTCTGCCGGCAGTGCGACACCAGCAGTTGCTGCGACTGCTGTGACTGCTGCAGCAACTGCTCCTCCTGCTGCGAGGGGGACGGCTGCTGCGGCGACGGCTGCTGCGACTGCGGGGGCTGCGACTGCGGCTGCAACTGCTGACGTCCCGTCGGAGTCCCGCGCGCCGTGGCTACTTCTTCGGCGCCGGGATCTCCGGCGGGGAGATCTGCGACTTCTCGATGCCCGAGGCCGCCACCCCCCACTTCCTCAGGATCCGGTCGTACGTCCCGTCGGCCTTCAGGCCGTTCACCGCCGCCTGGAAGGCCGGCGCCAGCGGGGTGCCCTTCTTGAAGGCGAAGCCGACGTCGAGGCGCCGGTACTCGTTGAGGAACTTCACGTTCTTCTGCTGCGTCACCGCGTACCGCACGCCGTTGATCGTGTTCATCACGACGTCGCTGCGGCCCTGCTGGAGCGACATCCAGATCGCCCCGGTCTCGCTGTAGACGTTCACCTCGTACGCCGGCTTCCCGGCCTCCGCGCACCGGCCCTTGTTCTTCTCCAGGGTCGCCTCGAAGGTGGTGCCGGCGTTCACGGCCACCTTCAGGCCGCACAGCTGCGTGAGGTCCGTGACCGCCTTCAGGGTGCTGTCCGCGCGTGCGGCGAAGCCCTGCCCGTCGTTGATGTACGTGACGAAGTCGATGGTCTTCCGCCGCTCCTCGGTCACGCCGAAGTTCCCGGTGCCGACGTCGTACTTGCCGCTGCCCAGCGCCGGCAGGATCGCCTCGAAGCCGACCACCTCGCGCTTCAGCTCCAGACCGAGGGCCTTCGCGACGGCGGCCGAGAAGTCGGCGTCCACGCCCACGACGGTCTTGCCGTCGGGCAGATACGCGGAGCTGGGCGGGGTCCCCACCGAGGAGGCGATCGTCAGGCTGCCGCGCTGCCGCACCTCGGCGGGGAGCAGCTTCGCCGCCGCCTCGTTCTTCCTCACCGCCGCCACCACGTCCTCGGTCGGGAGCGCGCCCTTCGCGGCGCCCGGCGCCCCCGAGGCCCCGGCCGGGGCGGTCGCGGGCTCGCCGCCCGCGCAGGCGGTGAGGCCGAGCGCGGCCGCGGTGATCAGGGCGAAGACGAGGGTGGTGCGTGCGGTGCCGGAACTCGTGCGCGTACTCATGGCTTCGGGTTCTCCAGGAATTTCTCGAACGGCAGCGGGCCGATCGACTCGGGATCGGCGGACACGTCGAAGAGCGGGCGGTAGCCGCTCGCCAGGTAGAGGCCCTTGGCCTCCGGCTGGCGCGGCCCCGTCGTGAGGTAGACGCGGGAGTAGCCGCGGGCGGCGGCCTCCCTCTCGAGCACGGTCAGGACGCGGCGGGCGAGACCGCGCCTGCGGTGCGCCGAGTGCGTCCAGATCCGCTTCAGTTCGGCGGTGTCCTCGTCGTAGCGGCGGTAGGCGCCGCCCGCCACGGGCCGGCCCTGCTCCAGGAGGAGGAGGAAGGCGCCGTGCGGCGGGGCGAACTCCGCCGCCGGATAGCGGCTCAGGTCGTGCGCGGAGCCGTACCGGGTCGTGTACTCGTACGCCAGCTCGTCGAGGAGCGGGCGGGCCAGGGGGTCGGTGGTCGTGGTCCGGTGCACGGACAACGCGAAGGTCATGACGGTCCTTCAAGGAGAAGGAGAAAAGGGGAACACCCCTCCTTCGGGGCGAAGGAGGAGAAGGGAACGCGGGGCAGGGCGAGGGGAGGGGAGGGCTCAGGCCCTCAGAGAAGGCCCGGGTGTGAAGGCGCCGCGGAAAACAGCACGCGGGCAGGGAGAAGCAGAGGGTCGGCTCAACAGGAAGAGGACCACACGCGACCGAAGTCGATGTGGGAGCGCGTGACCAGCTGCTGCGGATGCATGGCCTCAGTGGAACAGGCATCCGGTCCCGCGTCAACCGCGATGAGACGTACGGCTCACAGTGCGGACAGCCTTGACAGCGGGCCGTGTCGACCGCATAGCCTCGAAGGGCGGATCGGGCTGAGGGGCCCGGATCCGCGGCTCAGCGCGTGTGAAGGCGCACCCCGTGTTCGATCCGCCCTCTGGCATCCACGGAGCCCTCGCATGTCCGCGACCCTCGTCGAAACCCCTTCCGCGGCCCCGCCGGCCGAACCACCCCCGCGCATCGTCCCCACCCGCCGTACCGGCCAGTGGACCGCCGCCGGAGTCGTCCTCGTCCTGCTCGCGCTCGCCCTCGTCTCGGTCGTCCGCAACAAGGCCTTCCAATGGGACGTCGTCGCCGAGTACTTCACCTCCGCGTCCGTCCTGCGCGGCCTCGGCCTCACCCTGTGGCTGACCGCCCTCGTCATGGCCCTCGGCTTCGTCCTCGGCACCCTGCTCGCCGTCCTCAGGCTCTCCGCCAACCCCGTTCTCCGCGCGGTCAGTTGGGGCTACGTCTGGTTCTTCCGGTCCACCCCGATCCTGGTCCAGCTGCTCTTCTGGTTCAACATCGGCGTGCTCTACCCGCAGATCCTCGGCGTGAACACGGTCAACCTCCTCGGCCCCGTCGCCGTCGCCGTCATCGGCCTCACCCTGCACGAGGCCGCCTACGCCGCCGAGGTCGTCCGCGGCGGCATCCTCTCCGTCGACCGGGGCCAGATCGAGGCCGCCCAGTCCCTCGGCCTCGGCCGGTGGCGCCGGCTCACCCGGATCGTGCTGCCGCAGGCCATGCGCTCCATCGTCCCGCCCGCCGGGAACATGCTGATCGGCACCCTCAAGGGCACCTCGATCGTCTCCGTCATCGCCGTGCAGGACCTGCTCTACTCGACGCAGCTCGTCTACCACCGCACGTACGAGATCATCCCGCTGCTGCTCGTCGCCACGCTCTGGTACGTCGCCGTCACCTCGGTCCTCGGCATCGGCCAGCACTACGTCGAGCGGCACTACGCCCGCGGAACGGCCGGTGCGCGATGAGCCCCCACCCGTCGATCGTGATCGTGGGCGCCGGGCCGCGGGGGACCGGCCTCCTCGAACGGATCGCCGCCAACCTGCCCGAGCTGTACGGCGACGAGCCCCTCGACCTCCACCTCGTCGACCCGCACCCGCCCGGCCCCGGCCGGATCTGGCGCACCGAGCAGTCCCCGCTGCTCTGGATGAACTCCGAGGCCGACGACGTCACCATGTTCACCGACGAGACCGTCGACCTCGAAGGACCCGTCCTCCCCGGACCCACCCTCGCCGAATGGGCCGGCATCGACGGCCGCAGCTTCCCCACCCGCCCCCAGCAGGGCGCCTATCTGCGCTGGGTGTACGAGCGGGCCCGCGGCGCCCTGCCCGCCTCCGTCACCGTCCACGAGCACCGCACCACCGCCCTGCGGATCGGCGGCCCCCGCGACGGACGCCAGCGGGTCTGGCTGGAGGGCGCCGCCGCCCCCCTCCTCGCCGACCTCGTCGTCCTCACCGTCGGCCACCAGGACGCCGAACCCGACCGGGAACAGCGGGAACTCACCGCCTTCGCCGCCCGCCACCGGCTCGTCCACCTCCCGCCCGACTTCACCGCCGACAGCGACCTCGCCGCCGTCCCCGCCGGCGAACCCGTCCTCGTCCGCGGCTTCGGCCTCGCCTTCGTCGACCTGATGGTGCTGCTCACCGAGGGCCGCGGCGGACGGTACGAGGGCGAGGGCGACGAGCTCGTCTACATACCCTCCGGCAAGGAGCCGGTCCTGCACGTCGGATCGCGCCGGGGCGTCCCGTACCACTCGAAGATCGGCTACAACCTCGACGGCGAACGGCCCCCGCTGCCCCGCTTCTTCGGTGCCGAACAGACCGACGCCCTGCTCCGGCGCCCCGGGCCGGTCGACTTCCGGCGCGACGTGTGGCCGCTCATCGACAAGGAACTCGGCTGGGCCCACTACCACCGGCTCTTCTCCACCCACCCCGAGCGGACCGCCCTCGACTGGAGCGACTTCGAGAAGGCCTACGAGGAGGCGCCGCCGCGCGGGGCCGAACTCGCCGCGCTCGTCGCCGCCGCCGTCCCCGACCCCGCCGACCGGCTCGACCTCGACGCCCTCGACCACCCCCTGGACGGCATCCGCCACCCCTCCGCGGAAGCCCTCCAGCAGGGCCTGCGCGACTACATCACCGAGGACCTGACCCGCCGCCACGACCCCGCCCACAGCCCCGACGCCGCCGTCTTCGCCGGACTCCTCTCCGTCTACGGCCAGCTCGTGCGGCTCAGCAGGCGACTGGACCCCGACGCCTGGTGGCACGGCTTCTTCAGCTACCTCGCCTCCGGCCCGCCCGGCCCCCGGCTGCGGCAGCTCCTCGCGCTCTCCCGCGCCGGCGTCGTCCGCTTCCTCGGCCCGCAGGTCACCGTCGAGGCCGACGAGGAACGCGGCCTCTTCCGGGCCGCGTCCGCCGCCCTGCCGGGAGAGTGGACCGAGGCCCGCGCCCTCGTCGAGGCCCGGATCCCCGACCCCACCCTGGAGCTCACCCGCAGCCCGCTGCTCCGCGCCCTGTACGAGGAGGGGACCAGGACCACCGCCGGCGGCCTCCTCGTCGTCGACCCCGTCGACGGCCGGCTCCTGGAGCACGACGGGCGCCCGCACCCGCGCCGCTTCGCCCTCGGCCCGCACACCACCACCCGCGCCGGGAGCGGCTTCACCCGGCCCCGTACCGGCGGGATCGCCTTCGGGCAGAACGACGTCACCGCGCGGGCCGTCCTGACCCTGCTGCGTGACCGGGCGTGTCGGCTTCCCGCTCCGTCGAGCGTCTGAGCCCCGGCCCCTTCTCCTCTTCCCCGTTCGTGCCCCGTTCCCGAGGAACCGCCATGTCTCTCACCAGCGATCCACCCGCCACCGCAGCCGTCACGAAGACCCCCGAGGCGGTCGCGCCCGAGCTCGTCGTCGTCCCCGTGCGCCACCCCTGGCGCTGGGCGGCCGTCGCCGTCACCGCCGTACTGCTCGTCCAGTTCGCCCACGGGCTCGTCACCAACCCCGGCTGGGAATGGGACGTCTTCGCCGCCTTCTTCACCACCGAGACGATCCTCCACGCCGTCTGGGTCACCCTCCAGCTCACCTTCTACGGCACCGCCCTCGGCTTCGCGATCGGCATCGTGCTCGCCTTCATGCGCCTGTCCGCCAGCCCGTTCCTGCGGTCGGTCGCCTTCGGCTACATCTGGGCCTTCCGCTCCATCCCGCTCATCGTCCAGCTGCTCTTCTGGTTCAACCTGGCCTACCTCTACAAGGAACTGAGCATCGGCATCCCCTTCGGACCGAGCTTCCTCTCCTTCGACACGATGGGCCTCGTCGGCGAGATGAGCGCCGCCGTCCTCGGCCTCGCCCTCCACCAGGCCGCCTACGCGGCGGAGATCGTCCGGGGCGGCGTGCTCGCCGTGGACGAGGGTCAGTTGGAGGCGGCGGCCTCCCTCGGCATCCCCCGGCTCCGGCAGGTGCGGCGGATCGTGCTGCCGCAGGCGATGCGCTCGATCCTGCCCAACGCCGCCAACGAGATCATCTCGCTCTTCAAGGGCACCTCGATCGTCTCCGTCATGGCGATCGGCGAACTCTTCTACCAGGTCCAGGTCGTCTACGGCCGCAACGGACGCGTCGTCCCGCTCCTCATGGTCGCCACCGCCTGGTACGTCCTGCTCACCACCGCGCTCTCCGTCGTCCAGCACTACGTCGAACGCCACTACGCGAAGGGGAGCGTCCGATGAGCTCCGACACCCTCGAAGACCGCGCCACCGCCAAGGTCGAGATCCGGGCCGTCCACAAGCGGTTCGGTGCCCTCCACGTCCTGCGCGGCATCGACCTCGACGTCCGCGCCGGCGAGGTCACCGTCGTCCTCGGCCCCTCCGGCTCCGGCAAGTCCACCCTGCTGCGGACCATCAACCACCTGGAGAAGGTCGACAGCGGCACGGTCGGCGTGGACGGCGTCCTCGTCGGCTACCGCCGCTCCGGGAACAAGCTCTACGAGCTGCGCGAGCGCGAGATCCTCAAACAGCGCACCCGCATCGGCTTCGTCTTCCAGAACTTCCACCTCTTCCCGCACCTCACCGTCCTGGAGAACATCGTCGAGGCCCCCGTCTCGGCGTTGAAGCGGCCCCGCAAGGACGCCGAGGCCACGGCCCTGGCCCTTCTCGAACGCGTCGGCCTCGCCGACAAGGCCGACGCCTATCCCAAGCAGCTCTCCGGCGGACAGCAGCAGCGGGTCGCCATCGCCCGCGCGCTCGCCCTCGAACCGAGCCTGCTCCTCTTCGACGAGCCCACCTCCGCCCTCGACCCCGAACTCGTCGGTGAGGTCCTCGACGTCATCAAGGACCTCGCCGCCTCCGGCACCACCATGATCGTCGTCACCCATGAGATCGGCTTCGCCCGCGAGGTCGCCGACACCGTGGTCTTCATGGACGAGGGCCGGATCGTCGAACAGGGAACGCCGGCCGAGGTGCTCGACGCCCCCCGCCACGAGCGGACCCGTGCCTTTCTCTCCAAGGTCCTCTGACCAGTTCTTTCCTTCCGCATAGGAGCACCGCCATGAAGACCCGTCGTACCGTCCTCACCGCCCTCGCCTCGCTCACCGCCCTCGGGCTCCTCACCGCCTGCGGCTCGGGCGACGCCGCCACCGAGATCAAGCCGGAGGGCCAGAAGGACACCGGCATCAACGTGGGCCCGAACCAGAACCGGATCCACACCGCCAAGGACGACACCGCCGCCGGCAAGCTGCCCGAGGCCGTCCGCGAGAGAGGCACCCTGATCATCGGCGTCTCCGCCAAGAGCAACCCGCCGCTCACCTTCCGCGCCACCGACGACAAGACGCTGATCGGCGTCGAGGTCGACCTCGCCACCCTGGTCGCCGACACCCTCGGCCTGAAGCCCGAGTTCAACCCGGTCTCCTGGGAGAACCTCTTCGTCGGCCTGGACAGCGGCAAGTACGACGCGGTCTTCTCCAACGTCACCGTCACCGAGGAGCGCAAGGACAAGTACGACTTCGCCACCTACCGCCTCGACGACCTCGCCTTCGAGGCGAAGAAGGGGTCCGGCTGGACGGTGAGGGGGCCCGAGGACGTGTCGGGCAAGCGGATCGCGGTCGGCAGCGGGACCAACCAGGAGAAGATCCTCGTCGACTGGTCCAAGCAGAACGAGAAGGCCGGCCGCAAGGGCGTCGACATCAAGTACTACGACAACACGACCGACTACTACCTCGCCCTCCAGTCCGGCCGGATCGACGGCTACCTCGGCCCCAACCCCACCGTCGCCTACCACGTGGCCTCCGCCGGACAGACCGAGGCCGTCGGCAAGTTCTCCGGAGCGGGCGCCGGGCTCCAGGGCAAGATCGCGGCCACCACGAAGAAGGACAGCGGGCTCGTCGCCGCCTACGCCGCCGCGATCGACCACCTCATCGAGAACGGCACCTACGCGCAGGTCCTCAAGCGGTGGGGGCTGGGCAACGAGGCCGTGGCGAAGTCGGAGATCAACCCGCCCGGGCTGCCCCGTACCGAGAACTGACCCGTCGCGCCCCGACCCGGTGGTCCGCCGGGGCCGGGGCCTTCGCGAGGGAGGCGGTGTCCGGACCGCGTCTCACCGCGCCGCGCGCGAGTTCACGACGCTTGAACGTCCGGACACCCCCTCCCCCGCTCCGGCCCCGACCCCTCCCGTCGTTGTCGGCTTCCCCTTACGTTCCGAGAGAGACCGTATGACCAGCATCCGACCGCTTCATCTCGCCGCCGAGCTCGCTCCGGGTTCCGGGCGGGCCGATCCCGGCACCGCCGGCCGTACCGTCGCGCTCGCGCGGCTCGGGGAGGCCGCCGCGCTCGATTTCCTCACCCACGAGGACTCTTTCGCCGGGCCCGGGCTCGACGCGCTCGCCGTCCTCGCCAGGGTCGCGCCCGAGACGCGTTCCGTCGGTCTCGTGCCGACCGTGACCACCACCCATACCGAGCCCTTCCACGTGCAGGCCGCCGTCGCCACCCTCGACTGGGTGAGCCGGGGGCGGGCGGGGTGGAGGGTCGAGGTCTCCCCGGGCGGGGACGAGGCCCGGCTGGTCGGTCGCCGTCCGGCGCCGCCCACCGCCGAGCTCTGGCAGGAGGCGGGCGAGGTCGTCGAGGTGTCACGGAAGCTGTGGGACAGCTGGGAGGACGACGCCGAGATACGGGACGTGGCGACCGGACGGTTCATCGACCGCCGCAAGCTGCACCACGTGAACTTCCAGGGCGCGACCTTCTCGGTCAAGGGCCCCTCGATCGTCCCCCGGCCCCCGCAGGGCAACCCGGTGACCGTCGTCGACGCCACCCGCCCGGCCGCCCGGGACACCGCGGCCCACCACGCCGACGTGGCCCTGATCCGGGCCTCGTCCGCAGAGGAGGCCGCCGCCCTGCGCGCCGAACTGCGTCAAGGGGCCCGCGCCCACGGCCGGGATCCCGGGCAGCTGCGCGTGCTGCTGTCGCTGGTCGTCGATTTCGACGCGTACGAGGGCGGGCCCGGGGCGCTCGCCGAGCTGATCGCCGGCTGGGGTGGGGGCGGCGCCGTCGATGGCTTCCACCTCGTGCCCGCTGTGCCGGAGCGGGATCTGGAGCGGTTCGCCGGGGAGACCGTGCCCCGGCTCCGGGAGCGTGGTCTGTTTCGTGCCGGATATGCGGGTGCCACTCTTCGTGATCATCTGGGGCTCGTCCGTCCGGTCGGTCAGTACGTGAGGGTGGGGGCAGACGTATGAGCCGGGGCAGGAAGCAGGTTCATCTCGCCGCGCATTTTCCCGGTGTCAACTCCACGACGGTGTGGGCCGATCCGCGTTCGGGGTCGCAGATCGACTTCTCGTCGTTCGAGCATCTGGCCAGGACCGCGGAGCGGGGGCTTTTCGACTTCTTCTTCCTGGCCGAGGGGCTGCGGCTGCGCGAGCACGCGGGGCGTATCCATGACCTGGACGTCGTGGGGCGGCCCGAGTCGATCACCGTTCTGAACGCCCTCGCGGCGGTCACCGACCGGCTCGGTCTGGCCGCCACGGTCAACGCCACCTTCAACGAGCCGTACGAGCTGGCCCGGCGGCTCGCCTCGCTCGACCATCTGAGCGATGGTCGTGCCGCCTGGAACGTGGTGACCTCGTCCGATGCCTTCACCGGCGAGAACTTCCGGCGCGGCGGCTATCTGGACCGCGCCGACCGGTACACGCGGGCCGCGGAGTTCCTCGCCACCGCCCGGGAGCTGTGGGACTCCTGGACCCCGGAGGGCGAGCGGCGGCCCTTCGCGCACAGCGGGCCGCAGTTCCGGATCGAGGGCGAGTTCCCCGTACCGCGCTCTCCGCAGGGGCATCCGGTGGTCATCCAGGCCGGGGACTCCGGTGAGGGGCGGGAGTTCGCGGCCTCCGCCGCCGATGTGATCTTCACCAGGCACTCGACCCTGGAGGCCGGCCGGGAGTTCTACGCCGACGTCAAGGGGCGCCTTGCGCGGTACGGGAGGGACCCCGGTGATCTGAAGGTCATGCCGGGGGTGACGTACGTCCTCGGCGACACCGACGCCGACGCGCAGGAGCGGGCTCACGAGATCCGCCGGCAGCAGGTCTCCCCGCAGAACGCGATTCTCGCGCTGGAACAGGTCTGGGGCCGCGATCTGTCCGGGTACGACCCCGACGGGCCGCTGCCGGACATCGATCCCGACCCGGACTCCACGCTCGTCCAGGGCCGGGTGCGGGTCGCCGATCCGGTGGGAGTGGCGAGAAAGTGGCGGGCGCTGTCGGAGGAGAAGGGGCTCTCGATCCGTCAGACGGTCATCGAGTCCGGCAGTCGGCAGTCCTTCGTGGGGTCGCCGGCGACGGTTGCGGCGGCCTTGGAGGAGTTCGTCGCCGCGGACGCCGCCGACGGTTTCATCCTCGTCCCGCACCTCACCCCCGGCGGTCTCGACGAGTTCGTGGACCGGGTCGTTCCGCTGCTCCAGGAGCGGGGGGTCTTCCGTACGGAGTACGCGGGCACCACGCTGCGTTCGCACCTGGGGCTTCCCGAGCCCGTATGGAAGGCTGGCACACCATGAGCACGGATCCACAGCAGGACTGGCAGCACTGGCACGAGCAGCGGGAGGCGGCGGTCGCCTCCTCGTACGGCCCGCTCTCCCTGACGGGCACCCACTGGCTCGCGGACCATCCCGAAGGTCGTATTCCGGCCGTTCCCGGAGAGTGGCGGGAGGACGGCGACGAGGTGGTCCTGACGGCGGGCGCCGGGGACGGGATCACCGTCGACGGCAAGCCCTTCGCCGGCACGGTCCGGCTCACCGCCGACCACGCCCCGATCCACGAGTCCCGGGTCGAGTCGGCGGGCCGGCGGCTCGTGGTGCTGCGGCGCGAAGGGCTCTGGGCGGTGCGGGACTTCGACCCGGGCTCGGAGGCGCGCCGCGCCTTCCGGGGCATCGAGGCCACTCCGTACGACGAGCGCTGGGTGGTGCCCGGCGTGTTCCGTCCGTACGCGGAGACGCGCAGCGTACGGGTGGAGAACGCCGACGGCCGGGAGCGCGGCCTCGGCCTCGCCGGGGAGCTGGTCTTCGAGCTGCACGGCGGCGAGCACGTCCTGAAGGTGGCCGTCGAGGACGACGGCACCCTGTGGGCGGTCTTCGCGGACGCCACCAGCGGCCGGGACAGCTACCGCTTCCGTTTCCTGCGGCCCGAGGCCCCGGCGGCGGACGGCTCGGTGACGGTCGACTTCAACCGCGCGCTGCTGCCGCCGTGCGCCTTCGCGGACCACTTCATCTGCCCGTTCCCGCCGCCCGGGAACACGCTGGACACCGCGGTGGCGGCGGGGGAGCGGCGGTTGAACCAGGCCTGAACAGGGCTTTTCCGCTAGTGATGCGCCCCCGGCCGGAGAGGTCGGGGGCGCTCGTGCGTACGGCGGTCTTGTGCGGCCGCTCCGGGAGGGCCACTATCACTGGCGGTGCATGTCAGGAACACGTCACCTGATGGCGCCTCACGGGCCCGCGATCCACGGGCCTTCCGCTTTTTCCCAGAAGGAGGAGCACAGTGAGGAACACCCGCACCCGTCTGCTCGCCGTCGCCGCCGGTCTCGCCGCCGCGACCGCCCTCGGACTCCCCGGCGCCCAGGCCGCCCCCGCGCCCGGCCCCGCCGGAGCCGCCCAGCTCGCCCGCGCCGACGCCGCCGTCGAGGCCGCCGGGGTCGGCGGCACCGCCTGGTACGTCGACCAGGCGTCGGGCCGGGTCGTCGTCACCGCCGACTCCACCGTCACCGACGCCGGCCTCGCGAAGATCCAGAAGGCGGCCGGCGCCGACGCCGGAGCCCTCCGCGTCCAGCGCACCCCCGGTGTCCTCAAGCCCCTGCTCGGCGCCGGAGACGCCATCTACGGCGGCGGCTACCGCTGTTCGCTCGGCTTCAACGTGGTCAGCGGCTCCACGTACTACTTCCTGACCGCCGGCCACTGCGGCAACGTCGCGAAGACCTGGTACACCAACTCCGCGCAGTCGACCCTGATCGGCGCCACCGTCAACTCCAGCTTCCCGGGCAACGACTACGCCCTCGTCCGCTACGACAACGCCTCGCTCTCCCACACCGGCGGCTTCACCGCCGCCGACGCCTACGTGGGCGAGTCCGTCAAGCGCACCGGCTCCACCACCGGCACCCACGGCGGCACGGTCACCGGCCTCAACGCCACCGTCCACTACTCCAGCGGCGGCACCGTGAAGGGCCTGATCCAGACGAACGTCTGCGCCGAGCCCGGCGATTCGGGCGGCGCGATGTACGACGGCACCAAGGCGCTCGGCATCACCTCCGGCGGCAGCGGCGACTGCCGGACGGGCGGCACCACCTTCTTCCAGCCGGTGCCCGAGGCCCTCGCCGCGTACAAGGTCAGCATGTACTGATCCCCCCGCGTGATCCCTTCCGCGTGATCCCCGCACGGACACCCACTGATCCCCCCCCCACAGGAGGAACAAGAAGTGAGGACCAGGCGCACCACCCCCACGAAGAAGTTCCGGCTGCTCGCCCTCACCGCCGGTCTCGTCGCCGCCGCCGCGACACTCGGCGTCCCCGCCGCGAACGCCGACTCCGCGCAGACGTTCAGCGCCACCCAGCTCTCCGCCGCGGGCGACGCCGTCCTCGCCGCCGACGTCGCCGGCACCGCCTGGCGCGTCGACACCGCGACCGGCCGGGTCGTCGTCACCGCCGACTCCACCGTCTCCGCGGCCGAGATCGCGAAGATCAAGCACCGGGCGGGGGTCAACGCGGGCGCGCTGCGCATCGAGCGCACCCCCGGCACGTTCAACAAGCTGATCTCCGGCGGCGACGCCATCTACGCGAGCAGCTGGCGCTGCTCGCTCGGCTTCAACGTCAAGGACAGCGCGGGGAACTACTACTTCCTCACCGCCGGCCACTGCACCGACGGCGCGGGGACCTGGTGGTCCAACTCCACGCACAGCACCGTGCTCGGGAGCACCGCCGGGTCGAGCTTCCCGGGCGACGACTACGGCATCGTGCGCTACACCAACACCTCGGTGACCAAGTCCGGCACGGTCGGCAGCGTCGACATCACCAGCGCCGCCAACGCCACCGTCGGCATGTCCGTCACCCGCCGCGGCTCCACCACCGGCATCCACGGCGGCACGGTGACCGGTCTGAACGCCACCGTGAACTACGGCGGCGGCGAGATCGTCTACGGCCTGATCCAGACCAACGTCTGCGCCGAGCCCGGGGACTCCGGCGGCCCGCTCTACTCGGGCAGCAAGGCGATCGGTCTCACCTCCGGCGGCAGCGGCAACTGCTCCACCGGTGGGACGACCTTCTTCCAGCCCGTGACGGAAGCACTGAGCGCGTACGGGGTCAACGTCTACTGACCTCCCTGCGAGCGGTCCCTCCGGCGGCCTCGCGGCCGGCCGGAGGGACCGCTCCCCTCAGGACCTTCGGCCCTCGTCCCGGGGTCTTTCCCGGCCCCGTCCCGCCACCGGCGGGTGTCGACCGGGAGGGGAGGGACAAGGGACTCGCGAAGGAGACCTGCGAGGGACGCGACGCAGATGGTGGACGGTCTCGCCGGAAGGGCCCTCGGGGCGCTGGAGCGGTTCGAGACCCTCGACCAGGAGCAGGTCGACCACATCGTCAAGAAGGCCTCGCTCGCCGCGCTGGGAGCGCACGGCGAGCCGGCGAGGCTCGCCGTCGAGGAGACCGGCCGCGGTCTCTTCGAGGACAAGGCCGTGAAGAACCTCTTCGCCTGCGAGCACGTCACGCACTCGATGGCCGGTCTGCGGACGGCCGGGGTGATCCGCCGCGACGAGCTGAACGGCGTCACCGAGACCGCCGAGCCCGTCGGCGTGATCTGTGCGATGACCCCCGTCACCAACCCCACCTCGACGACCGTCTTCAAGGCGCTGATCGCCCTGAAGACCCGCAACCCGATCGTCTTCGCCTTCCATCCCTCCGCGCAGAAGTGCTCGGCCGAGGCCGCCCGGATCGTCCGCGACGCCGCCGTCGCCGCCGTCGCCGCCGGTGCGCCGGCCGGGTGCGTGCAGTGGATCGAGGAGCCCTCCATGGAGGCCACCGGCCTCCTCATGCACCACGAGGGCGTCTCCACCATCCTCGCCACCGGCGGGAACGCGATGCTCAGGCCGTCTACTCGTGCGGCAAGCCCGCCCTCGGCGTCGGCGCCGGGAACGTCGCCGAGGAGGGCATCGCCGAGTTCGAGCGGCTCGGCGCGTACGTCGTCACCGCCGCCGAGAAGACCAAGCCGGATGATCGACGAGATGAAGGAGCTGATGACCCGGGCGTACTACGGCGCGTGGACCCGGGCACGGAGAAGGCCCCCGCCGTCGCGGGGGCCTTCCTCACGGGGCCTAGGCCCGTACCTCGCCCACCTCCCCGGCGATCGGCTCCGCCTTCGGCTTCCGCTTCAGCGAGGACATCACCAGCGTGACCGCGGCGCCGACGACCGCCCAGGCCGAGAGGACCAGCATCGAGGCGGTCATGTCGTTGCCCTTGAAGTACGCGATCGAGCGCGCCGCCCAGGTGCCCGCGCCCGGCGGCAGGTACGGGCCGATCGCCCGCCAGAACGGCGGCAGCATCGGCGCCGGGTACGCGCCGCCCGCGCTCGGGTTGCCCATGATGACGATCAGCAGGATCGCGAGGCCGATGCCGACGATCCCGAAGACGGACTGGAGGGCGAGGGTGGCGGCGCCGACGGAGAAGACCACCAGGGCGCCCAGACCCCACAGGGCGGCGATGCTGCCGGGCAGGGCTCCGAGGATCGGGCCGACGATGATCGCGCCGCCGAGACCGCCGAGGATCGAGTAGAGCGCCAGCGCCCCGAGGCGGATGATCGCGCGCTCCGGGTTCGCGGGCCGGGAGCCGGCGCTGATCGCCAGGATCGCGGCGCAGATGTAGCCGCCGACGCACCAGCCGACGACCAGGTAGAAGGACGAGAGCGCGTTGAAGTCCCCCGGTGAGGCGGGGGCCACGTCGACCGTCCGCACGGCGCGCCCCTGGGCGCCCTCCACCGTGGTGAAGATCTTCTCCAGGGCGGTGGAGAGCGCGGCGCCGCCGCCGGAGGCGACGAGCAGGGTGTCGGTGCGGCCGGTGACGTCGACGATCAGGGCGCCGTCGATCTCCCGGTTGACGATCTGGTCCCGCGCCGCGGCCGCGTCGGCGACCGTCCGGGGGTCGACCGGCGAGCCGGGGAGCTTCTCCAGCTGCCCGACGAGCTGTGCGGAGACCTGCTGCGGGGCGACGACGCCGAAGGGCACGTCCTTCGGCGTCGGATGGTGCAGGGCCCCGACGTACGAGGCGATGAACAGGAGCTGGAGGGCGAAGACGCCGACCACGAGCAGGGCGGCCCGGGGGGTGACGGCGCTTTTCAGTTCATCGACGAGACTCATGCCCCCCAGGCTCGGGGGCGGCGGATGTTCCCGCAGGCGGGACGGGGCCGAACGGGTCATCGCGCGGACGGTCCGGGAATCTCGAGGCGCACTCGTGTCCCGGCCGCCCCGCGTGACGACGCATCACTTTTTACCGACGCGTAACTTCCCAGCCAGGCTACCCGTGCGTAGCTTGGCTGGAGAGCATCCCCCACTTGTGGTCCGGACCGCAGGGCACAGCACCCCCACCTTCCCCTTGAGCCGCAAGGAGATCGCCCGATGCTGCCCCCGAAGTCCTGGAAGCGCGCGGTCAGAGCGCTGTCCGTCCTGCTCCTCACCGCCGCCGCCACCCTCGCCCCCACCGTCGCCGCCCAGGCCGATACCGCCCCCAGCCGTGGCTGGAACGACTTCTCCTGCCGGCCGTCCGCCACGCACCCGCGCCCCGTCGTCCTCGTCCACGGCACCTTCGGGAACTCCGTCGACAACTGGCTCGCCCTCGCCCCCTACCTGGTCGACCGGGGCTACTGCGTCTTCTCGCTCGACTACGGCCAGCTGCCGGGCGTGCCCCTCTTCAACGGGCTCGGCCCCATCGCCGCGTCCGCCGGGCAGCTCTCCACCTACGTCGACCGGGTCCTCGCCGCCACCGGCGCCCCCGAGGTCGACCTCGTCGGGCACTCGCAGGGCGGCATGATGCCCCGCTGGTACCTCAAGTTCCTCGGCGGGGCCGAGAAGGTGAACACGCTCGTCGGCATCGCCCCCGACAACCACGGCACCACCCTGCTCGGCCTCACCAAGCTCCTGCCGTACTTCCCCGGCGCCGAGGACGCCATCAGCTCCACGACCCCGGGCCTCGCCGACCAGATCGCCGGCTCGGCCTTCATCACCAAGCTCAACGAGGGCGGCGACACCGTCCCCGGGGTCCGCTACCACGTCATCGCGAGCCAGTACGACGAGGTCGTCACCCCGTACCGCTCCCAGTTCCTGACCGGCCCGAACGTCACCAACGTCCTCATCCAGGACAAGTGCGCGCTGGACCTGTCCGAGCACGTGGCCATCGGCACGGTGGACCGGGTCACCTTCCACGAGGTCGCCAACGCCCTCGACCCGGCCCGCGCGACGCCGACCACCTGCCTCTCGGTGATCGGCTAGCCGCGGGTCCGGCGCCGCCGGCCCGTCCCGAAGAGCACCGCCGCACCGAGCGCGAGCACGGCGGCGCCACCGACCGCCAGATACGGGGTGGTGGCGTCGCCGCCCGTCTCCGCCAGCTCCACCCCGGAACCCGAACCGGCGGCGGGAGCGGGTGCGGGGGGAGAGGCCGGAGCGGTGGGCGTCGACCCGTGCCCGCCGTGACCGCCGTGCTGGACCGTGGACTTGTCCGCGCCGTCCGCGATCTGCTCCTCGGTGGGCGCGGAGGCGGTCGGGGCGGGCGCGGTCGGGGCGGGGGCCTTCGTCGCCGGGGCCGTACCGCCGCTGTCCTGCCCGAAGACCACGTCCGAGCAGGTGTAGAACGCCTCGGGGGAGTCGGAGCGCTGCCAGATCGAGTAGATGAGATGGCGCCCCGACTTCTTCGGCACCGTCCCCCGGAACACGTAGTCGCCGTTCTGCATCCCCGGGTCGGTCACCGTCACGAACGGCCGCTCCTCCAGGTCCGACCACTTCAGCGGCTTCGACGGGTCGTACCCGTCCTTCGTCACGTACAGCGCGAACGAGCCCTTGTGCGGGGCGGTCCCCTTGTACCGGAAGGTGTGCGACCCGGACGCCATACGGCTCGCCGGCCAGTCGGCCCGCGCCAGATCGAGCCCCCGGTACTTGTCGTTGCCCGCGCTGCACAGCTTGCCGTCCGGGATCAACCGCCTGTGCTGCCCCGCCGCGTTCGCGATGTTCACCGCGTTCCAGTCGTAGAACGCCTGCGCCCCGCTCGCCGCCACAGCCGCCTTGCACGCCTCCGACCTCGGCGCCTCGGGCCCCTCCGCGTAACAGGCCGCGACCCGGCTCACAGGATCGGTCATCGACCCGTGCGCGAAGGCACCGGGCGCGGCGGCGAGACCGGACAGGACCAGGGCGGCGGTGACGGCGGCCGTGGCCGTGCCCGTGCGGCGAGAGGTCATGGGGGGACAACTCCTTCACGAGGGTGATGTGGGGGGTTGCCGAGCAAACTAGCCGCGGAAGAAGGGCGGACGGCGGTCCTTAGGGAGGCGTTAAGGCGCAGGTAAGAGGCGGCTGAGGAACGGCTAGCCCAGGCGCCGGTAGCGCCGCTCCGGTCGGCCCGTCCCGCCGTACCGGAGGGTGACCTCCGCGCGGCCCGTCTCCGCGAAGTACTCCAGGTAGCGGCGGGCGCTGACGCGGGAGAGGGAGCCGGCTTCGGCGCATTCGGTGGCGGAGAGGCCCTCGGGGTGGGCGCGGAGGACGGAGTCGACGAGGTCGGCGGTGTGGGGGGCGAGGCCCTTGGGGAGTTCGCGGGAGCCGCGGGGGCGGGTGCCGAAGATCTGGTCGACGTCCTCCTGGCGGGCCTCGTCGAGTTCGGCGAGGCGGGAGCGGAGGGAGGCGACGTGGCGGAGCTGCTCGTGCAGGGCGGCCTGGGTGAACGGTTTGATCAGGTAGTGCAGGGCCCCGGCGCGCAGTGCCGAGCGGATCGTGTTCACGTCCCGCGCCGCCGTGATGAAGAGCGCGTCCATGCCCAGACCGGCCGCGCGCAGCTCCCGCAGCACCCGGACCCCGTCCATGTCGGGCAGGAAGACGTCGAGGAGCACCAGGTCGGGGCGGAGCCGTTCGGCCGCGCGGAGCGCCTCGGCACCGCTGTGCGCGACCCCGGCCACGGTGAAGCCCGGCACCGCCGCGACATAGCGGGAGTGCAGCTTGGCGACCATGAAGTCGTCGTCCACGACCAGCACCTTCGTCACGCCGACCCACGCTAGGTCCCGACCACAAGGACCACAACGTCCGTTGATTGCGGAAGGGAGACAGCTTCATCGCACGAGGGCAACATGTGGGCCACCTCACATCCCCAACCCTCCTGTCTGAGAGGCGGCACACGTGCGGTTGCGCACCCCCTTCGCCCTCCTCGGGGCGGCCCTCCTGGTGCTCGTGGGCCCACCGCTGCTCACCGCGGGCACCGGCTCCGACACCGGCACCGCGATACCCGGCCTGCGCCTCATGGTCCCCAACACCCCCGGCGGCGGCTACGACATCACCGCCCGCACCGCGGCGAAGAACGCCGAGGAAGCCGGCCTCACCGGCGACGTCGAGGTCTTCAACCTGCCCGGCGCGGGCGGCACCGTCGGCCTCACCCGGCTCGTCGGCGAACGCGGCAACGGCCGCCTCGCCATGTCCATGGGCCTCGGCGTCGTCGGCGCCGTCCACACCAACAAGACGCCCAGGACCCTCGCCGACACCACCCCGATCGCCCGGCTCACCGAGGAGCAGGACATCGTCGTGGTCGGCAAGGACTCCCCGTACAGGACGGTCCAGGAGCTGCTCGCGGCCTGGAAGAAGGACCCCGGCAAGCTGCCCGTCGGCGGCGGCTCCTCGCCCGGCGGCCCCGACCACCTCGCCCCGATGCTCATGGCGCAGGCCGCAGGGATCGCGCCGAAGGACGTCAACTACGTGCCCTTCGACGGCGGCGGCGAACTCCTCGCCTCCATCCTCGGGAACAAGGTCGGCTTCGGCGTCTCCGGCGTCGGCGAGTACCTCGACCAGATCAAGGCGGGGGAGCTGCGCCTCCTCGCCGTCACCGGACCGAAGCGGGTCCCCGGCCTCGACGCCCCCACGCTCCGCGAGGCCGGCCTCGACACCGAGTTCACCAACTGGCGCGGCATCGTCGCCCCGCCCGGCCTCTCCGACGCCGAGCGCGACAAGCTCGTCACCCTCGTGACCGGGCTGCACGGCTCCCCGCAGTGGCGCGAGTCGCTCAAGACCCACGGCTGGAACGACGCCTTCCTGCCCGGCGCCGACTTCGGCACCTTCCTCGCCGAGCAGGACCGGCGGGTCGGCTCCGTCCTCAAGGAGCTGGGACTGTGAAGACCCTGTTGCGCGGGCGGTCCGAACTCGGCGTCGGCACCCTCCTGTTCCTCCTCGGCGTCCTCGTCCTCGCCGACGCCCTCGGCCTCGACGCCGACGTCGCCGGACGCGGCCCCGTCGGCCCCGCCACCGTCCCCCTCGTCGTCGGCTGCGGCCTCCTCGTCGTCGCCGTCCTCCTCACCGTCGACGTCCTGCGCGGCGGCCGGGGCGAGGCCGAGGGCGGCGAGGACGTCGACCTGACCGAACCCGCCGACTGGCGCACCGTCCTGCTCCTCGCCGGCGTGTTCCTCGCCTTCGCCGTCCTCATCGGCCCCCTCGGCTTCCCGGTCGCCGGCGCCCTCCTCTTCTGGGGCGCCGCCTACGCCCTCGGCAGCCGCCACCTCCACCGCGACCCGCTGATCGCGGCAGTCCTCTCGCTCCTCACCTACGCCGTCTTCGACAAGCTGCTCGGCGTCCCGCTGCCCGGCGGCCCGCTGATGGGAGTGATCTGACCCATGGATTCCCTGAACTCCCTCATCGACGGCTTCGGGACCGCCCTCACCCCGATGAACCTGCTGTGGGCCGCCGTCGGCGTGCTCCTCGGCACCGCCATCGGCGTCCTGCCCGGCATCGGCCCCGCCATGGCCGTCGCCCTGCTGCTCCCGGTGACCTACGGCCTCGAACCGACCGGCGCGTTCATCATGTTCGCCGGCATCTACTACGGCGCCATGTTCGGCGGCTCCACCACCTCGATCCTCCTCAACACCCCCGGCGAGAGCGCGGCCGTCGTCGCCGCCATCGAGGGCAACCCGATGGCCAAGGGCGGGCGCGGCGCACAGGCCCTCGCGGCCGCCGCCATCGGCCACTTCGCCGGCGGCATGATCGGCACGACCCTGCTCGTCGTCCTCGCCCCGACCGTCGCCGCGCTCGCCGTCGACATCGGCGCCCCCGACTACCTCGCCCTCATGGTCCTCGCCTTCATCGCGGTGACCTCCGTCCTCGGCTCCTCCCGCATCCGCGGCCTCGCCTCGCTGCTCATCGGCCTCACCATCGGCCTGGTCGGCCTCGACCAGATGACCGGGCAGCAGCGCCTCACCTTCGGCTCGCTCCAGCTCGCCGACGGCATCGACGTCGTCATCGTCGCGGTCGGCCTCTTCGCGATCGGCGAGGCCCTGTGGGTCGCCGCGCACCTGCGCCGGGCGGCGGGCGAGGCCATCCCCGTCGGCCGTCCCTGGCTCGGCAGGGACGACGTGCGGCGGACCTGGAAGTCCTGGCTGCGCGGTCCCCTCATCGGCTTCCCGTTCGGCGCGATCCCGGCCGGCGGCGCGGAGATCCCGACCTTCCTCTCGTACGTCACGGAGAAGCGGCTCTCGAAGCACAAGGACCAGTTCGGCAGGGGCGCCATCGAGGGCGTCGCCGGCCCCGAGTCCGCGGCCTCGGCCTCCGCCGCCGGCACGCTCGTCTCCATGCTGACCCTCGGGCTGCCCACGACCGCCGTCGCCGCCGTGATGCTGGCCGCGTTCCAGCAGTACGGGATCCAGCCCGGCCCGCTGCTCTTCGAGCGGGAACCGGAACTGGTCTGGGGCCTGATCGCCTCGCTGTTCGTCGGCATGCTGCTGCTGCTCGCGCTCAACCTGCCGCTCGCCCCCGTCTGGGCCAAGCTGCTGCGCATCCCGCGCCCGTACCTGTACGCCGGCATCCTCTTCTTCGCCGCCGTCGGCGCGTACGCGGTGGGCGGCGAGGCACTCGACCTGATCGTGCTGCTCGTCATCGGGCTGATCGGCCTCGGGATGCGGCGCTACGGCCTTCCGGTGCTGCCGGCCGTCATCGGCGTCATCCTCGGCCCGGCCGCCGAACAGCAGCTGCGCCGCGCCCTCCAGATCAGCGACGGCTCACTGACCGGCCTGGTGAACACCCCGTTCTCGGTCACCGTCTACACGGTCGTCCTGCTGCTCCTCGCCTGGCCGCTGGTGAGGAAGGTGACCGCCCGGCGCGCCCCGCACTGACCGTACGACCCGTACGACCCGTACGACCCGTACGACCCGTACGACCCGTACGACGGTATGCGTACCGGCCTCCAACTCGCCGTCGATGGGGTGAGATTCGGACAGTCGGCGGCCGGATCCGGTATCCCTGGCGGGCAGCACCTTCCCCCCACCCCCGAAGGGACCCCCACCCATGCGCGTCCGACTCGTCCTCGCCGCAGCCGCCCTGCTCACCGCCGCCGTGGCCCCTCTCGCCCACGCGGAAGGGGTCGACGGCCTCACCGTCGACGCGTACGGCACCGTCGCCGCCGACAGCACGGTCACCGTCTCCGGCACGTACCGCTGCCTCGACGACAGCGAAGGACCCGTCTTCGTCAGCTCCACCCTCAAGCAGGACAGCCGCTCCACCGGCATCGGCGGCACCCGCGCCGTCTGCGACGGACACCTCCACACCTGGTCCAACAGCGCCGTCGTGAAGGAACCCGCCTACCGCCCGGGCGCCGCCCGCGTCGAGGCCACCCTCGTGCAGCTCACGGCCGGCGCGTCGGGCCTGCCCCTGCCGGGCTCCCTCGCCGAGGAGCAGGCGGACGTCGAACTGCGCTAGGCCAGCAGGCCGATCAGGCCCTCCCGGCCGAGCAGCTCCAGCTCGTCGAGGGCCACCACGGCACGGGCCGCCGCCTCCGGGTCGGAGGCGGCGAGGCCGCTCGCCGCGAACTCGTCCTCGTCGAGCCGCAGCACCTCGCTGCCGTCCGCCGACACCCACAGGTCCAGGTCCAGGTCCTCGACCACCACCCCGGAGCCGTCGATCACGGCCGGCCGGGTGATGTCGCAGTACCAGCCCTTCAGGGCGCCGTCGGCCGACCACACCTCCTTGACCGTGAACCAGCGGTCGCGCCAGTAGTGCTCCACGAACACGTCACCCGGCTCGAACCGCACGAAGCCGAAGTCCCGCACCCCCTCGGCCGCCCACGGGGCGCGCACCGACAGCCGGGCGCCCTCCTCCGTGAGCACCTCCGCCGGGTAGCGGATCTTCGTCCGCCCCGCCTTCGTCAGGGTGATCTCAACCGATCGTCCGGACATGCCGTACCTCCGTCGCGCCGATCTCGTAACCGAACCATGTGTTGATCGCCAGCATCGGTCCGTTGCCGGCGTCGTTGCTCGTGAACGCCTCCACGCAGCCCGCGGCCCTCGCCCGGTGCAGGGAGGCGGTCTTGGCCAGCTTCGCGAGCCCCCGGCCCCGGTACGCCGGCGCGGTGCCGGTCATCCCGGAGCAGTACCGCCCCAGACCGTCCGTCTGCGCCGCGGTGAACGCCGCCGGCACCCCGTCCACCACCGCGACCGTCGTCAGCGCCCGGTCGAGCAGCGGATGCTCCCAGGTCGTCTCCCGCCAGTGCGCGTAGTCGTCCAGCTCGGTGCCCACGTCGCCCGGCTCGTCCGCCGTCGTCACCGCGTCCAGCTCGAACAGCGGCCGGGGATCGGCCGCGAAGTCCTCGGCCGTGCGCAGCTCGACACCGGCCGGCGGGTCCTGGAGCGGCGGCAGTGCGGCCCGCGCGAGGTCGAGCCGCAGGAAGTGGGCGGAGCGGCTGGGGGAGTAGCCCCGCCGCCCGGCCCAGGCCCGGTCCTCCGGCGTGTCCAGCACCCAGCTGTACAGCGTCCGCGCGCCCCGCTCCTCCACGTGCTCCTCGGCGGCGCGAAGCAGCAGCGTCCCGGCTCCCCGCCCCAGGTGCGCGGGGTCCACGTACACGTTGACGGAGCCGATTCCGGGCTCCGGGGCGTCATGGGCGATCCTCAGCTGCGCCGTCCCGATGATCGTGCCGTCCCCGGTCACGGCGACCAGCGGACGGGCGTGGCTGTCGGGATGGGCGTGCGCCCAGTCGTACGCGACCTGCTCGGCGGTCGCGAGCATGAACGGCAGTGCTGCCCGGCGGACCCGGGCGAAACCCTCGGCGTCCTCGGGCCGTACATCACGGACGATCGCAGTCATGTGGTGGCACGCTACGGGCGCGGGACGCACCGCCGCCTCCCATTTTCCGGTGGCGTGGGGGCAGAATCGGCGGGGTGACACTCACCATCGCCGTGGACCACGGATCCACCACCGCTCCCTACGAACAACTGCGAGCCCAGATCTCGGAGCGGGCCCGGTCGGGCAGACTGCCGGTCGGATACAAGCTGCCGACGGTACGGGGGCTCGCGGAGCAGCTGGGCCTCGCCGCGAACACGGTCGCCAAGGCGTACAAGGCCCTGGAGGCGGACGGGGTCATCGAGACGCGCGGACGCCACGGCACCTTCGT
This sequence comes from Streptomyces sp. NPDC004284, assembly GCF_042874035.1. Lineage (NCBI taxonomy): Bacteria > Bacillati > Actinomycetota > Actinomycetes > Kitasatosporales > Streptomycetaceae > Streptomyces > Streptomyces sp. NPDC004284. The sequence continues at coordinate 401,998 of NZ_JBIAMJ010000006.1, read as the reverse complement.
CGCCGCCGCCGGCGACGCGGCGACCCGCCGGGCCGCCACCGCCGCCGCCCAGTACGCCGAGGAGGCCCGTCGTCTCGGCCTCAGCCGCGAGGCCGCGGAGGCGGCGCTGAACGAGGCCCTGCGGGCGGCGTACGACGACTGACGGGGCCGCACGGTCCTGGAGACACGGCCTTGGAGGACAGGCCCAGAGGACAAACCTGGAAGACAGGCCTGGAGGTACAGGTCTAGAGGTACAGGTCTAGAGGTACAGGCCCGCCCCCGCCGTGCGGGGTTCCGGGAGGTCCGTGGAGGGCGTGCCGCGGCGCAGGGCGAACAGCTCCGCCAGCGTCGCGCCCTCGCGCGGCACGTCCTCCTCGCGGCCGAGCCACTCCACCGCCTCGGCCCGGCTCAGCGGCCCGACCTCGATGCGGGCCAGGCAGCGGCCCGGCCGGACCACCGCCGGATGGAGCCGCTCCAGGTCCTCGTTGGTGGTGACCCCGACGAGGACGTTGCGCCCCTGGCCGAGGAGTCCGTCCGTCAGATTGAGGAGCCGTGACAGGGCCTGCCCCGCGGTGTGCTTGGCGCCACCGCGGATCAGTTCGTCGCAGTCCTCCAGGAGCAGCAGCCGCCAGCGCTCCTTCGACGTGCCGTCGTCCTCGCCGATGGCGATGTCCATCAGATAGCCGATGTCGTTGAAGAGCCGCTCCGGGTCGAGCACGCAGTCCACCTGGCACCAGTCCTGCCACGCCCGGGCCAGCGTCCGCACCGCCGAGGTCTTGCCCGTGCCGGGCGGGCCGTGCAGCAGCAGGAGCCGGCCGGTGATGTCCTCCGGGGTCACCTTCATCAGCCGGTCCATCGCGTCGGCCACCGGCGCCGAGTAGTTGGGCCGCACCTCGTCCCAGGTCCCGGCGCTGATCCGGCGGGTCATCCGGCGCGGGCCGCGCTGCGGAGCCACGTACCAGAAGCCCATCGACACGTCGTCGGGTTCCGGCTCCGGCTCGTCCTTCGCCCCGTCCGTGGCCTCGGCGAGGATCCGCTTCGCCAGCTCCGGGTCGGTCGCCGTGACGGTCACGTCCGCACGCCGGTTCCAGCGGGAGGAGAGGATCGTCCAGCCCTCGCCCTCGGCGAGCACCGAACTGCGGTCGTCGTCGCTCGCGGCCCGCAGCACCCGCGCCCCCTCCGGGAGCAGCGTCGCGTCGGGCTTCGCCCGGTCCAGGGTGGTGCCGTGCGCGTGCGGCTGCTCCCCGGTCGCGAACCGGTCGAGGAACAGCGCGTCCAGGACGTCCCCCGGCGAGTCGCTGTCGTCGAGGTTGACGATGACGGGCAGTGGCGCGGGCGGCGCCGGCTGCGAAGTGGGCGGTACGGCGGGGGTGTCAGGCATGTCGCTCATGATCCGACACGGGGCGGGGCCGCGCACCGGGTTTTGCGGTCACCGCGAGCGGGGCGGTGCCGCTTCCTGAAGTGGCTTGATCTCGACGGTCCCTGACGGAGGATCGGCGCGCATTCACCCCCAGTTTTGACATGAACACTTCCGGTCGGGCCGATCCGATGCTACTACCTGGTAACGCAGAGATCCTGCTACAGGGAGGTTTCATGAGACTGCCCCGCTTCGCCGTCCTCTCGTCCTCACTGCTCCTCGGTGCCGTCCTCGCCCTCACCGGGGCGGGCGCGGCCCAGGCGGCCGAGACCGCCGCACTCGACTACGTGGCCCTGGGGGACTCGTACTCCTCCGGTGTCGGCTCCGGGAGTTACGACAGCGCCAGTGGCGACTGCAAGCGCTCCACGAAGGCGTACCCGGTCCTGTGGAAGAACGCGAACGCCCCCTCCTCGTTCGCCTTCACCGCCTGCTCGGGCGCCCGAACGGGTGATGTGACCGCGAATCAGCTCGGCCCCCTCTCGGCCGCCACCGACCTGGTCTCCATCACGATCGGGGGAAATGACGCCGGTTTCGCCGACGTCATGACGACCTGTGTGCTCCAGTCCGAATCCACCTGCATCAACCGTGTGAATCAGGCCAAGGCCTACGTGGACAGCACGCTCCCCGGCAAGCTCGACGCCGTCTACGACGCCATCCGCGGCAAGGCGCCCTCCGCCCATGTCGTCGTCCTCGGCTACCCGCGCTTCTACCAGCTGGGCGGCAGCTGCATCGCCGGTCTGAGCGAGACCGAGCGCAGCGCCATCAACAACGCCTCCGACTACCTCAACGCGGCCACCGCCAAGCGCGCGGCCGACCACGGCTTCACCTTCGCCAGCGTCGTCCCCGCCTTCACCGGACACGAGATCTGCTCCAGCTCGTCCTGGCTGCACAGCGTCAACTGGCTCAACATCGGCGAGTCGTACCACCCGACCGCCGCCGGACAGTCCGGCGGCTACCTGCCCTCGCTCAACGGGGCGCTGTAGCCGGCCCGCCGGGCGTCGCCGGAGCGGTGCTCGTGGCGCCGCCCGGCCCCGGTCCGGTGCCCGGTCCGTCGTCCCGTACCGCCTGATACGTCAACGCACCCGCGATCAGCAGCGCCCCGACGATCCCGGCCACCAGGACGGGCCCCCGCCGGGGCGCCGTCCGTGCCGGCCCCGTCCGCGGGGAGGGCGCCGGCGGGGCCCCGGCCCGCGTCCCGCCGCCGTCCTCGCCCCCGTCGGTCCGGTCTCCCCGGTTGCTCCGGTCGGTGCGGTCCGGGGCGGAAGCCTCCGCCGTCGCGCGCCCGCCGCCCGCCGCCGTCCTGCGCAGCTCGTCCTCGACCTGATCGGCCGTCACGGCGAGCTCCTCGCCCGTCAGCTCGTCGATCACGGCGCCCAGCGGTCCGGACCGGCCGCCGGCCGCCGCCTCCAGGAGCGCCCCGAGGGAGCGCAGATCCGCCTCGGGGCCCGGGCCGTCGTCCGGCGCGCCCCAGAAGCCGGTGACGACGACCCGCCCGTCGTTCGCGAGGAGCACCTGCCCGGGCGCCACGCCCCGGTGCGGTACGCCCGCCGCCCGGGCGGCCCGCAGACCGGCCAGGACCTCGGCGCCGACGCGCGCGGCCTCGCGCGGGGGCAGCGGGCCGTCCGCGTCGAGGGTCTCCGCGAGGGTGAGGCCGCGGACGAGCTCCGTCACGACCCAGGGCCGGCCGTCCTCGGTGGCCACGCCGAGGACCCGTACGACGGAGGGGTGGGAGATCCGGGCGGCGGCCCGCGCCTCGCGCTCCCGGCGCGCGTACAGCAGGGGCACCTCGTCCGCCGGCAGCCCGGCCGGGGCCCGGAACTCCTCGAGGGCCACCTCGCGGCGGTCCGTCTCGTCCAGGGCGCGCCAGACGGTGCCCGTCGCCCCCTCGGCGAGGACGTCGAGCAGCCGGTAACGACCCGCGATCACCGTCATGGATCCACGGTAGCCGAGGGGCGTCCGCCCGGCCCCGGTCCTGCGCGGGTCCCTCGTCCGCCGGTCCGGACGATCTTGGTGGTGGAGATCACACCCGCTCGTGCGTCCGCCGCCGGCGGTCCGGAGTGCAGGATGGTTCGTGGCGGTTCGGCAGGTGTTCGATCGCTGTCCAACTCGCCCTGGAATCAGATGGATTCGTACAGTGACCGTCAACCCCCGTACGGGTGCGGTGAATCCCGCCGCCGGGATACACGGGTGTCGCGATGGGGCGATAGGGTTAACCTGCCCGGGTCGGGTGCCCTTGTACGGGTGGGGAGTGACATGGAACAGATAGCAATGCGCAGCAGGCCGCGTGTGCCTGCCATCACCTGCGGGAGCAGCGCGACCAGTTCGCGGCTGGACCGCCATCTCGCGGTGCTCGGTGGCCCCGCCCTGCCTCAGCGCGAGGTGGCCGAGGCGACCCTGCTCATGCGGGAACTGACGACGCGCACGCGCGAGGTGCCGGTGCACAGCCACCGCAGCCGCAGCGCGCGGGTCTCGCTCTTCGCCCCGCTCCGCCGCCTGCGCCGCTCGCTCTTCGGCGCGGGGCGCTAGCCCGACACCTCGGCCGCCCGTACGGCCCCGACCACGACCCCGCCGGACGTGTCCCCGCCCGTCCGGCGCTCCGTCGTGCCCGGAGCCGGCCGAGTGCCGTACGGCGGCGCGTGCCCCCGTACGGCGGTGACCGCCGTCCCGCTCCCCGTCAGGCGATCACGCCCGCGCCGCGCAGCTCCTTCAGCTCCGCCTCCGGCACCCCGAGCTCGGCGAGCACCTCGTCCGTGTCCTGGCCGAGGGCCGGGATCCGGTCCATCCGGGGCTCCGGCGCGTCCGGGAACACGATCGGCGGCAGCAGTGAACGCAGCGGTCCCACCGGCGACTCCACCGCCCGCCAGCGGTCACGGGCCGTCAGCTGCGGGTGGTCCGCGAGCTCCGCGACCGAGTTGAGCCGGGCGCAGGCGACGCCCGCCGCGTCGAGCCGGGCCAGGGCCTCCGCCGCCGTCAGCGGTGCGAGCGCCGCCGCGACCGCCTCGTCCGTCGCCGCGCGCCCCGCCACCCGCGCCGTGTTCGTCGCGAAGCCGGGGTCGTCGGCCAGTTCGGGACGGCCGAGGACCTGCTCGGCGAGCCGCCGCCACTCCCGGTCGTTCTGCACGGAGAGCAGGACCAGGCCGCCGTCCGCCGTCGGATAGGCGTCGTACGGGGCGATCACCGCGTGCGCGAGCCCCGTGCGCGCCGGGGGAGTGCCCCCGTGCAACCCGTGGTGCAGCGGATGCCCCATCCACTCGGCCAGAGAGTCGAGCAGGGAGACCTCCACCGGGCCGCCCCGGCCGGTCGTGCCGCGCCGGACGAGGGCGGCGAGGACGCCGGAGAAGGCGTACATCCCGGCCGCGATGTCGGCGGCCGGGATCCCGGACTTGACGGGCTGTCCGGGCGTGCCGGTCACCGACACGAGCCCCGCCTCGCACTGGACGAGCATGTCGTACGCCCGCCTGTGCGCGTACGGCCCCTCCGCCCCGTACCCCGAGACGTCCACCGCGATCAGCCTCGGGTGCGCGGCGCACAGGGTGGCGGCGTCGAGACCGAGGCGGGCTGCCGCGCCCTGCGCCAGGTTCTGCACGAAGACGTCGGCGCCGGCCACCAGCTTCCGGACGAGCGCCAGGCCCCGCGGGTCCTTGAGGTCGACCGCCACCGACTCCTTGCCCCGGTTGCACCACACGAAGTGGGAGGCGAGGCCCCGGGCGGCCGTGTCGTACCCCCGGGCGAAGTCCCCGCCGTCGGGGCGCTCGACCTTGACGACGCGGGCGCCGAGGTCGGCGAGCTGGCGGGTGGCGAAGGGCGCGGCGACGGCCTGTTCGACGGCGACGACGGTGACTCCGGCGAGGGGGAGTGGCTGGGTGCTCATGACCGTCCTGCCTACCGTGCCGGTGAGCCTCCTGTCATCAGGGGGTGCGTCACCCCCGGGCGTACCGGCGCACCGCGAGCGGGGCGAAGACGGCGATCAGGCCGAGCGACCAGAGCAGGGAGCCCGCGACCGGGTGGGCCACCGGCCAGGCCGCGTCCGCCGGGACCGGCGCGTTGCCGAAGAGGTCCCGCACGGCCGTGGTGACCGCCGAGAGGGGGTTCCACTCGGCGACCGTCCGCAGCCAGCCGGGCATGCCGTCGGTGGGGATGTACGCGTTGGAGAGCAGCGGCAGCATGAAGGCGGCGCTGCCCAGCTGCCCGGCGGCCTCCTCGCTCTTCGAGACGAGGCCGAGCAGGATGCCGATCCAGGTCGTCGCGAAGCGGAGGAGGAGCAGCAGGCCGAAGGCGCCCAGGGCCTCGGGGAGCGTGCCCTCGATCCGCCAGCCCATGGCGAGGCCGACGAGGATCAGCGGGACCGTGCCGACGGCGTTCGCGAGCAGGTCGGCGAGGGCCTGCCCGAGGGGGACGGCGGCCCGGCTCACGGGCATGGACCGGAAGCGGTCCGTGATGCCCCGGTGCGCGTCCTGCGCGGCCTGGAGCATGCCCGTCATCAGGCCGCCCGCCGCCGTCGCCACGAGGATGCCGGGCACCAGATAGGCCCGGTACTCGGCGCCGGGGACGGCGAGCGCGCTGCCGAAGACGTATCCGAAGAAGAGCAGGAAGACGATCGGCATCGTCTGGGTCATGACCGTGATCGCGGGCGCGTGCCTGATCCGCTGGAGGTGGCGGCCGAGGACGGCGGTCCCGTCGTGCACGAGGGCGCTCACGGGATGAGCTCCTTCCGGTCGGTGAGGCGCAGGAACACCTCGTCGAGGGTGGGCGGGCGCAGGGAGGCGTCGACGATGTGGACCCCGGCCGCGTCGACCTCGCGGACGATCCGGGGGAGGGTGAGCGTGGTGTCCGTGGTCACCGCGCCGACCGTGCGCCGCTCGGCGTCCAGGACGGGTGCCGAGCCGGTCAGCTGGTCGAGGACGGCCGCGGCCGCCTCGAGGGAGGACGGCCCGGCGACGACGACCTCCGCGTAGCTGCCGACGAGCGCCTTCAGTTCGGCCGGGGTGCCGCGCTGCGCGGCCCGCCCCTCGTCGATCAGCACGATGTCGTCGGCGAGCCGGTCGGCCTCCTCCAGGTACTGCGTGGTCAGCAGCACGGTCGTGCCCTGGTCGGCCAACTCCCGTACGGCGTCCCAGATCCCGTTGCGGCTGTGCGGGTCGAGCCCGGTCGTGGGCTCGTCGAGGAAGAGCACCCGCGGCGGCACGAGCAGGCTCGCGGCCAGGTCGAGGCGGCGGCGCATGCCGCCGGAGTAGGTGCGGGCGGGCCGTCCGGCGGCCGCGGTGAGGCCGAAGCGCTCCAGGAGTTCGTCGGCGCGGGTGCGCGGGGCGCGGAGCAGCTTCGCGAAGAGGCGCAGGTTCTCGGCGCCGGTGAGGTCGCCGTCGACGGAGGCGTACTGCCCGGTGACCGCGATCCGCTTCCGTACCCCCGCCGGGTCGCGCACCACGTCGTGGCCCGCGACCAGCGCGCTGCCCGCGTCGGGCGCGACCAGGGTGGTGAGGACGCGGACGGCGGTGGTCTTGCCGGCGCCGTTGGGGCCGAGGACGCCGCAGACCGTGCCCTCGGGGACGGCGAGATCGAGGCCGCGGAGGGCGTGGACGTCGCCGTAACGCTTCCGCAGGCCTTCACTAAGTACAGCGTACGTAGTCGTCATGGCGCGACCATACCCCACTACGTACGGCGTACGTAACTACGATGGGGAGCGAGGTGATGATCCATGGCGGGCCGAGCGGCCGTACCGGAAGTGATCTGGGCGCGGCCCGAGCGCACGGGGCGCGGCCCCAAACCGGCGTACAGCCGGCGGGACATCGTGGACGCCGCCGTCCGCATCGCCGACGCGGACGGCATCGACGCGGTCTCCATGCGCCGCGTCGCCGCCGAACTGGGCTGCGGCACCATGTCGCTCTACAACTACGTCCCCCGCAAGGAGGACCTGTACGAGCTGATGGTCGACGCGGTCAGCGGAGAGTACGAGCTCCCCGAGGAGCCCAGCGGCGACTGGCGCGCCGACATGACCGCGATCGCCCACCAGAGCCGCGCGATCATGTACCGCCACCCCTGGCTGGCCCGGATCATGACCACCGCCTACGGCTTCAGCCCCAACGCCCTGCGCTTCCTGGAGTGGTGCCTCGGCTGCCTCGCCCCGCTGGACGCGCCCGCCGGGCTGAAGATGCAGCTGATCGCCATGGTCAACGGCACGGTCATGGCGACCGTCGCCAACGAGCAGGCCATCGCCGAGCGGGCCCGCGGACTGCCCTGGTCCGAGGCGGAGGAGCAGGCGGTGCGCGGCGCCTACCTCATGGGGCAGGTGGCGAGCGGCCGCTACCCGCACCTGGCGGGACTGCTCGCCGAGTCCCCGGCGGCCCCCGTCGACCCGGACGAGATCTTCGCGATGACGATCGCCCGCCTGCTGGAGTCCTTCGCGCCGGGCACCTGATCAGAGCAGCATGAACTGGCCCTCCGGGCCCTCCTCCTGATGGTCCAGCACGGACGCGGGGCGGCGGGACCGGTCCGGCGGCGGCAGCACGCCGGCCGCACGCAGCTCCTCCCTGCCCACCGCCCGTTCGGCGAAGGCGGCCCGCTCCGGCTCCCGCGCCCCGAGCAGCGCGAGCACGGTGACCAGGTCGAGCAGCTCCGAGGTCCACTCCTGCGGCCAGGAGGCCGGCCCGATCGCCTCCAGGGAGCCCGGCTCCGCCGGGGCCGTCCGGTGCGCGAACCACTGCTCCAGGACCCGCACCCCGCCGACCCGGTACTCCCAGGCCTCCGCCGGTACGGGGGAGATCAGGCCCCCGCCGACGTCGAGGACCTCGGCCTCGGAGTCGTACGCCAGCGCCGCCGGCCGCGCCGGGACCGCCGCCCGCACATAGGGCCGGCGCCCGCCCGGCAGCCGGGGCCTCGTCCCGCTCAGGGCGCCGCGCAGCTGCACGTCGGCGAGGTCCCGGCCGAGCGCCACGCCCGCCGCCCACGCCTCCGGGTCCCCGGGGAGCGGGACACGGCACCCGGCGGGGGAGGGGAGGGCGGCCGCCACCGTCCACGCCAGCCAGTCACGGGCGCCGACCTCGCACCCGTACCGCTTCCCGAGGAAGTCGAGCAGACCGGGCGCGAGATTGGGCTCCCGGCCCCCGGGACGCCGGAACAGCGGCCGGACGCGGCCCGGTCGGCCCGCCGGGGAACGGCCCTCCGGCAGCGCGGCCGTCACCAGGAGCGCGGGACCGGATGCCCCCGGCACGTACCCCTGCTCGACGGCGAAGAGCTGCGGCTCCCCGGCGACCCGCCACAGCTCGGGGCGGGCGGTGTCGATCAGCCGGTGGTCCGGCAGCAGCCACTGCTCGTCGAACGGCCCGTGCGCCACCCGCACCGGCTCCGGACACGGCCCCGACTCGCGCGCGAACCGCGTGGTCCCGGTCCGCTGCCCGGGCAGCGCCCCCACCGCGCTCGCCTGGGTCCGCGCCCTGCTCGGCCGGAACAGCGCCTCCCGCTCGGCGCCCTCGGCGGCCACCAGCCGGTCCCAGCGGGTCCGCAGCGTACGGGCGTCGGGCGCGACGACCCACGACCGCCCGAACCGCAGCGGGGCCACGGACCACGGCATCAGCTCGTCGAGCAGGGGCGCGTCGTCGACAGTACCGGGGGCTTCCGTCACGCCCCGCATGCTAACGAGCGCCGTCAGTGCGGGGCCAGCGCCGACCGCGCCGAGGCGGACCCGTCAGCGGCGCCACCGGCGGCGCCGCGGGGGCTCCGGCCGGGTCGCCGGTTCGAGCGGCACGAGGTCCTCCAGGAGACGGCGGTACTCCTCGGGGTCCCGCTCGAAGTCCGCCCCGGCCGCGAGCGCGGCCCGGTCGGTGTCCTGCCCCCGGAGCAGGTCGACCGAGGTCTGCGCGAACCGCTCCCGCAGACCCTGCCGTTCGGCGTCGGCCAGCAGCCGGCGCAGCTCGGCGACCGCGGCCTCGGCGTCGGCGCGGGCCGTCGGCCCGGCCTGGAGCCTGTTGCCGAGACCGGCGGCGGGAGCCGCCTGCTCCAGCAGCGGGCGCAGTCGGTCCGCCAGCCCCCGGGCGATCGCCGCCGCCTCGTGCGCCTGCGGTCCGGCCTCTCGCAGCACCCACAGGGCGCGGACCAGTTCGGGGTCGGGCGCCGCGCCGAGCTCCCCCCGCCGGCCGGCGTCCCGCACCGCGTCCACCGCCCGCGCGTAGTCCTCGGACGCCCACCCGGCGGCCTCGGCCAGCCGGATCGCGCGGCGCACGAGCCGCGCCTCCACGCCGAGGACCCGGGGGAGGGCGCGGAGGTTCCCGCCGACCAGCCCGGTCAGGATGAGCAGCACTCCCAGCAGCAGGAGGGTGTCCGCGGTGGAGAGGTCCTCCTCCACGGGGGCTTCGACGTCGTACAGGTCCCCCCGGTCCGGCCCTTCCGTGTACATGAACCCGGACGCCCAGCCGTAGCCCCGGCTGTCCCCGTGGTTCGGCGCCTTGAGGCTGTCGCTCCGGCCGGCGTCGCAGTGGTACGGCCCCTCGCGCGTCTTCTTCTCGTACGGATCGCTCCACCGGACCCGGCAGGTGCCGTCGGCTTTCTCGTGGACCACCGCCAGGTCGATCTGGCGCGTCGCGGGCTGCTCCGTGTCCGACTCGGTCGCGTACAGCCACGCCGAACACACGAAGAGCGTGACGCCGACCGTCAGGACCCAGCGGAAGAAAGGCAGGTGCCTCATCTGATCCCCCCCCGCCGCCAGCCTGACACGGCGGGGGCCGGAGGGTGAGAGTCCGGCTCCGGCAGCGTGTCGCCGCCGGGCCCTGCCAGGGCCCGGCAGTCACCGCCGTCCCGCGGGCGTCAGTGCGCTTCCACCGTGACCGTGAAGGAGAAGCGGTCGCCGCGGTAGCGGATGCGGGCCACGTCGACGACGCGGCCGTCCTCGTCGTAGGTGACGCCGGTGTAGTGGAGGATCGGGGAGAGCAGCGGGACCTGGAGGAGGCCCGCCGTCTCCGGGTCCGCGAGGCGGGCCTCGACGGTGTCCGTGATGCGGCTGATGCGCACCCCGACGACGTCCCGCAGCACCTTCGTCATCGGCCAGCGCTCCAGGTCGGCCGGGTCGATCGTGGCGGCGAGCTCGGGCCGGACCGCGTTCTCCGCCCAGTTCGTCGGTTCGCCGCTCTCCCCGTCGCTGCGCAGCCGGCGGTACGCCACGATCTCCGGCACGTCCGGGAAGTACTCCGTGAGCTCCCCGGTCACCGGCTCAGCGCCGTGCCCGAGGACCGTCGTCCGCTCGCCCGACTGCTGGGCCACGATCGCGTCGATCGAGCCGAGCAGCCGGCGCGGGGTGGACCGCCGTGCGCCCGGCTCGATGAAGGTCCCGCGCCGCCGGTGCCGGCTGATCAGGCCCTCCTCCTCCAGCTCCTTGAGGGCCTGGCGCATGGTCAGCACGCTCACGCCGTAGTGGGCGGCGAGCTGCTCCTCGGTGGGCAGCCGCAGCGAGGCGTCGGGCGTGCGGCCCAGTATCGAGGCGCGCAGCGACTGCGAGACCTGATACCAGAGCGGCAGCTTGCGGTTCAGGACCAGCGAGTCGGGGGCGAAGGCGGTCACGGGATCTCCGTACGAAAAGGCTACGGGCTTACGGCCGAGACATTACGGCCGGAAGTGGCGCTCAAGACCCTGCCATACGTCGTCGTATCCCTTCTGCAGGTGATCGGCGGTCGCGGCCTGCGGGGTCGCGGTCACCGGCCAGCGGGTCTCGAACATGAAGGCGAGGCCGTCGTCGATCTTCTGCGGCTTCAGCTCGGCGGCGCTGGCCTTGTCGAAGGTCTCCCGGTCGGGGCCGTGCGCGGACATCATGTTGTGCAGCGAGCCGCCGCCCGGCACGAAGCCCTCCGCCTTGGCGTCGTACGCGCCCTCGATGAGGCCCATGTACTCGCTCATCACGTTCCGGTGGAAGTACGGCGGGCGGAAGGTGTCCTCGCCGACCAGCCAGCGCGGGGCGAAGACCACGAAGTCGACGCCCGCGAGCCCCGGGGTGTCGGAGGGCGAGGTGAGGACGGTGAAGATCGACGGGTCGGGGTGGTCGTAGGAGATCGTCCCGATGACGTTGAAGCGGCGCAGGTCGTAGACGTACGGGGTGTGGTTGCCGTGCCAGGCGACGACGTCGAGCGGCGAGTGGCCGTACGTCGCCGACCAGAGGTTGCCGCAGTACTTGTTGACCACCTCGACCGGGCCCTCGACGTCCTCGTAGGCGGCGACCGGGGCGCGGAAGTCACGGGCGTTGGCGAGGCCGTTGGCGCCGATCGGGCCGAGGTCCGGGAGCTGGAACGGGGCGCCGTAGTTCTCGCAGACGTAACCGCGGGCCGTCTCGTCCAGGAGCTCGACGCGGAAGCGGACGCCGCGCGGGATCAGCGCCACCTCGCCCGGATGGGCGGCGAGCAGGCCCAGCTCGGTGCGGAGGAGGAGGCCGCCGCGCTCCGGGACGATCAGCAGCTCGCCGTCGGCGTCGCCGAAGACCCGGTCCATGGAGGCGTTGGCGTGGTAGAGGTGCACGGCCATGCCGGCCCGCTGGGCCGCGTCGCCGTTGCCGCCGAGGGTCCACAGGCCGGCCAGCCAGTCGGTGCCGGGCGCCGGCTCGGGCAGCGGGTTCCAGCGCAGCCGGTTGGGGTCGGGGACGGTCTCGGTGAAGGGGGCGCCGGCCAGGGTGCCGTTGTCGATCCGGGTGAACGGCGGGTGCGCGGCCGAGGGGCGGATCCGGTAGAGCCAGGAGCGGCGGTTGTGGGCCCGCGGCTCGGTGAAGGCGCTGCCGCTGAGCTGTTCGGCGTAGAGGCCGAGGGGTGCGCGCTGCGGCGAGTTCCGGCCGTCCGGCAGTGCGCCGGGGACCGCCTCCGAGCTGTGCTCGTTGCCGAAACCGGTGCTGTAGGTGAGCGCCTCGGCCGTCTTCCTGGCCTGCTCCGTGGTCATCGACCGCTCCTGTCCTGAGCCCGCAAGGGAATCCTATGGATGACCGTAGGATTCCGCGCGCCCTACGTCAACGGGGTGTCGGCCCCCGGCGGCCGTTTGGTCCGTGCACGAGGGGTCCAAAAAGGTGAACATTCCTCTACTCTCACGCGCATGTCGTGGACCTCGTGGACCCGAAGATTCGTCTCCGTGCTCTCGGTCGTGCTCGTGGCGCTCGCCGCGGCCCTGCTCACCGCTCCTCTCGCCCAGGCCCACGAGGAACGGCCCGTCACCCTCCCCGACGGAACCGGCAGCGTGCCGAAACTCCGCACCGGCGAACCCGACCTCCTCGTCTGCAAGACCGACCGGGCCGACTTCGAGCGCCGGATCTCCGGCTTCCCGGCCGGACTCAAGGCCCGCAACCTCGCCCTCTTCGCGCGCTGCGCCCGCGACGGCTACCGCCACCTCCAGCAGGCCGTCGACGCCGTCGACCGGCCCGGCCTCACCATCGCGATCCTCCCCGGCCTCTACGAGGAGGAGCCCTCCCTGCCGCGGCCCACCGGCGCCTGCGCCTCGCTCAAGGCCCGCAAGTCCGCCCTCGGCTACCAGATCCTCAGCTACGCCCAGCAGCGGCAGTGCCCCCACAACCAGAACCTCGTCGCGATCCTCGGCAAGAAGGACCTCCAGATCGAGGGCACTGGCGCCTCCCGCCTCGACGTCGTCATCGACGCCAAGTACCAGAAGCTCAACGCCATCCGCGCCGACGGCTCCGACGGCGTCTACTTCCGCAACTTCACCGCCCAGCGCACCACCTTCAACTCGCTGTACGTGCTCGCCGCCGACGGCTTCGTCATCGACGACGTCCTCACCCGCTGGAACGACGAGTACGGCTTCCTCACCTTCGCCTCCGACCACGGCCTCTACAAGAACTGCGAGTCCTACGGGAACGGCGACTCCGGCATCTACCCCGGCTCGGCCTCGAACATCAACGACGGCCGCGGCTACGACGTCCCCCGCTACTCCATCGAGATCACCGGCTGCCGCAGCCACCACAACATGGTCGGCTACTCCGGCACCGCCGGGGACTCCGTCTACGTCCACGACAACGAGTTCGACCACAACATGGGCGGCGCCTCCATGGACTCCGCCTTCCCCGGCCACCCCGGACTGCCCCAGAACCACGCCCACTTCGCGCGCAACGTGATCCACGACAACAACCAGAACTACTACCCCTACGTCGCCGACGGCACCTGCGCCAAGCCGCCCGTCGACCGCGGCTACGAACAGGGCGTCGTCTGCCCCCAGATCTCCATGCCGCCCGGCACCGGCATCATCACCGCGGGCGGCAACTGGAACCTGTACGAGGACAACTGGGTCTACGGCCACCAGCGCGCCGCCTTCTTCCTCAGCGCCGTCCCCGCCTTCATCCGCGGCGAGTCCGCCTGGGGCAAGCAGACCGACACCTCCCACCACAACCGCTACGCCGGCAACCGCCTCGGCGTCGACAAGGCCGGCAACGCCCGCCCCAACCGCACCGACGTGTGGTGGGACGGCCAGGGCGGCGGCAACTGCTGGCAGTCCGACGCCGGCGCCGCCACCCCCGGCGCCCCGCCCACCTGCGGAGCCCGCCGCGGCGAGGTCTCCGGCGCCACCGACCGGCTCGTCGGCGAACCCGTCAAACTCGCCCAGCTCCTCGTCTGCGCCGACTACAACGTCCAGGCCCGCCGCCTCCCGGCCGGCTGCGACTGGTACGGCGCCCGGGGCCTCCAGCGCGTCGAGACCCAACTCGCCCTCGGCACCGCCCTCGTCCTCGCCCTGGTCGGCGGCGCCCTCTGGTGGCGCCGGCTCCGCGGCAACCGCCTCGCGGGCGCGGCCACCCTCCTCGGCCTCCTGGGCCTCGCCCTCGACGTCGCCGGCTCGACCCTCGCCCTCACCCCCACCGCCCTCCCCGCCGTCGCGCTCCTCCTCATGGGCCTGTGGTGGACCCTCATCGGCCTCGCCCTGCGCCCCGCCCGCCCCGTCCTCGCCTGGACCACCGTGGTCCTCGGCGCCCTCACCCTGCTCGACGCCTTCGACAAGGCGGTCCTCATGGTCCCCGGCATCCCCGTCAGCCCCGCCTGGCTCCGCCTCCTGCTCGGCACCGTCTGGGTCCTCTGGGCGGTGATCGCCGCAGGAGCCCGCCCCGCCCGCCCCACCGAGCCCCCGGCCGACCCGCCGACCGAGCCCCCGGCCGACCGCCCGGAAGCGGTGACGGCATGACACCCCGGCGCGCCGCCACGGCCCTGCTCGCCGCCGCACTCCTCCTCGCGGGCTGCGGCGGCCGGGCCACCACCCACCACAAGCCCGGCACCAGCCACCAGGAGGCCACCGGCAGCAGCGGCACCCTGCTCGCGGCCCACGACGAGAGCGGACACCGGCTCCGGGAACTCCCCGCGGCGGACGCGCCCACCGTCAGGGCCGAGGCCCGCCCCGACTCCGAGGGCGGCTGGAACGTCCACCTCACGGTGGAGAGGTTCCGCTTCACCCCGGAGAGCACCGGCGGCGCGGCCCTCCCGGGCCGCGGCCACGTCCGCCTCCTCGTCGACGGCCGGGAGACCGCCCGCCTGTACGGCCCCTGGGGTTACGTGCCGCCCGGCGCCCACACCCTGACCGTCCGGCTCCACGCCGACGACCACACCGTCTGGGCCGTCGCCGGCGCCCCCGTCCAGGCCACGGTCCGTCTCGGCGACACCCCCACCACCTCGACCGGTTCCGCCGCATCAGCCGGTTCCTCGGGATCGGCCGACCCCACCGGATCAGCCGGATCAGCCGGAGCAGCCGACCCCACCGGATCAGCCGGTTCAGCCGGTTCAGCCGGTTCCGCGTCGCCGAGCACCCGGCCGGCCGACCCCGGCCGGACCGTCACCCTCACCGTCACCGGAACGACCGTCCAGCCACCCCCCTCCCGCATCGAGTTGAAGAAGGGCGAGCGCCTCACCCTCCGTGTCACCAGCGACCGCGCCGACACCCTCCACGTGCACGGCTACGACCGCGAACTCCCCCTTCCTCCGGGCACGCCCGCGACCCTCACCCTCACCGCGGACCGCACCGGACTCTTCGAGGTCGAGACCCACGAGTCCGGACTCGTGCTGACCCAACTCGTCGTCCGATGAGCCCCGCCTCCGCACCCGCGCCGCCCCTCGGCCTTCCGCTCGCCCACGGCGTGGGGTCCCAGCACGATCTCCCCCTCTCCCCCTTCTACGCCTACGCCGGTGCCTTCACCGCCCTCCTCGTCTCCTTCCTCGCCCTCGGACTGCTCTGGTCCTCCTCCCGCTTCCGCGGCGACCTCTCCGGCCGCCCGCTCCCCGCCGCCCTCCAGCGGATGGCCGACGCCCCCGCCACCCGTACCGCCCTGCGCCTCCTCGGTGCAGCCCTCGCCCTCCTCTTCCTCCTCCACCTGCTCCTCGGCCCCGACGACCCGGACCGCAACCCCGCGCCCGGCGCCCTCTACGTCCTCCTCTGGGTCGGACTCGTCCCCGCCTCCCTCCTCCTCGGCCCCGTCTGGCGCCTCCTCAACCCCCTGCGCGCCGTCCACGCCCTCCGCCCGCCACGGAACCCCCGCCCCCTGCCCGCCGCGCTCGGCATCCGGCCCGCCGCCGCCGGGCTCCTCCTCTTCACCTGGCTGGAGCTCGTCGCCCCCGACAACGCCTCCACCGCCACCCTCCTCATCGCCCTCGCCGTCCACACCGCCGTCCAGCTCCTCGGCGCCGCCCGCTACGGCGCCGACTGGTTCGCCCGCGCCGACCCCTTCGAGGCGTACTCCTCCCTCCTCGCCCGGCTCTCCCCCCTCGGCCGCCGCGCCGACGGCCGGCTGGTCCTGCGCTCCCCTTTCCACGGCCTCGACTCCACCCCGCAGACCCCCGGCCTCGTCGCCACCGTCTGCGTCCTCCTCGGCTCCACCGCCTACGACGGGATCTCCGACAACCCCCGCTGGATCACCACCCTCCAGACCTCCTCCCTCGGGCGCGTCCCCACCGCCACGCTCGGCCTCCTCGCCGCCATCGCCCTCGCCGCCGCCTGCTACGGCCTCTGCGCCGGCGCCCTGCGCCTGATGAACCCCGGACTCACCACTCCGCTCGCCTCCTTCGCCCACTCGCTCCTGCCCATCGCCCTCGGCTACCTCGTGGCCCACTACTTCTCACTTCTCGTGACGGAAGGACCACGTACGGTCATCATGGCAGCTGGCACTGACAACGCCCCCTCGCCCGCTCCACCCCTGGGCCCCGGGGGCCTCGCCACCCTCCAGGTCGCCGCGATCGTCACCGGTCACGTCCTCGGTGTCATCGCCGCGCACGACCGGTCCGTGCGCCTCTTCCCACCCGCCCGGGCCGTCGCCGGCCAACTCCCGCTGTTCGTGCTGATGATCGCGTACACCCTCGGCGGCATCGGCCTGCTGATCGCCTGACGACCCGAGCTGCCTGATGACCCGAGTCGCCTGACGACCCGAGCTGCCTGATGACCCGAGTCGCCTGACGACCTGAGTCGCCCGCCGACCGGGCGTCGGGCCGGCCGATCGCCCTCATCCGGACCGGAGCGGCATCATGGACCCCGTGCCTCAGACCCACCCCCGAACCCAACCGGCGCTCCGCCGCGCCCCCGTGCAGCAGCGCAGCGCCGAGCGGCTGGCCCGGATCCTCGACGCCTGCGCCGTACTCCTCGACGAGACCGGGTACGAGCAGTTGAGCACCCGGGCCGTCGCGGCGCGGGCCGGCGTCCCGATCGGCTCCGTCTACCGCTTCTTCGTCAACAAGCGGGCGATGGTCGCCGCCCTCGCCCTCCGGAACCTCGACCGGTACACCGAGCGGATCTCGGACCGGTTCGCCGCCGCGACCCTCCTGGACGCGCACGGCGCCATCGACGGCGTCCTCGACGAGTTCATCGAGATGAAGCGGACCGTCCCGGGGTTCGCCCTCGTCGATTTCGGCGTGCCGCCCGTCGCGCCCGGAGAGACCGCGGCGGACCGCGCGGACGAGGGGCCGGACGGGGGGCCGGACGAGGCCGTCGCCGAGGACCCCAACCGCCTTGTCGCCGAACGGATCTGCGCGCTCCTGGCCACCCATCTGGGTCGCGCCGCCGACGAGGAGCTGCACCGGAAGGTCCTCGTCGGCGTCGAGACCGCCGACGCCCTGGTCCGGCTCGCCTTCCGTGCGGACCCCGCCGGGGACCCGGCGCTCGTCGCCGAGACGCGCTGCCTGCTCCACGCCTACCTGGCGCCCTCGCTCGCGTGACCTTCGGGGCCCCAGGGGCGCAGTCGACGGTCAACCCCGTCGTGACCTGGGGTTTTGCTCGTATTGCTCACGCGTCAACATCTTGTTAACGACGGAACCGGGCACCTACCGTCATCCGCACCGCCGCTCGGCGGCAGTTCAAGGGTGAACGTGAGGTGTCCTCCATGCTGACCGTCCTCGGCTTCGCCATGATCGCGACCTTCCTGGTCCTGATCATGCTGAAAAAGATGTCGCCGATCGCGGCGCTCGTACTGATTCCCGCGCTGTTCTGCGTCGCGGTCGGGCAGGGGGCCCAGCTCGGCGACTACGTCATCGAAGGCGTCGGCAAGCTGGCGCCGACCGCCGCGATGCTGATGTTCGCGATCGTCTACTTCGGCGTCATGATCGACGTCGGTCTCTTCGACCCGATCGTCCGGGGCATCCTGCGCTTCTGCAAGGCGGACCCCGTGCGGGTCGTCGTGGGTACGGCGGTGCTCGCCGCGATCGTCTCCCTGGACGGCGACGGCTCCACGACCTTCATGATCACGGTCTCGGCGATGTATCCGCTCTACAAGCGGCTCAAGATGAGCCTGGTGGTCATGACGGGTGTCGCCGCCACGGCCAACGGCGTCATGAACACGCTGCCGTGGGGCGGCCCCACCGCCCGCGCGGCGACCGCGCTCAAGCTCGACGCCGCCGACATCTTCGTGCCGATGATCCCCGCGCTCGGCGTGGGCCTGCTCTTCGTCTTCGCCCTGGCGTACGTCCTCGGGCGCCGCGAGCGCAAGCGCATCGGCTACCTGACGCTCGACGAGGTCCTGGTCCCGGAGGCCGACGCGGTGCTGGTCGCGGCGGGCGGGGGCAAGGGCAAGGGCGAAGGCAAGGCCGGGGCCGTGGGCGCGAAGGCGACGGGTGCCGCCGGCGACGCGCCCGGTACGACGGTCGGCGCGGCGGCCGGTACGGGCGAGGGCGACGGGTTCCAGGGCCTCGACCCGAACCGCGCGACGCTCCGCCCCAAGCTGTACTGGTTCAACGCGGGCCTGACGGTCGCGCTGCTCGCCGCGATGATCCTCGAACTGCTGCCGATCCCGGTGCTGTTCCTCCTCGGTGCCGCCCTCGCGCTCACCGTCAACTACCCGAAGATGGCCGAGCAGAAGGAGCGCATCGCCGCCCACGCGGACAACGTCCTGAACGTCGCCGGCATGGTCTTCGCCGCCGCCGTCTTCACCGGTGTCCTCACCGGCACGGGCATGGTCAAGCACATGGCCGACTGGCTCGTCGGCGCCATCCCCGACGGCATGGGCCCGCACATGGCCCTGGTCACCGGCGTGCTGAGCCTCCCGCTCACGTACTTCATGTCGAACGACGGCTTCTACTTCGGCGTCCTGCCGGTCCTCGCGGAGGCGGGTGCGGCCCACGGGGTGTCGTCCCTGGAGATCGCCCGGGCCTCGCTGGTCGGCCAGGCCCTGCACATGTCGAGCCCGCTGGTGCCCGCCGTGTACGTGCTCGTCGGCATGGCGAAGGTGGAGTTCGGCGACCACACCAGGTTCACGGTGAAGTGGGCCGCGCTGACCTCGCTGGTCGTCCTGGCGGCGGGGATCCTGTTCGGGATCATTTGACCTGAACGATCCGGGTCATCCCCAGGGTGGGCCGGACGGGTGGAAGTCGGAGGGTGGCGCGCCGGGTCGCCACCCTCTGTGTCCATGTCGTGACGGATAGTCGGATTATCGCAATATGCATCCCCTGTGCTCACGACCGGAGGAACTCCGCCATGACGACACCCCCCACCCGCGCCCTGCTCCGCGGGGCACTCGCCACACTGGCGCTCGGCGCCGTGACCCTCGCGGGTGCCCCGCAGGCCTTCGCCGCGCCCGGCGACGACGGCGACGTCAAGGTCCACCAGTCGACCACGGCCGACACCAACCCGGTCAACGAGCCCCGTGTCGACTGCCCGTTCCGCCTCGCCGCCCTCAACTTCGACGGCCTGCCGAGCATCACGTACTCGATCTTCCCGCAGCCCGGACAGCCGGGCAACCAGGACCAGCCGGTGCTGGGCCCCACGTCCGTCCCCCTCAACAGCAATGGTGACGGGGCCGCGGGACCGCTCTCCCTGCCGATCGGCATGTACAAGGTCGAATGGACGTGGCCGGGCAAGAACGGCGCCCCGAAGTCGAAGGTCTTCAACGTCATCTCCGCCTGCGACAACGGTGGCAATGGAGGCAACGGCAACGGTGGCAACGGCAACGGCGGGAACGGCAACGGAGGTAACGGCAACGGGGGCAACGGCAACGGCGGGAACGGCAACGGCGGGAACGGCAACGGCGGGAACGGGAACGGGGGCAACGGCAACGGCGGCAACGGCGGCGGTCACGGCCACGGCAAGCCCCCGCACGGCCCGGTCGGCGCGGGCGGCGGCGGCAGCGCACAGCTCGCCGCCGAGGACTCCTCCGCCTTCGGCGTCGGGGCGGCCGTCGCCGCCGGCCTCGCCGGCACGACCGGACTGGTCCTGATCCGCCGCTCGCGCCGCCGGGACAATGGCGCCGCGTAGGTCCCGCTTCACGCGCAGACAGCGGCGTCTGCTCCGGCTCGCCAGGACCGTGGCGGTGACCGCGGCCCTGGTGACCGGGGGCGTCTGGTGGGCCGGTGACGGGGAACCGGCCGACCCGCCGGTCGCCGCCGGCCCCGCCGCTCACGCCCGGTCCGGAGTGACGGCCGGAGCGCCCGCCGCCCTGGACCACAAGGCGAAGACCAGGGCGCTGCCCAAGGCCGCGCCGCGGCCCGCGCCCCTGCCCGCCCCGCTGGCCCGTTCGCGTCCCGTCACGGTCGCCGTCCCGGCCATCACCATCGAGGCCCCCGTGATCGAACTCGGCCTCGACGCCACCGGCCGACTCGGCACACCGCCCGTCGACGACCCCCGGGTCGTCGGCTGGTACGCCAAGGGGCCCGCCCCCGGCGAGCGCGGGACCGCCGTCGTCGTCGGCCACCGCGACACCCGCACCGGGCCCGCGATCTTCCTCAACCTCGACTCGCTCAGCGCCGGCAACACCGTCCGGATCGCCCGCGCCGACGGCAAGGTCGCCGTCTTCACGGTCGACCGCGTCCGGACGTACGCGAAGAGCGACTTCCCCGACAAGGAGGTGTACGGGGCCACCGGCCGGCCCGAACTCCGGCTGCTCACCTGTGGGGGAGCCTTCGACCGCGGCAAGGGCTACGAGGCGAACATCGTCGTCTTCGCCCACCTCACCGAGATCGCCCAGAAGATCTGACGGCAGGCCCCGCGACCGCCCGCCCGAACCCGCCCGAACCCGCTCACATGCGCACGCCCCGGCCGACGGATCCAGCCGCTCCGTCGGCCGGGGCGTGCGCTGTCGCGCCGTACGGGAGAAATTCGCCGGGAGAAATTCGCCGGGAGGGAACCGCCGGGAGGGAACCGCCGGAAAGGAACCGCCGGAAAGGGACCGCCGGGAGGGAACCGCCGAGAAGGAACCGTCAGGAAGGATCTGTCGGGAGGGATCCGCCAGTTTCGTGCACGTACCGCTGTGCGGGACGTACGTGGACAGCCCGTGGGTCGGGGCGGCACGATCGAGCGGCGCCGTGCTGTGCCGTCGGGTGAGACCGGGGGCACTCCGTGAACCCTGGCGTCAGAAAACTAACAGCGCTAGTTTGAGGCGGCGAGGAAGACGAGGAACGGCGACCCGAGGAGACAGCGGATGAAGGCCCACGACGCGATGTACATCGGCGGGGAGTGGCGTCCCGCCTCCTCGACGGACACCGTCCCGGTGATCGACCCGGCGGACGAGCGGGTCATCGCCCACGTCCCGGCCGGCACCGCCGAGGACGTCGACGCCGCCGTGCGCGCCGCCCGCGCCGCGCTCCCCGGCTGGGCCACCACCCCGCCCGCCGAGCGCGGAGCCCGTATCGCCGCCCTGCGTGACGCGCTCGCCGCCCGCGCCGAGGAGATCGCCGCCACCGTCACCGCCGAACTCGGCGCCCCGCCGCAGCTCGCCGCCGCCGTGCACGCCGGACTGCCGATCGCCGTCGCCGGCTCGTACGCCGAGCTCGCCGCCGCCCACCCCTTCGAGGAGAAGGTCGGCAACTCCACCGTCTACGCCGAGCCGGTCGGCGTCGTCGCCGCGATCACCCCCTGGAACTACCCGCTCCACCAGGTCGTCGCCAAGGTCGCCCCGGCCCTCGCCGCCGGCTGCACCACCGTCCTCAAGCCCGCCGAGGACACCCCGCTCACCGCGCAGCTCTTCGCCGAGGCCGTCCACGAGGCGGGCATCCCCGCCGGCGTCTTCAACCTGGTCACCGGCCTCGGCCCGGTCGCCGGGCAGGCGCTCGCCGAGCACCCCGGCGTGGACCTCGTGTCCTTCACCGGCTCCACCGCCGTCGGCCGCCGCATCGGCGCCCTCGCGGGCGGCGCGGTGAAGCGGGTCGCCCTCGAACTCGGCGGCAAGTCCGCCAACGTGATCCTGCCGAGCGCCGACCTCCCCAAGGCCGTCGCCGTCGGCATCGCCAACGTCATGTCCAACTCCGGCCAGACGTGCAGCGCCTGGACCCGGATGCTGATCCCCGCCGACCGGTACGAGGAGGCGGTGGCGCTCGCCGCCGAGGCCGTCGCCAAGTACGTCCCCGGCGAGCGCGTCGGCCCCCTCGTCAACGCCAAGCAGCAGGCCCGCGTCCGCGGCTACATCGAGAAGGGGATCGAGGAGGGCGCCCGGCTCGTCGCCGGCGGCCCCGAGGCCCCGCGCGAGAGCGGCTACTACGTCTCCCCGACCGTCTTCGCCGACGTCACCCCCGACATGACCATCGCCCAGGAGGAGATCTTCGGCCCCGTCGTCTCGCTCCTGCGGTACGAGGACGAGGACGAGGCCCTCGCGATCGCCAACGGCACCGTCTACGGCCTCGCCGGAGCCGTCTGGGGCGAGCAGGCCGAGGCCGTCGCCTTCGCCCGCCGCATGGACACCGGCCAGGTCGACATCAACGGCGGCCGCTTCAACCCGCTGGCCCCCTTCGGCGGCTACAAGCAGTCCGGCGTCGGCCGGGAGCTCGGCGCGCACGGCCTCGCCGAGTACCTCCAGACCAAGTCCCTCCAGTTCTGACGGTCCTGACAGTTCTGACAGTTCTGAGCGCAGAAGGAGCGAACAGCGTGATCCGCGCCGCGGTCCTGCCCGCCATAGGCTCTCCCCTGGAGATCACCGGCATCGAACTCCCCGAGCCCGGACCCGGCCAGGTCCGGGTCCGGCTCGCCGCCGCCGGGGTCTGCCACTCCGACCTCTCCCTCTCCAACGGCACCATGCGCGTGCCGGTCCCCGCCGTCCTCGGGCACGAGGGCGCGGGCACGGTCGTCTCCGTCGGCGAGGGCGTCACCCACGTCGCCCCCGGCGACGGCGTCGTCCTCAACTGGGCGCCGTCCTGCGGCAGTTGTCACCCCTGCTCGCTCGGCGAGGTGTGGCTCTGCGCGAACGCCCTGACCGGCGCCGCGAACATCCACGCCCGCACCGAGGACGGCACCGAGCTCCACCCCGGACTCAACGTCGCCGCCTTCGCCGAGGAGACGGTCGTCGCCGCGAACTGCGTCCTGCCCGTCCCCGACGGGGTGCCGCTCACCGACGCCGCCCTCCTCGGCTGCGCCGTCCTCACCGGCTGGGGCGCGGTCCACCACTCCGCCCGGGTCCGCGCGGGCGAGACCGTCGCCGTCTTCGGCGTCGGCGGGGTGGGTCTCGCCACGCTCCAGGCCGCCCGGATCGCGGGCGCGTCCACGATCGTCGCCGTGGACGTCTCCCCGGAGAAGGAGGCGCTCGCGCGGGCCGCCGGGGCGACCGAGTACGTCGTCGCCTCCGAGACCACGGCCAAGGACATCCGGAAGCTGACCGGGGGCCAGGGCGTCGACGTCGCCGTCGAGTGCGTCGGCCGCGCCGTCACCATCCGCACCGCCTGGGAATCCACCCGGCGCGGCGGCCGCACCACGGTCGTCGGCATCGGCGGCAAGGACCAGCAGGTCACCTTCAACGCCCTGGAACTCTTCCACTGGGGCCGCACCCTCGCCGGCTGCGTCTACGGCAACTCGAACCCGGCCCAGGACCTGCCGGTCCTCGCCGGGCACATCCGGGCCGGCCGGCTCGACCTCGGCGCCCTCGTCACCGAGCGGATCACCCTCGACGGCATCCCCGGCGCCTTCGAGAACATGCTCGCGGGCAAGGGCGGCCGCGCCCTCGTCGTCTTCTGACCCCTGACGAGCGGATGCCCGTACCGGCCCAACCGCCGGTACGGGCATCCACGGGTTCACAGATCCAGGACGAGACGCCCGCCGCGCGAGCGCCCCACGCAGATCATCATCGTCGTCCCCGCGGCCCTCTCGTCCTCGCCGAGGACGGAGTCGTGGTGCTCGGGCGTCCCCGCGAGCACCTTCGTCTCGCAGGTGCCGCACCAGCCCTCCTCACAGGAGTACGCCACACCCGGCACCACCTCCCGCACGGTGTCGAGCAGGGTCCGGCCGGCCTCCACGCGCAGGATCCGCCCGGTCCGCCGCAGCTCGACCTCGAACCCGCCCCCGCCGGAGGTCCGCTCCACCGGAGCCGCACCGAACCGCTCCATGTGCAGCGGTCCCGCCCACCGGTCCTCGACCGCCCGCAGCAGCCCCTCGGGTCCGCAGCAGTACACGGCCGTCGACGGCGGCAACCCGTCGAGGACGGCGTCCAGATCGGGCAGCCCCGCCGTGTCCTGCGGGACCAGCGTGACCCCGGGAAGCGCGGAGAGCTCCTCTCGGTACGCCATGGAGGCGAGGCTCCGGCCGCCGTACAGCAGCGACCAGGACCCCGGCGGCAGGGAGCGGATCATCGGCAGCAGCGGGGTGATGCCGATGCCGCCCGCGACGAACAGGTACCGCTCGGCGGGCACCAGCGGGAAGCGGTTGAACGGGCCCCGGACGCCGAGGACCGTGCCCTCGACGACAGCCGTGTGGATCTCCTCGGAGCCGCCCCGGCCGGCCGGCTCCCGCAGCACCCCGAGCCGGTAGACGCCGCGGTCGGCCGGATCGCCGCAGAGCGAGTAGTGCCGGACCGCGCCGGACGGCAGCGTCACCTCCAGGTGGGCGCCGGGCTCCCAGGGCGCGAGCGCGGCACCCGTGGGATCCGCCAGGAGCAGTCCCCGTACGCCGTCCGCCTCCTCGGCGACCGATCTCACCGTCAGCCGGACCATCGACATGGCATCGGACATCGCATCACCTCGCAGCTCGGGACGGCGGAAGGAGCGGCTCCGGCCACACCCGGCACAGCACCCCGTACAGCACGGCGGCGACCACGAAGGAGGACGGCAGACTCAGGTCCACCCCGCCCGTGAGGCCGGTCAACGGGCCGGTGTACAGCGGGTTGTTGACCCAGAGGATCCCCACGAACGAGCCGGCCGCGAAGGCCGCGGCGGCCCTCGGGTTGACCCCGCCCGTGTACCAGTACCGTCCGCCGCCGCCCGTGGCGAACGCGCGCAGCGCCTCCGCGTCGTACCGGCCCCGGTGCAACGCGTACCCGACGGAGAGCACGGCCGCCCACGGGGCCACGACCGTGAGCAGCAGCGTCACGAACGCCGACATGGCGTCCATCGCGTCGTACACCACCGCCCCGAGGTACAGCACGGCCGCCGCGAGCAGCGCCACCACGGTGGTCACGGCGGCCCGCGAGGAGCGCCAGAACACGGAGTTGGCGGAGAGCCCGGCCGCGTACAGACAGAGCCCGGCCTGCGGCAGGGTGCCCGCGAAGCCGAAGACGACCACCGCCACCGCGAACCAGCCCGGCACCGCGTCCGTCAGCCCCTGCAGCCACGGCTCGTCGGGCACGGGGAACAGCGTCGTCACGTACGCGCCGGTGAGCAGCGCGGCGAGACTGCTGAGGAACATCGAGATCCCGCTCGCCCGCACCACCCGGCCGGTGGGGGTGGAGGCCGGCATGTAGCGGGTGTAATCGCCCTGGAAGGTGGCGTACGACAGGGGCACGGTCGCGGACGCGGTCGCCGCGAGCAGCCAGGTGTGCAGGGTGCTGTCGAGCGCCAACGTCCCGTCTGCGTACCCGGAGTATCCCGCGTCGAACTTCGGCGCGAGCACGAGGGCCGTGCCGAGGAGGACCGCCCCGCCGGTGACCGCCGTGATCCGGTACGTGCGGACCAGCGTCTCGTGGCCGCGTACGGCGACGAGCGCGACCGCCGCCGCCGTCACGAACATCGCGACGGTCAGCGCGCCCGGGCCCGTCGGCGTGGAGAGCAGCCGGTGCCCCGCGACCATGACGGCCGTGCCGCCGGTCCACACGGCGATCGCGAAGAAGCCGAGCGCCGTCACCACCGTGATGGTGTTGCCGACGACCCTGCCCCGCACCCCGAAGTGCGCCCCGCTCGCCACCGGATCGTTGGTGCCGGTGCGGACGCCGAACCGGGAGAGCGGCGCGAGCAGCGCCGTCCCGACGGCGACGCCCACCGCGATCGCGGTCGCCGACGACCACCAGCCCAGACCGAAGACCACGGGCAGCGCGCCCAGCACCACCGTGCCGAACGAGAACTGCGCGGAGGGCCAGATCCAGCCGAAGTCGGCCGGGGTCGAGGTGCGCTCCGCCTCGGGCACCGGCGCGATGCCGTCGTGGTCGACCGCCGCACGGGGCGGCGTCACGGTGGACGCCGCCCCGGTCGGTGTGGTGGTCATGAGGCGCCCCCGGAGAGGACCTCGGGACGGTCGTCCTGACCGGGCAGCACGTCGACCACCCGGAGGGCGGCGCAGGCCGCCCCCGAGGTGCGCTCGCCGCTGGTCAGGTCGAAGGTCGTGTGGTGCAGGGGGCAGGTGATCCGCAGCCTGTCCCCGTCGACCCTGCCGTACTTGAGCCGGCCCCCGCGGTGGGGGCAGAGGGCGGCCGCGAGGACCTTGCGGCCGCCGACCTCGACCAGGACCAGGTCCTCGGTCACCTGGCGGACGACGGGCTCGTCGGAGCCCCGCCGCCCGGCGGGCACGGCCGTCATGCGACGGTCTCCCGTGCCAGCGCGATCGCCGTCTCGGTGGCCTCGCCGACGATGTCGGAGGCCAGCCGCACGCCCGCCCAGATCTTCGCCAGGTCCGGCTCGTCGAGCGCCCGGATCGCCGTACGCATGTGATTGCTGTGGTACGAGTCGATGTACAGGTGCTCGGTGTAGTAGGCGTCCTTGACGATCCCCAGGCGCCGCGCCGCGCGGGCGAAGCTCTGGAAGGCGTACAGGACGCTGGTCTCGAAGTAGGCGTACGCCCCCAGGAAGTACTGGGGAGACGAGGCCCGGCTCGCCAGCCAGTGGAACATGTTGACGTACGCGTAGCACTCCGGGGTCGTCTCGTCGAGGTAGTCGTCGAGCCGCAGGCTCATGCCGAGCTCGGTGAGCAGGTCCCGGTAGAGCTGGGAGTGCGCCTTCTCCTCGTTGCCGCAGCCGAGTTCGTCGATGAGGACCCGGAAGACCGCCATCGCCGAGCGGTACGGCAGCCGGGGGACGACCGGGAGCAGCGACTCGGACTCGGTGAGGCCGTCGAGCGCGAACTGCCGCACGATCACCTTGAACTGGTCGAGCGTCGCGTGCTCGGCGAGGAAGGTCGCGCTCTCCGGGAGCGCGGCCTCCTCCTCGGCGAGGAACTCCTTGAGTGCCTGGAGCAGTTCGCCGGCCGAGTCGAAGTGCGGGGCGGAGGCCTCGTAGGCCCGCGCCTTGGGCAGGATCCACCGCTCCTCGATCGCGGTCATCGATCCGTAGTCGCCGAGGTTGGGCACCCGCCGGTAGAGGGTGTGGAGTTCGCGCTGGGAGGTCGCGGCCGGGGCCGCGACCGAGTGCGCGGCCACCGGAACAGCGGAGGCGGGGACGGTGCTCATGCCGCCTTCGCCTCCTCGTGCGTGGTGGGGGAGCTGATCACGCCGCGCGCGTGGAGTTCCTTCTTGACCCAGCGGTACCAGTCGTCGAGGAAGACGCCGTACTTCTCGCAGACGGTGTTGATCTCCGCCTGGCGGTCCGGGGTCGGGTCGACCAGCATCGCGTTGCACAGGGCGGGTTCCAGGTTGGCCAGCGGGCCGATGAAGCCCTGGATGCCGCGGGCGTCGACGAGGAGGTTCTCCCAGCCCTCGAAGACCGGGATGCCGGTGCCGGCCTCGGCCATCCGGCGGGTGAAGGCGGCGTCGCCGCTCGACTCCTTGATGCCGACGATCCCGGGGATCTCCTTGCAGATCCGGATCAGGGTGTCGAACTCGATGCGGTTGCCCGACAGCGCCTCCTCGTTGTAGAGGAAGATCGGTATGTCGAGGGCCGCGCGGATCGCCTGGTAGTGCTCGACGATCTGGTCCTGCGTCACGTCGGCGCCGAACGGCGTGGTGACGACGACGGCGTCGACGCCGATCTCGGCCGCCGTGCGGGCCCGGTCGATCACCGAGGCGGTGTCGGGGAGCTGGATGCCGGCGAGCACGGGGAGGCCGTCGGCGTGCTTGACGGTGTACGTGACGACGTCCTCCCACTGGCGGGCGTCGAGCTTCCAGCCCTCGCCGGAGGTCAGGGCCGGCATGAGGCCCGTGACCTCGGCCCGGATGTGGTCCAGGAGGCGGACCACGCTCTGCTCGTCGACGGTGCCGTGCTCGTCGAGCGGGGTGATCAGCGGGACGACGGTCCCGGAGTAGGTGTCAGGCATGAGTGGGGTGCCCTTCGCAAGGTGTTCAGAAGGTGTGTCAGAGGGAGTCGGAGTCGACCGTCAGCACCAGCGAGCGCTGGTAGAGGTCCTCCAGGTACGCGGGGAACGCGGCCTCGGCGCCGGTGTCGACCGGTACGACGGGCAGGTCGCCGGCCGCCTTCAGCAGCCGGGGGCTCGCCGTGTGCAGCACGCCGCCCCGGCCGATGACCTGGGCGAGCAGCAGGCGTTCGTGCGTGGGCAGACCGTCGAGCGCGGGGGTGGTGAACGCCCGCCGGACGTCGTCCTCGTCGTACGGGATCCGGTCGATGGCCAGGTCGGTGTGGAGGACGTCCATGAACGGGTAGTACTCGTCCTGCGTCCGCCGCTCGTAGCCCCAGACGAGGTCGTCGCAGCGGCCGACCTGCTCCCAGCTCATGACGACCCGGCCGGCGTCCCCGGCGGCCAGCCGGCCGGCGAAGAAGGCCTTGGCGCCGGCCCGGACGGCGTCGTCCTGGCTGTGCATGCCCATGAAGAGGGTGGCGTCGATGAACACCGTGGGGGAGTGTTCTGCCGCCTCGGGGGTGGTGTCAGGCCTCATAGCGCTCGAGCACCTTCCGCATCCGCTCCATCGCGCCGGCGAAGACCTCGGGCTCGCGGGCCAGGGCCAGGCGGACGAAGCGCTCGCCCTTCTCCTTGGTGTTCCAGTAGAAGAAGGTGCCCGGCAGGACGTACACCTCCTCGTCGAAGAGGACGGCCTGGAGCTGGGTGGCGGTCAGGTGCTCCGGCTTGATGCGGAACCAGGCGACGCTGGTGCCGACGACCGGCTCCTGGAACTCCAGGACGGTGCCGTCGAGGGCGGCGCGGGCGGCGTCGCCGTTGGTCTTGATGATGTCGCGGACGGAGGAGAAGCCGTCGGTGATGGAGTCCTCGATGTACTGCGTCACCATGTTGAGGACGAACGGCGACACGTTCAGCAGGACGCTGGTGTGGAGGTTGTAGACCTCCTCCTGGATGTCCCGGCTGGCGGTGATCATGGCGCACTTGGCGTCCTGGATGGGCCAGGTCTTGCCGGTGTCCTCCATGACCATGTAGGTGACGCCGGACTCCTCCAGGAGCTTGTAGATGTCCACCCGGCCGATGCCCTCGTCGCAGAGCGCGAAGGAGGCGAAGCAGAAGTCCATCACCAGGACCTTGTCGTGGTCCACGCAGTAGCGCACGACCTCGGCGAAGCCTTCCAGCTTCTCGGCGAGCAGGGTGAACCCGGTCGGGTTGTTCGGGTCGACCAGGTAGATCGCGTCCGCGTCGATCGCCTCGACCAGGCGGTCGTAGATGGCGTCCTTGTCGTGCAGCACCGACTCGTCGACCGGCCCGAGCGGCACCTGCATGTTGCGCAGCAGGTCGACCAGGTTGTCGAAGCAGGGCTCCACCAGCTGCACCGACATGCCGCGCTGCTTGAGGAACATGCCGGCCACCATGGTGGAGACGCTGGCGGAGTACGAGAGCAGCGTCCGGTCCATCGCCCGGGCGGTGGGCTGCTGGTGCAGGCGGAAGAAGGCGTCGACGAACTGGCGCTCGAAGTGGGCCTGCTGCTTCGTCTCGGACTCGTGCCAGAGCTCGGGGAGCCGCGA
This sequence comes from Streptomyces sp. NPDC004284, assembly GCF_042874035.1. Lineage (NCBI taxonomy): Bacteria > Bacillati > Actinomycetota > Actinomycetes > Kitasatosporales > Streptomycetaceae > Streptomyces > Streptomyces sp. NPDC004284. The sequence goes on along the minus strand of NZ_JBIAMJ010000006.1, from coordinate 372,208 downwards.
GACGATCCGCTCCTGCGAGACGGACTGACGCTGGTGGGTGTGGGCGTCGGCCAGGTTGAACCGGGTCTTCAGGGCCTCGATCTCGTGCTGGGTGAGGTCGACGAAGGTGCTGACATCTGCCTTGTCGGTCAACGACATGAGAACTCCTGCTGTCGATACGAAACTCCACCGGAATTCCGGCGGCATAAACGACTGTAAGAGCTTCGAGCGGCCTTGCGAATAACGGCGGGGTCACGCAATTAATAATCATCGCGATGTTCTGATGGACAAAAAAAGGAACGACGTCCAGGCATTCCGCGAATTGGAATGCCTGAACGTCGTTCTCGTTATTCGACCGCCGGCGGCGGCTTGTCGCTCTATTCCGTGGCGGCCCGCAGCAGGATGTCCTCGTACACCTTCGGGTCGTCCGAGGCGATGACGGGCCAGCCGATGCCGTAGGCCCCCTCCCAGCCCACGTCGATGCCGGGGTTGGCGTGGTCGGAGCCGTCGGGCAGGAACAGGTGGGGGCTGCAGTTCACGCGGTCGCTCTTGGACAGCGCGGCCTGGTCGGAGAGGGCCCGGCGGGCCCGTCCGTCGTCCAGCGCCTCGGTCAGGGCGTCGACGTCGACGGCGCCCGTCTCCGCGGCCACGTCCAGGATCACCTTGCGGTGGCTGATGCAGCGCGACTCGGCCCAGAAGGCCCGGCGCAGCCCGAGGTCGAGCTGCTCGGAGGCGTTCAGGCTCTGCTCCTTGGCGGCGAGCACCGCCTCCAGGGCGGGCAGCGTCGTCGACGGGTACAGCCAGTCCTTGGCCTGCCACAGCTGCCAGCCGGCGGCCGGCTCCAGGCTGGCCATCCGGGCGACCTCGCTGTCCGTTCCGGGGCGCGGGCTCGGGGCGTCGTTCAGCAGTTCCAGCGGGAAGGCGCGCAGGTCGAAGGAGACCTGCTCCTCCAGGCCGAGGCGGGCCCGGGTGGCGTGCAGCCGGTGGATGGCGATGTGCGCGAAGGAACACCAGATGTCGGAGAAGACGGTGATGACTCCGCGCGGCGGGGTCAGATCGGCAGTGGTGGGGTCGGACATGGTTCTCCTCGGTTCGGGTGCGCGGGCGGTGCTCAGCCGGCGGTGGACTCGTGGGCGTCCAGCGCGGCCTCGAGGTCGAGGTCGGCGCCGGGCAGCCAGGCGGGCAGGGACGGGATGCGGGCCATCGCGTCGAAGAGCCGGGGTACGGCGTCCCCCTCGACGGTCGGCCCGTGGGCACTGAGGAGCCGCGCGGGGCGCAGCGCGGCGAGTTCGCTCACCGGCCGGAGGAACTTCGCCTCGTCGACCAGCGCGGTCCACGGGGCGATGGCTCGGTTGAGCACCTCGAACCCGTGAAAGAATTCCTCCTCGGAAAGGTCGGTGAAGTCCTGGCGAATTTCTTCGACGACGGTGCCGAAGCTGTCGGATGTGTAGAGCGTCCCATCGGAGTGGTCGAACATGGCAAGGGTTCCGGGTGAATCGAAGGTGGGCGGTCGGTGAAAACTCAGCTCGCGGTCTCCGACTTTCACGCGACTACCCGGGTTCGCGGTTACTACCCGCTCCTGGGGAATGCTGAACTCTTCTGATATTCGCGTCACTGATATCGCGTTGGCGAGCACCTTCGCGTGCGGCGCCTCCGCCAGGATCCGGGCGAGCGCGCCGGTGTGGTCGCGGTCGTCGTGGGTGACGACGACCCAGCGCAGGTCGGCCGGGTCGATCAGCGACCAGAGGGAGTCCAGGAAGCCCTCCCGGTCGACGGGCATGCCGGTGTCCACGAGGAGCGGCTGTCCGGACCGTACGAGGAAGGCGTTCACCGGCTGGTCGCCGAGGCCGGGGATGGGCAGGGCCGAGGGGAGGACGTGGATGTCCGGCCCGGCGGTGTAGGACGTCTTCATGATCAGCCTTTCCTGAGGCGCCGATCGGGCCGGGGCCCCCGGGCCGGTGCCCGGGGGAGGCGCCGGCCTCGGTCAGACGAGCTGGATGGTCAGGGAGCCGGCGATCAGCAGGGCGAGGCCCAGGGCGCGCGGCTTGGTCAGGGAGCGCTGCGGGAGCTTGAACAGGCCCTTGTGGTCGATCAGTGCCGAGGTCAGCTGCTGTCCGGTCACGGTCAGGGCGATGGTCACGGCCGCGCCGATGGTGGGGATGAGCAGGAAGGTCCCGGTCACGTACGCGGCGGCGCAGGCGCCACCGAGCCAGCCCCACCAGGGCATCTTCTTCAGCGGGGCGATCTTGGGCTTCGGGGTCTTGCGGGTGAAGTACAGGACGAGCAGGACGATCGCGATGGTGAGGGTCGCGACGGCGAAGCTGATCACGGCGACGGTGATGGGCTCCTTGAGCTGGGCGCGCAGCTGGGCGTTGACCGCGCCCTGCACCGGCAGGACGCCACCGGCGACGATGCCGAGGACGAGCCAGCCGACGCGGCCGGCGGCGGACATCTTGGGGGCGCCGGGAGGGGCCGCGGCCTTCATGCCCCGGATGATCACGACGATGCCCGCGAGGACGGCGAGGGCGCCGAGGACGATGCCGACGCTCAGGTCCTTCTGCTTCAGGCCCAGCAGACCGAAGAGGTCGAGGGCGAGCGAGGAGAACATCTGGCCGGTCACGAAGAGTCCGACGGCGGCGAGGGCGCCGAGCCGTGGGAACAACAGGATGCCGCTGGTGATGTAGAGGGGGCTGGCGAGCCCGCCGAGCAGCTGCCACCACTCCACGTCGGGCAGCTTGCCGAGTGCGCCGAGCGCGCCGGCGGCCACCGCGAGCACGACGAGCAGCGTGGTGGCCACGCCGAGCTGGATGGTCGAGGCGCCGTACGGGGTGCCGACGGCCGAGTTGAGCTGGAGGTTGACCGAGGCCTGGACGGCCAGGAGGCAGCCGACCAGCAGGGCCGCGGCGAGGAGCGCGGTGTGCATCTGGATCTCCCTGGGGCGGGATGGCGAGCGGACAAGTGGACACTGAGTCCGTTTAGCATGCCACGGAACATGGCAAGCGGACAAGCTGTCCACTTAGCCCCGAGGGAAGTAAGGTCTGAGACATGAGCGAGGAAGAGCAGCGAGGTCGTGGAGCCGCCTCCGTGCATCGGGTCGGCGGGCTCCTCGGTGATCTCCAGGCCGTGGACGAGCAGCCGGTCGCCCCGCGCAGACGTGCGGACGCGGAGCGCAATCGCGCCCAGATCCTGGCCGCGGCCGAGCGGCTCTTCGCCGAGCAGGAGGACCCGCGGACGGTCACCATGGACCGGATCGCCAAGGCCGCGGGCGTGGGCCGCGCCACGCTGTACCGGAGCTTCCCCGACCCGTCCTCGGTCGCCGTGGCGCTGCTCGACGAGCACGAGCGCCTGCTTCAGGGGCAGCTCATCTACGGACCGCCGCCGCTCGGCCCCGGCGCACCGGCGGGGGAGCGGCTCGCGGCGTTCTACCTGGCGATGCTCGATCTGCTCGAACGGCATCTGCCGCTGGCGCTCGGGGCGGAGACCGGCCCCGCGCGCTTCCGGACGGGCGCGTACGGCTTCTGGCGCGTCCACGTCCGGACCCTGCTGGTCGACCACGGGGCCGAGGACCCGGACCCGCTGATCGACATCGCGCTCAGTCCGCTGTCACCCGAGCTCTACCAGTTCCAGCGGCACCAGCTCGGCCTGTCGACCGAGCGCATCGGACGTTCGCTGGCGGCCTTCGCGCGCCAGCTGCTGCAGTCAGGAGGCGGTCGCTGACCTGCCCTTCGGCGGGGCGGGGACCGGCCGGGCCGGCGTCGGGCGGACGAGTCCCGGCAGGATCAACTCCCAGATGCGGCCCAGCCGTTCCTCGGCGGATTCGTGCAGGGCGCCGCTCTCGGCGGGCCAGGACCCGTCGGCGGGCGCGCTCGGGCGCCGCATCTCCAGCTCGACCCCGGTGATCACATAGCCGATCAGGCTCGCGACCGCCGTCGCGTCCACGCCGGGCCGCAGGGCCTTCTCCGCCACCGCGTACCGCGCCAGGCGGCACACCTCGCGCCGCCAGGGGCAGTCCTGCCCGAGCCCGGGGGCCGTCGACTGGAGCTCGCGGGCGAGGCGTTCACCCGCCCGCGCCATCGGGTCGGTCTCGAAGAGCCGGATCAGCGCGTGGGTCGTGATGACCAGCTTGTCGATCGCCGTGCCGCCCACGCCCTCCGTGGACAGGCAGGCCGACTCGACCGTGATCCGGGTGACCGTGCGGGCCCGCCCGCGCACCGCGGTCGCCAGTTCCGGCTTGGTCGCGAAGTGGAAGACGAGGGCGCCGGTGGTCACCCGGGCCTCGCCGGCGATCCGGGCCAGGGAGGCCCGCTCGTAACCCACCCTGTCGAAGACCCGTGCGGCTGACGACAGGATCTCCTGTCTCGTCCGCTCCGCCCGCTGCTGAATCGCCATGAGGTCCCCCGTGGACTCGCGAGAAGGTGCCGGAGCGTCATGTTCCGGCCGCGTCTGTGGCCAACTCGAAATTATCCGGCCGGAGGGCGGCGAAACGTGTGTGGTCGGCCGTGCGGCCGGAATTGGGGCTTGACGGGCATCTTCCTTCCAGGTCGCGGGCGCCGGGATCGCCCGGACCGCCCGCGAAGTGACTTGAAGCAGGGGTATGGCCTGTCAGGTGGATCGAGCCGTTCCGGCGGCCGTGGAAGGCCGCGGCCGGGAGCGGGATACGGCCACGCCCGCGAGGCACAGCGCGCCCCCGGCGAGCGTGAGCACGCCCGGCAGTTCGCCCAGGAACACCCAGGCGAGGAGCACGACGAGGGCGGGCACGGCGTACGTCGTCGCGCCCATCCGTCCCGCGGTCGTACGGGCCAGGGCGTAGGCCCAGGTCGTGAACGCGAGCGCGGTCGGGAACACTCCCAGGTAGAGCATGTTCAGGGTCGCCGGCAGTGGAGCCCGGCCCGCCTCCTCGACCAGCTGCCCCGCGAACGGCAGACAGGCCGCCGCCCCCACCAGACACCCGAAGGTCGTCACCTGGAGCGCGCTGGCGTGCGCGAGCGCCGGCTTCTGGGCCACGACCCCGCCCGCGTACGCCACCGCCGCGAGCAGGCAGAGGACCACCCCGAGCGTCGAGGCGTGTCCGCCGGAGCCCCCGGCGGACATCGACAGGCCGACGGTCACCGCGCCCGCGAAGGAGACCGCCATGCCGGCGAGCAGCCGGGGCGGCAGCGACTCCCCGAGGAACCGCGCGCCGAGCAGGGCGATCAGGATCGGCCCGATGTTCACCACCATCGCCGCCGTGCCCGCGTCGACCTCCTGCTCGCCCCAGTTCAGCACCACCATGTACGCCCCGAACCAGAGCAGCCCGGAGACCAGGATCCCCGGCCAGGCGGCCCGCGGCGGCAGCCCCTCCCGCCGCACCAGCAGCACGGCCCCGAGCACCACCGCCCCGGCCAGCAGCCGGCCGAGCGCGAGCGCGCCGGGGGAGTAGGCCGCCCCGGCACTGCGGATGGAGACGAAGGCGGAGGCCCAGAGGACGACGGTGGCGCCGGCGGCGGCGAGCGCGAGCCGGGAGGATTGTTTCTGCATGGTCCGACGGTAGGGCGCGGACCGTTCGGCGCTCACCGCAATATCGCACGGTGGGCCGGGGGCGGGGCGCCGCTTCGGGCGGCTCGCCGCCGAGCCGCCCGCGAGGGCCGGGCCCTGACCGCGGATCACCGGCGGGCGGCGTCCGGGAACGCCGGACCGCGCCGGGCGGCAGGAGCCCGGCCGCGGGTCGTCGGCGGGCGACGCCCGCGGGTGCCGGGCCGCCCCTCCCGGTGCCCGGCCCCGACCCTCAGCGCAGTGCTGCCTCCGTGAGCCCGAGGCACGCCCTGAGGGCCGTCTCGCCCGCCGGGGTCGGTTTCACCGCCCGCTCGGACCCGATCCGTACGCACCACCCGGCGTCGAGGGCGTGCTCGCACAGGGCGGCGCCCGCGAGTCCCGCGAGGTGGGGGCGGCGTTCGGTCCAGTCGAGGCAGCCGCGGGCGACGGGGCGCCGGCCGTTCCGTACGAGGGGGATGCCCTGCTCGTCGAACCAGGCCAGGCCCCGGTCCGTGAGCGCGAACCCGGTGTCCTGGCGCAGCAGCCCCCGCTCGGTCATCGCATCGGTGATCGCGATGCCGAGCCGGCCCGCGAGGTGGTCGTAGCAGGTCCGGCCGCGCGCCATCGCCTGCCCGGCGCTCGCGGCCCGCAGCGAGCGCGGCGGCGCGGGCACATCGGGCTCCGACCGGGCGGCCAGGTCCTCGACGAGGTGCGCGATCCCGGGGTCGGCGAGGCGTACGTACCGGTGCCTGCCCTGCCGTTCCTCGGCGAGCACCCCGCCCGCGACGAGCTTCCCGAGGTGCTCGCTGGCGGTGGACGGCGCCACCCCGGCGTGCCGGGCGAGCTCCCCGGCGGTCCAGGCCCGGCCGTCGAGCAGGGCGAGCAGGAAAGCGGCGCGGCTCTCGTCCGCGAAGAGCGCCGCGAGCGCGGCGAGGTCACTGGCTGCCATGGGGCAAGCCTGCCCCACTCACCCTTCGGCGGCGGCCGAAGTGTGCACGGCCCGCCGGGCGGCCGGCAGCGCCTCGTACTGGAGCCGCAGACCGTCGAGCAGCGCCCGCAGGCCCGTCTCGAAGGCGCCCTCGTCGACCTTCTGGCGGTGCTCCGCGAGACGGTGGGCCTGGCCGAGGTGGGGGTAGTCGGCCGGGTCGTAGGCCGTCTCGTCGTCGACGAAGCCGCGGGCGAAGGAGCCGAGGGCGGAGCCGGTGATGAAGTACCGCATCAGCGCGCCGATGGAGGTGGCCTGGGCCGGGGGCCAGCCCGCCCGGACCATCGCGCCGAAGACGGCGTCGGCGACCTTGAGGCCCGCGGGCCGGCGGCCCGGGCCCCGGGCCAGGACGGGGACGATGTGCGGGTGGTCGGCGAGGGCGGCGCGGTAGGAGACCGCCCAGTCGTGCAGCGCCGTGCGCCAGTCGCGGCCGTCGCCCTCCGCGAACATCGACAGGTCGATCTTCGCGCTCACCGCGTCCGCGACCGCGTCGAGGATCTCGTCCTTCGTGCGGAAGTGGTTGTAGAGCGAGGGCCCGCTGACCCCGAGCTCGGCGGCGAGCCGCCGGGTGGAGAGCGCCGCGAGGCCCTCCGCGTCCACGAGAGCGCCGGCCGTCCCGACGATGCGTTCTCGGCTGAGCAGGGGCTTGCGCGGTCGGGCCATGGCGCACATAGTAGGCCCGCACCGAGAAAACTAGCAGTGGTAATTAAATGGCCGAGTGGGGTGGCACCGCATGAATCTGGAACTGAGCGAGGAGCAGGAGGCCGTACGGCGGCTCGCCGAGGACTTCGTCGCCCGCGAGGTCACCCCGCACGCCGCCGCGTGGGACCGCGCCGAGGAGGTGGACCGGGGCATCGTGAAGAAGCTCGGCGCCGTCGGCTTCCTCGGGCTCACGATCCCCGAGGAGTACGGCGGTTCGGGCGGCGACCACCTCACGTACTGCCTCGTCACCGAGGAGCTGGGGCGCGGCGACTCCTCCGTGCGCGGCATCGTCTCCGTCTCCCTCGGCCTGGTCGCCAAGACCATCGCCTCCTGGGGCGGCGAGGAGCAGAAGCGGGCGTGGCTGCCCCGGCTCGCCTCCGGCGAGGCGCTCGGCTGCTTCGGCCTCACCGAGCCCGGCACCGGCTCCGACGCCGGGAACCTGGCCACCCGCGCGGTGCGCGACGGCGACGCGTACGTCGTCAACGGGAGCAAGATGTTCATCACCAACGGCACCTGGGCCGACGTCGTGCTCCTCTTCGCCCGCACGAACGACACCCCCGGCCACAAGGGCGTCTCCGCCTTCCTCGTCCCCACCGACACCCCCGGCCTCACCCGCCGCCCCGTCCACGGCAAGCTCGGCCTGCGCGGCCAGGCCACCGCCGAACTGGTCCTGGAGGACGTCCGCGTCCCCGCCGACGCGATGCTCGGCCCCGAGGGCAAGGGCTTCGCCGTCGCCATGTCCGCCCTCGCCAAGGGGCGCATGTCGGTCGCCGCCGGCTGCGTCGGCATCGCGCAGGCCGCCCTCGACGCCGCCGTGCGGTACGCGGGGGAGCGCGAGCAGTTCGGAAAGCCCATCGCCTCGTACCAGCTGGTCCAGGAGCTCCTCAGCGACATCGCCGTCGACGTGGACGCCGCCCGGCTGCTCACCTGGCGGGTCGCCGACCTGATCGACCGCGGCCGGGACTTCGCCACCGCCGCCTCCCAGGCCAAGCTGTACGCCTCCGAGGCCGCCGTCCGCGCCGCGAACAACGCCCTCCAGGTCTTCGGCGGCTACGGCTACATCGACGAGTACCCGGTCGGGAAGCTGGTGCGCGACGCCCGGGTCATGACCCTGTACGAGGGCACGAGCCAGATCCAGAAGCTCATCATCGGCCGGGCGCTGACCGGGGTCTCGGCCTTCTGAGTACCTCGCTGAGTACGCGGACGGATGTGGCGCCGACCACATCCGTCCGATGCTGTGCGGCATGAGCGACACACCGGTCAAGCAGCAGAACACCGCCGCCTACTACATGCAGGCCGTCATCTCCTTCGGGATCGCGATCGCCGCCGTGGGCATCGGCATCTTCCAGCTCGACGCCAGCGCCTGGGTGCGGGCCTTCCTCGCGATCTCGGTCCTCTACCTCACGACCTCGGCCTTCACCCTCGCCAAGGTCGTCCGCGACCGCCAGGAGGCCGGCCAGATCGTCAGCCGGGTCGACCAGGCCCGCCTGGAGAAGCTCCTCGCCGAGCACGACCCCTTCCAGAAGCTCTGAGGCGGGGATCTCGCGGGCCGAGAAGCTCTAAGCGCTTGCTCACCCTCGTTGTATGGTGTTCGTCCTGACGGGGTCCGAGAAGGAGTGTGGGATGAGCGCGGCGGAGGAGACGCCCGGGGTCGAGGAGATGCCCTGGGGCGAGGTCACGCCCGAGGCGGCCCGGCGGCTGCTCGTGGCCGCCGTCGAGGCGTTCGCCGAGCGCGGCTACCACGCCACCACCACCCGGGACATCGCGGGGCGCGCCGGGATGAGCCCCGCCGCGCTCTACATCCACTACAAGACCAAGGAAGAGCTGCTCCACCGGATCAGCCGCATCGGTCACGACAAGGCCCTGGAGATCCTCCGGGACGCGGCCGACGGGGACGGCACCGCCGCCGAGCGCCTCGCCGACGCCGTGCGCTCCTTCGTCCGCTGGCACGCCGAGCGCCACACGACCGCGCGCGTCGTCCAGTACGAGCTCGACGCCCTCGGCCCCGAGCACCGCGCCGAGATCGTGGAGCTGCGCCGCGAGTCCGAGGCGGTGATCCGCCACCTCCTCAACGAGGGTGTCGCGGCGGGCGAGTTCGAGGTGCCCGACGTGCCCGGCACCACGGTCGCCGTCCTCTCCCTCTGTATCGACGTCTCGCGCTGGTTCAACACCCAGGGCCGCCGGACGGCCGACGAGGTCGGCGCGCTCTACGCCGACCTCGTCCTGCGGATGGCCGGCGCTCAGAAGTAGTAGCGGGAGACCGACTCGGCGACGCAGACGGGCTTCTCGGAGCCCTCGCGCTCCACGGTCACCGCCGCCGTCACCTGCACGCCGCCGCCCGCCTCCTCGACCTTCGTCAGGACGGCGGTGGCACGCAGCCGCGAGCCGACCGGGACCGGGGCGGGGAAACGCACCTTCTCCGTCCCGTAGTTGAGGCCCATCTTCATGCCCTCGACCCGCATCACCTGCGGGACGAACAGCGGCAGCAGCGACAGCGTCAGATAGCCGTGCGCGATCGTCGAGCCGAACGGGCCGGCGGCGGCGCGCTCCGGGTCCACGTGGATCCACTGGTGGTCCCCGGTCGCCTCCGCGAAGAGGTCGATCCGCTTCTGGTCGATCTCCACCCAGTCGCTGTGCCCCAGCTGCTCGCCGACCCCCGCGCGCAGCTCCTCGGCGGAGGTGAAGATCCTCGGCTCGGCCATGTTCCCTCGTCCCTTCTGGCGGTACGGCATACCTGACGGTCGGTATCCAAGCGCTTGCTCAGCATGTGGGGTGCGGAGGCCGCTGTCAACGGCCGCACGCGACCGGCCAGTAGGGTTCGGCGGGTGCCGCAGATTCCAGAGAAGATCCACGAACTCACCGTCGGCCAGCTCTCCGCCCGCAGCGGGGCCGCCGTCTCCGCCCTGCACTTCTACGAGGCGAAGGGGCTCATCAGGAGCCGCCGCACCAGCGGCAACCAGCGCCGCTACACCCGCGACACGCTCCGCCGGGTCGCCTTCGTGCGCGCCGCGCAGCGGGTCGGCATCCCCCTGGCCACCATCCGGGAGGCGCTGGCCCAGCTCCCCGAGGAGCGCACCCCCACGAACGAGGACTGGGCCCGGCTCTCCGGGGCCTGGCGCGCCGAACTCGACGAGCGCATCAAGCAGCTCGGCCGCCTCCGCGACCACCTGACCGACTGCATCGGCTGCGGCTGCCTCTCCCTGGAGACCTGCGTCCTCTCCAACCCCGACGACCGCTTCGGCGAACGCATGTCGGGCTCCCGCCTCCTCCCCGTACGCCGCGACGCGGAGAAGACCGCCGGCTGACACGCGCGAGCCGCCGCCACCGGCTCGGCGCCGGCCGGTTACGCCGCCGAGGCCAGCGGGTGGCGGTGGGCGCCGCGTGCCCGGGTCAGGGCCCCCGTGGTCAGGACCGCCCGGGGGACGCTCACGCCGCAGTCCCCGCACACGGGACCGAGCCGGAGCTCGTAGGGGTCGTCCGGCGCGGCCCATTCGACGCGGGGCCCCGCGCACACGGGGCAGGCGTCGCCCGGGCCGCGCTCCAGGGCGGCGACGAGGCGGCCCAGCACCTCGGGCAGGGGGTCCGAGGGGTGGACCGCGGGATCGCCGCAGCGGACCACGCCGTTGCCGCCCCAGACGCGCCGGTGCCAGTCGTCGAGCGCGCCGAGCCCGCGCAGCCCCTCGTGCTTCTCGCGCCGCCGCCGGGCGGCGAACCGCTCCTCGTACGCGAGCCACACGGCCCGCGCCTCCTCCAGCTCGTCGAGCGCGGCCACGAGCCGCCCCGGGTCGAGCTCCCGGTCCTCGGGACCGAATCTGTGCCGGCGGCACAGATGGTCCCAGGTCGCACGGTGCCCGTACGGCGCGAACCTCTCCAGGCACTTGCGCAGTGAGTACCTGCGCAGCGCCGTGTCGCACCCCGGATCGCGCACCTGTCTCGCGAGACTCCGGAAACCGGCCATCCCTCGCCACCTCCGCCGCTGGTCCTTCTCCGCGTTATCAGAGGGACGAACGGGAGCCCCGCCGTGTTCCATCGAAATTCCGATGGGAGCCATCAGCGGGGCGGAAGGGACGGCCGTCACCTGCCGGAACCAGGGCGTCCGGTGGGTTCAGCGCGGGTCCCGCCGGCCCGTCCCGGAGGCCGAGACCACCACCCGGGCCAGTTCGGGGCGGCAGATGTCGCTGTGCGAGCGGACCACCTCGGCCGCGTCCACGCTCACGCACCCCGAGCCCGGCACCCCTTCGCGCAGGGCCTCCGCGATGCCCAGCCGTACCGTCCCCGGCACCGCCTGCACCCCGTCGTGCCCGATCGCGCCCCAGCGCGGATCGTCCGTGCCGAGCAGCCCCGCCGTGACACCCGTCAGCGACTCGGAGTCGTTCGCGAGCCGGGACGCCAGCGGGTACAGCACCCCGAGCGCCGAGTCGTACCGCGAGTAGCAGGCCACCAGCGGCCCCCGCACCCGGTTCTGCAGGTCCCGCAGCGAACCGGACCGCCCCGGGTCGTGCGGCAGCCGCGCCGCGAACGCGTAGTGCGAGAAGGCGCCCTGAAGGAGCGTCACGGAGGCGACCGGCCGGGCCCCGCCGGGCAGCCCCCGCAGCGCGTACGCGACGAGCCGGGCGCCCATGCTGTGGCCCACGAGGTGGACGCGGAGCCCGGGCGCGGCGCGCGCGACCTCGCCGAGCAGAGGCCCGAGCCCGTACTGGCCGACCTGCCCGGCCCGCTTCTTCATCACGTAGTACGTGGCCTGCCGCAGCGCCTCCTTCGCGCCCTTCCAGTACTTCTTCAGGCCCTCGCCGAAGCTTTCCGCCGGGACCGCCCCGTCGGCTTCGAGGGCCTCCGTGAACAGGGCGCACACCGCCACCGGATCCGCGACCAGGAACTCCGGCACCGGCTCCGGAGCCGCCACCGACTCCAGGTCCACGTCCGTCAGCTCCCGCAGCAGCGCCCCGAACTCGACGAACGCGGCCTCCGACTCCGGCGCCGCGGCGAGCAGCTCCGTGAGCCGTTCGATGACCGGCTCCTTCTCCGGGAGGACCGTCACCAGGGCCCGGAAATCGGGCACCGGCTCGTCCGAGAACATCATCGAGGGCCAGATCAGCCCCGCGTACCCCGCCTCCACCCCGGGCGCGAGCAGCCCGGGGAAGGGCTCGAAGAAGTCGGAACAGAGCAGGGTGGCGCCGGACGGGGAGTTGTTCCACCCGTGCGCGAACACCACCAGGTCGCCGACGCCCTGCCGGGCCAGCGCGGCGAGCTCCGAGGCCTGGCCCGGCGGCCCGTCGCCGTCCTTGTCGAAGGTGATCTCCCGGTACGGCTCCACACTCATCCCGGTCACGGCCAGACCCGTCCCTCCACGTCGAGGGGGCCGCATCGCCGGTGCGCCCCGTGCGCGGGCGGCGGCTCCTTGGCCAGCATGCCCGCGCAGGGCCGGATCCAGACGTGCGACGCGGGGTCAGCGCAGCCGCGCCGCCGAGATCCGGGGGAAGTGGATCAGCAGGTCGTACGCGGTGGAGTACCGCACGGGCACGACATCGTCCGGCCAGGGGAACACCGTCCCGATGTGGCGGGCCGGCCGGGGCACGCCCAGCCAGTCGCGCGCCGCCGGGGTCGTACGCCTCAGGTCCAGGTAGAAGGGGTGGGAGGCGACCCGGTCGAGGGTGTGGGCGCCGCTGTCGGGGCCGAGCGGGGCGACGGTGAAGGTCCGGATCGGCTCGCCGGGGGCGCCGGTGTCGTGCGCGTTGAAGGAGCCCTGCCCGAAGGAGGCGCCCACGCTCACGTAGTCCCGGCCGAGGGCGTCCCGCAGGAAGGCGCCCTGGAGCCGCGGGTACTGGTCCGGCTTCGTCGTCTCGTAGCCGACGTGCCCGTTGTGCGCGGAGAGCACGATCCGGTCGCCGGTCCTCCGCTGCCACCACACGGTGTTCTCGGCCATGGTCCGGTCGCGGTAGAGCATCGCCGCGGCGATCCCCTCCGGCGTCATCAGGTCGTGGGCGTACTCGGTGCCGACCTGGGCGATCGCGCGCGCGTGCTGCACCGCCCAGAGGTGCGCCTCCCGCGCCCCGGGCCCCTTGCCGGGGCTCTGCCGTTCCAGGAGGGCGAGGGCGCGGTTCACGTCACCGGCCATCCGCTGCCGCTCGGCGTGCGGCCTCTCCATGTATCCCTTCATCCAGGCCTCCACCTCGCCCGTGGGCCGCGAGTCCCGGTACAGCTCGCGGAAGCGGGGGAGGAGTTCCGGGTGGACGCGGGCGACGTACGAGGTGACGGTGTCGAAGAGGTTCGGTCCGGCGTAGCCGAGGTCGTTGCCCATGAAGCGGACCTGGTGGCCGGGGTGGCGCCGGTTGTGTGCGCGCATCCACCGGAAGAGGTCGAGGTACTCCTCGGTGTTCCAGAGCCGGTACGACTCCTGGAACTCGTCCCGCATGATCGCCCGGATGTCGCCCCGGCCGGTGCGGACCCACTCGTCGACGAGGAGTCCGGTGGACCAGGGGGCCTCCAGGGCGAAGGTGGTGAAGCCCCGGGACTCCACGAGGTGTTCGAAGACCTGGTGCTTGGCCTCGAAGAACTCCGCCGAGCTGTGGGTGGCCTCGCCGAGGCCGACGACCTTGGCGGAGCCGATCATCCGGTCGAGCGGGCGCAGATCGGTCAGGGGCCGGGCGGAGCGGGCGAGTTCCCGTGCGGGATCGGCGCCGGCCGGGGCCCCGGCGGCGGTCGCGGCGGGCGCCAGGGAGCCCAGGCAGGCGGCGAGCAGGAGCCCGACGAGCGGCAGGCGGTGACGACGACGGCGTCGTAAGGAGAGGTCCATGGGGCAAGCGTGGTCGGCGGGACGCCCGGGGAACATCCCGCCGGCCCCCCTCTCCCACGGGGGCCAACCCCCGTCACCGGTACAGCAGATACCCCTCGCGCACCGCCCGGAAGGCCGCCAGGTCCGCCTCCCACGCCCCGACGACCTCGTCGACGCCCGCGCCCGCGTCGATCAGGGTCCGCACCCGGGTCGAACCGGTCAGCTTGTCGATCCAGTGGTCCGCGCGCCAGGCGAAGCCGGACCACGAGCCGCGGGCCGTGACCAGGAGGCCGATCCCGGTCCGTACGGGGTCGAAGGCGTCCCGGTCGTGGACGTGCAGCTGCACCCCGCCGACCGTCTTCCCCTGGAACTTGGAGAAGGTCGGGGCGAAGTACGCCTCGCGGAAGCGGACCCCGGGCAGGCCGAGGGCGTTCGCCGCGTCCGCCCACCGCCGGTCGACGCCCTCGGCGCCGAGGAGTTCGAAGGGGCGGGTGGTGCCCCGCCCCTCGGAGAGGTTCGTGCCCTCGAAGAGGCAGGTGCCGGAGTAGACGAGCGCGGTCTCGGGCATCGGCATGTTCGGGCTGGGCGGCACCCAGGGCAGCCCGGTCGCGTCGAAGAACTCCGACCGCCGCCACCCCGTCGTCCGTACGGTCTCCAGGGCGACGGGCGTCGTCAGGAACTCGCCGTTGAACAGCCCGGCCAGCTCGGCGACCGTCATCCCGTGCGCCTGCGCGATCGGCTCCCGCCCGACGAAGGTCGCGAACGCCCGGTCCAGGACGGGCCCGAGCGCCGCCCGCCCGGTCACCGGGTTCGGCCGGTCGAGCACCACGAACCGCTTTCCGGCGAGGGCGGCGGCCGCCATGCAGTCGTACAGCGTCCAGATGTACGTGTAGAAGCGGGCGCCGACGTCCTGGATGTCGAAGACGACCGTGTCCACGCCGGAGGCGGTGAAGACGTCCGCCAGGGGCTGCCCGCTCTTCAGATACGTGTCGTAGACGGGCAGTCCGGTCGCCGGGTCGTCGTACCGGCCCTCGGAGCCGCCCGCCTGGGCGGTGCCCCGGAAGCCGTGCTCGGGGCCGAAGACGGCGACCAGGTCCACCCGCTCGTCGGCGTGCATGACGTCCACGATGTGGCGCGCGTCCGGGGTGACGCCGGTGGGGTTGGTGACGACGCCGATCCGCTCGCCGGCGAGGAGCGCGTACCCGTCGGCCGCCAGCCGCTCGAAGCCGGTACGGACACGGCCGTGGGCGGGGGCGGCGGAGGCGGGGGCGGCAGGGGCGGCCGCCACCGCCCCGAGGGCGCCTCCGGCGGCCAGCAGACTCCGTCGCGACAGGCTCATGCGGGACCTCCTCGGAGTGACGGGAGTGACATGGGCACGCACGCTAGCGCTCCTGACCGCCCCGGGGAACGAGGCGTGCGGAACGGGTTCTCCGCCGCCCTTCCACCTCTCCATACCGACCGGTTAGTCTGTGGCGGTCCTGACAGCGGACCGTCACAGCCGAGAGGTGGGCCCATGACCGCGGACACGAACGAGCTCCGGGGCGCCGGCGTCGTCGTCACCGGAGCGGGCGGCGGCATCGGCGCCGCCCTCGCCCGCCGCTTCGCCGCCGAGGGCGCCAGGGTCGTCGTCAACGACCTCGACCCCGGACGCGCCAAGGCCGTCGCCGAGGAGATCGGCGCCGTCGCCGTCCCCGGCGACGCCTCCGCCGTCGTCGACGAGGCCCGCGAGGCCCTCGGCGGCACCGGCGCCATCGACGTATGGTGCGCCAACGCCGGACTCGCCTCGCCCGGCGACGCCTTCGCCGACGAGGACGTCTGGGCCGCCGCCTGGGACGTCAACGTCATGGCCCACGTCCGCGCGGCCCGCGCCCTCCTCCCGGAGTGGCTGGAGCGCGGCCGCGGCCGCTTCGTCTCCACCGTCTCCGCCGCCGGACTGCTCACCATGATCGGCGCGGCGCCGTACAGCGTCTCCAAGCACGGCGCGTACGCCTTCGCCGAATGGCTCTCCCTCACCTACCGCCACCGCGGCCTCAAGGTCCACGCCGTCTGCCCGCAGGGCGTCCGTACGGACATGCTCACCGCCGCCGGATCGGCCGGCGAGCTCGTCCTCGCCCCCACCGCCATCGAGCCCGGGGACGTCGCCGACGCCCTCCTCGACGCCATCGCCGCCGACCGCTTCCTCGTCCTGCCCCACCCCGAGGTCGCCGGCTACTACCGCAACCGCGCCACCGACCCCGAACGGTGGCTCGGCACGATGAACCACGTCCAGCGGACCTGGGAGACGGGCGCCCGTCAGCCGTAGCCCCGGCCGGATGGGAAGATCTACCGGCGGGAGCGTGTCCCGTGACCGAAAAACGATCACCACGGAAGGCGGCGGAGCATGGCCAGGACGACGGACGGGAGCGGCGCCCCCGTCCCCCAGAGACTCCTCGCCGCCGCCACCCGGCTCTTCGCGGAGCAGGGCTACGACCGCACCTCCGTCCAGGAGATCGTCGAGGCCGCGGGGGTCACCAAGGGCGCCCTCTACCACTACTTCGGCTCCAAGGAGGACCTCCTCCAGGAGGTCTACTCCCGGGTCCTGCGCCTCCAGCAGGAGCGCCTCGACGCCTTCGCGGACGCCGACGCGCCCGTCGAGGACCGGCTGCGCGACGCCGCCGCCGACGTCGTCGTCACCACCATCGAGAACCTCGACGACGCCGCCATCTTCTTCCGCTCCATGCACCACCTGAGCCCCGAGAAGAACAAGCAGGTGCGGTCCGAGCGCCGCCGCTACCACGAGCGCTTCCGGGCCCTGATCGAAGAGGGCCAGCGGTCCGGGGTGTTCTCCTCCGCGACCCCCGCCGACCTCGTCGTCGACTACCACTTCGGCTCCGTGCACCACCTGTCCACGTGGTACCGCCCGGACGGCCCGCTGACCCCGCAGCAGGTGGCCGGCCACCTCGCCGACCTCCTGCTGCGGGCCCTGCGTCCGTAAGGCCTACGGGTACTTCTTCAGCTCCCGCCGCGCCAGCGACCGCTGGTGCACCTCGTCCGGCCCGTCCGCCAGCTTCAGCGTGCGCGCCGCCGCCCACAGTTCGGCCAGCGGGAAGTCCTGCGAGACGCCGCCCGCCCCGTGCAGCTGCACGGCCTTGTCGATGATGTCGACGACCGCGCGCGGGGTCGCGATCTTGATGGCCTGGATCTCGGTGTGCGCGCCCCGGTTGCCGACGGTGTCCATGAGCCAGGCCGTCTTGAGGACGAGGAGCCGCAGCTGCTCGATGGTGACGCGCGCGTCGGCGATCCAGTTCTGCACGACGCCCTGCTGGGCGAGCGCCTTGCCGAAGGCCGTACGGGAGACCGCGCGCCGGCACATCAGCTCGACCGCCCGCTCCGCCATGCCGACGAGCCGCATGCAGTGGTGGATGCGGCCGGGGCCGAGCCGGGCCTGCGCGATGGCGAAGCCGCCGCCCTCCTCGCCGACGATGTTCGCGGCCGGGACCCGGACCCCGTCGAAGACCACCTCGGCGTGGCCGCCGTGGTAGTGGTCCTCGTACCCGTACACCCGCATCGCGCGCCGGACCTCGACGCCCGGGGTGTCGCGCGGCACGAGGATCATCGACTGCCGGCGGCGGGGGTCCGGCCCGTCGGGGTCGGTCTTGCCCATGACGATGAAGACCTTGCAGTCGGGGTTCATCGCCCCGGAGATGTACCACTTGCGGCCGTCGATCACGTACGAGTCCCCGTCCCGCCGGATCAGGGTCTCGATGTTGGTCGCGTCGGAGGAGGCGACCTCGGGCTCGGTCATCGCGAAGGCCGAGCGGATCTCGCCCGCGAGGAGCGGCTCCAGCCACTGCTTCTTCTGCGCCTCGTCGCCGAACTGGGCGAGCAGCTCCATGTTCCCGGTGTCCGGGGCGGCGCAGTTGAGGGCGGTCGGGGCGAGCTGCGGGCTGCGGCCGGTGATCTCGGCGAGCGGCGCGTACTGGAGGTTGGTGAGCCCGGCCCCGTACTCGGCGTCCGGGAGGAAGAGGTTCCACAGGCCCTGCCGCTTGGCCTCGGCCTTGAGGTCCTCGACGACCTGCGGGGTGTCCCAGGGGGAGGCGAGCCGGGCGCGCTGCTCCTCGGCGACGGCCTCGGCCGGGTGGACGTGCTCGTCCATGAAGGCGAGGAGCTTCGCCCGCAGTTCCTCGGTGCGGGCGTCGTACGCGAAGTCCATGGGGGATCAGCCTTCCTGGAGGGTGGTGAGGCCGTGCTCGATGAAGACGGGGACGAGTTCGCCGATGCGGTCGAATCCGGTGCCGACCGTCTGCCCGAGGGTCCACCGGTAGTGGATGCCCTCCAGGATCACGGCGAGCTTGAACCAGGCGAAGGCCGTGTACCAGGCGAGTCCGGAGGCGTCGCGGCCCGAGCGGGCCGCGTAGCGCTCGACCAGCTCGGCGGTGCCCGGATGCCCGGGGGCCGTGGCGGTCGTGGAGATCGGGGAGTCCGGCAGGTCGAGCGGCGTGCTGTACATGACCAGGAGGCCGAGGTCGGTGAGCGGGTCGCCGAGGGTGGACATCTCCCAGTCGAGGACGGCCCGGATCCGGTCGTCCCCGCCGACGAGGACGTTGTCGAGCCGGTAGTCGCCGTGGATCACGGTGGGCGCCGGCGAGGCGGGCAGCGCGTGCCCGAGGGCGGCGTGCAGCTCGTCGATCCCGGGCAGCTCGCGGCCGCGCGAGGCGTCGAGCTGCTTGCCCCAGCGGCGCAGCTGCCGGTCGAGGAACCCCTCGGGGCGCCCGAAGTCGCCGAGCCCCACGGCCTCCGGGTCGACGGCGTGCAGGTCGACGAGCGTGTCGACCAGGCCGAGGACGGCGGCGCGGGTGCGCTCGGGGCCGAGCGGGGCGAGTTCGGCGGCCGAGCGGTACGGCGTCCCGTCGACGAACTCCATGACGTAGAACGGCGCCCCGAGCACGGACTCGTCCTCGCAGAGCAGCACGGCCCGGGGGACGGGCACGCCGGTCCCGGCCAGGGCGCTGATGACGCGGTGCTCGCGCCGCATGTCGTGGGCGGTGGCGAGGACGTGGCCGAGCGGGGGCCGGCGGACCACCCAGCGGTGGGTGCCGTCGCTCACCACGTACGTCAGGTTCGACCGGCCGCCCTCGATCAGCCGGGCGTCGAGGGGACCGGACACGAGCCCCGGCCGCTCGCGGTCGAGGAATCGGCGCAGCTGCTCGGGGTCGAGCCCTGGCGGCGGGGCGGAACTCATACGGGCGTACCTCCGGATCGGCTGGGGTCGCGTTCATGATGACCGACCAGTCGGTATGTCGTCCAGAGGGCACGGGGCCGGGTCCGCACGCACAGGGCCCCGCACGCGCGGGGCGCCCGTACAGGCGAGGCCCCGCGCACGCAGGGCCCGCACACCGCCGCCGCGCGCCCGAGCGCTACGCGTGGCAGGCCACCGGCACCCCGCCGTTCATGGCCGCCATGTCCCCGAAGACCGCCACCGGGTCGAGCGGCGACCCCTCCGGCTGCCCCTCCAGCTCCGCGTACGCCCGGTGCAGGTTCGCCACGAGCCGCTCGCTCTCCCGCCACGCGGCGAACTCGCCGAGTTCCGCCCGCCGCGCCGTCTCCAGCGGCGTCGCCCCCTTCGCGTACCCCTCGGCGGCCAGCTCCCGCACCCACCGCAGGTACCGCTCCGTGGCGTCGTACGCCGTGGGGTCGGTCACCCGCCCGTGCCCCGGCACCACCGTCGGCGCGTCGAGGGACCGCAGCAGATCGAGCGCGCGCAGCGAACCGGAGAGCGAGCCCATCGGCAGGAACGGCGTCCCGCCGTGGAAGACCAGGTCACCGGTGAAGACCACGCCCTGCTCCGGGAGGTGGACGATCGAGTCGCCCGTGGTGTGCGCGGCGCCCGGGTGGAGCACCCGCACCTCGATCCCGCCGACGTACAGCGTGAGCCGCTCGCTGTACGTGACGGACGGCGGCAGGATGTCGACCCGCCCGAAGTCGGTCTGCGGCCACAGCAGGTGGAGCTGGTGCCCGGCCTCGAGCTGTTCGGCGCGGCAGTTCTCGTGGCCCACGATCCGCGCCTCCGGCTGGAACACCCCGTTGCCGTAGGTGTGGTCGCCGTGGTGGTGGGTGGAGACGATGGTCCGCGGCAGCGGCAGCCCCTCGGCGAGCACCGCCTCGCGCAGCAGCCGCGCCCGCCGCTCGGTGGCGGCGGTGTCGACGAGCAGGGACTCGTCCGCGTCGCCGAGGAACCCGGCGTTGTTCAGGCACCAGCCGCCGTCGGGCTGGACGAAGGCGTGCACGTGCGGAGCGAGCGTGACCACATAGGGATCGGTGGCAGACAAGGGATTCCCCCGTATGAGAGCCCGACTGGACAGGGGAAGAGTGCCAGTCGGCCCGCGCCCCGGGAAAGTCGGAACGAACCACTCCGGCAAAGCCGGGAGCGACCACCGCGGGGCAGTCGGCACGGGCCGCTCCCGGGAGACCGGGAACGCGCCTACTCCTCCTCCCACCCCTGCGCCGCCACGAACGCGTCCCCGTACTCCGCCGACCACCGCCCCAGCGCCTCGATCGGCCCGAGCAGCGAACGCCCCAGCCCGGTCAGCGCGTACTCGACCCGGGGCGGGGTCTCCGCGTACGCCCGGCGCTCCACCAGCGCGTACCCCTCGAGGCGCCGCAGCGTCTCCGTCAGCACCTTCGCGCTGATCCCGCCGATCGCCGTCCGCAGTTCGCCGGGCCGCCGCGGTCCGTCGGCGAGCGCGTACAGGACGACCCCGTTCCAGGTGTGGGCCAGCAGGTCGAAGCCGAGCCGCGCCCGGCAGTCCGCGAGGACCCGGTCGGTAACCATTCGGTAAGTCGCCCCCCGCCTACGGTCGTTCACGTCAGCACGCACAACGGTACGTGAGGGAGGACGCCCCATGCGGGTGGGAATACTGGGTACGGGAGCGATGGCACGGGCGCTCGGCGGAGGATGGGTCCGGGCGGGCCACGAGGTGCTCGTCGGCGGCCGGGACGCGGACCGGACCGCCGCGCTCGCCGCGAGCACGGGGGCCCGCCCGGGCACCCTCGCCGAGGCCGCCCGCTTCGGCGGGGCGACCCTCCTGGCCCTGCCGTACGACGCGGTCCTGCCGGCCCTCGGGGCGGTGGGCCCCGTCGACTCGTTCGGCGGCCGGATCCTGATCGACTGCACCAACGCCGTGGGGCCGGGCCCGGTCCTCACCACCGGCGGGGGCCCCGGCGCCGCCCGCACCCTCGCCGCCGCGACGGGCGCCCGGGTGGTGAAGGCCTTCAACCACGTCACGCCGGCGGTGTGGAGCCGTACCCCGCCCGTCTTCGCGGACGGACCGGTCGCCGTCCCCCTCTGCGGGGACGACGAGGAGGCCCTCGCGCTCGTCGCCGGCCTCGCCGCCGACCTGGGCTGCGCCCCCTTCGTCGCCGGCCCGCTGGCGCACGCGGACCTCCTGGAGGCGACCACCGCCTTCCTCATCGGCCTCTGGACCTCGGGCCGCGACCCGCGCGCCATGCTCCCGCCGCCGGCGGCGCTCGGCGGCTGACGCCCCGGCTTGCGGGCCGGCCCGGCCGCACCGAGGGTCGGGGGTATGAAGGCGATCAGCTACAGGAAGTACGGCGGCCCCGAGGTCCTGGAGTACGGCGAGCTGCCCGACCCGAAGGTCGGCCCCGACGAGGTCCTGGTCAGGGTGCGGGCGGCCGCCGTCAACCCCGTCGACTGGAAGGCGCAGGCCGGCTATCTCGACGGCATGCTCGACGCCGTGTTCCCGGTGATCCCCGGCTGGGACGTCTCCGGCGTCGTGGTCCGGCTCGGGGTCTCCGTCCCCGAGTACGCCGTCGGGGACGAGGTCATGGGGTACGTGCGGGAGGACGTCCTCGCGCACGGCACCTTCGCCGAGTACGTCTCCGCCCCCGTCCGCACCCTCGCCCGCAAGCCCCGCGCGTTCGGATTCGAGGAGGCCGCGGCCCTTCCGCTCGTCGGCCTCACCGCGTACCAGGCGCTCCACCGGCCCCAGGCGCTCGCCGTACGCAGCGGAGACACGGTCCTCGTGCACGCGGCGGCCGGCGGGGTCGGCTCGATGGCCGTGCAGATCGCACGCCACCTCGGCTGCCGGGTCATCGGCGCGGCCAGGGAAGCGGGCCTGGCGCGGGTCGCCGAGCTGGGCGCCGAGCCCGTCCGCTACGACGAGGAGACCTTCACCGAACAGGTCCGCGCCCTCGCCCCGCAGGGCGTCGACGCCGTCCTCGACACGATCGGGGGCCCGTTCCTGAAGCTCTCCGCCGGGCTCCTCGCCCCGCAGGGCCGACTGGCCTCCATCGCGGACGGAGAGGTCCTCGCCCTCGGCGGCAGCTACTTCTGGGTCCGCCCCGACGCCGCCGACCTCGCGGCCCTCGCCGACCTGGCCGACGCGGGCGTCATCACCGTACGGGTGGCCAGGACGTTCCCGCTGGAACAGGCGGCCGACGCCCAGCGCGCCAACGCGGCGGGCGGCCTGAACGGCAAGGTCGTGGTGACGGTCCCCTAGGACCTCACCAGATCATCGCCACCCCGAAGACGGCGAGCGCGATCGTGCACCCCGCCGCGAGCAGCGCGCCCCGGTGGGAGAGCGGGACCGGCCGGGCCGCGTCCAGGGAACGGATCCGGCGGTGCGCCACGGCCAGGAAGGCGACCCACACCAGGGACGAGAGCGCGAGCCCGGTGAGACCCCGCTCCGTGACCTCGTCGCTGATGGTCAGCTTCACGGCGAGCACCGTGACGACCGTGCACGACAGGGTCGTACGCCGCCACGCGAGCCGGGTCCGCTCCGGCTGGAGCCCCGGATCCCGGTCCTCGCCTGCCGCGTTCACCGCCCGGCCCAGCCGAAGACGACGAGCACCACCATCGTGAGCGCCACCGCCGCCACCGAGAGGCTGAGCGCGGCCGGGAAGCGGGACACGGGCAGGTCCTCGCCACGGCGCATCGCGCGCTCGCAGCGCACCCAGTGGTTCACCGCCCGCAGGGCGCACAGCACGCCGGCGACGAGCAGCGCGAGCGCGAGCCCGACGCGCACGCCCCAGCGCAGGTCCGGCAGGAACTGGTCGACGGCGAAACCGCCGCCGACCAGGGCGAGCGCGGTACGGACCCAGGCCAGGAAGGTCCGCTCGTTGGCGAGGGAGAAGCGGTAGTCGGGGGTCTCGCCCTCGTCCCGGATCCTCTGCGGTGCGAACCACAGCCGCAGGCTCTGCACGAAATCGCTCACTCGTGCACCCTAGCGGTCTGATGATCGGCCCGCCCGGCACCGGCTCCACGCCGGACGACCAGCCCACCGGCCACTCGATCCGCGCCGGACGACCAGCCGCCGGGCACTGGACCCGCACCGGACGATCAGCCCGCCGAGTGCCCGCCCCGGGCCCGCAGCCTCTCGTACGCCGCGAGACCGTCCGGCACCCACTCCCAGGCGCCCGGCCTCCCCGGCAGCCGCTCCGCCAGCTCCCCGTCCGTCAGGAAGCCGTGCCAGGCGACCTCCTCCACCTGCGGGCTGACGGGCAGGTCGCAGCGGACCTCGTAGACGGCCGACCACCACTTCCCGGCCACGCCCCCGGAGTCGTACAGGAACCGCAGGACCGGTTCGGGGCGGGGCAGTCCGGAGACCCCGAGCTCCTCCTCGGCCTCCCGCAGCGCGGCCTCGTCGTAGGACTCGCCCGCGCCGACGACACCGCCGACGAACATGTCGTACATCGACGGGAAGACCAGCTTCGTCGGCGTCCTGCGGTGGACGAAGACCCGGCCCGCGGCGTCCCGGACCCGGATGAAGACGCATCGATGGATCAGGCCCCGCGCGTACACCTCACCGCGCGGGGCCTGCCCGATCACGAGGTCGTTCTCGTCGACGACGTCGAGGATCTCGTCACTGGCGCTCATGCGCCCATGAAATCACTGCCCCATGACGTACTTGACGGTCGGACCGGTCGTCCAGCCGCCGTCCACGGCGAGCTCCGCGCCCGTCACGTACGAGGCGGCGTCCGAGAGCAGGAAGACGACCGCGCCCGCGATCTCGTCGGCCTCGCCGACCCGGCCCATCGGCGTGTTGGGGTACTTGCCCTCGCCCCGCTCGATGCCGACGGAGGCCGTCATCGGGGTGTAGGTCATGCCGGGGTGGACGGAGTTGACGCGGATCCCCGCCGTGCCGAGCTCCACCGCGCCGATCTTCGTCAGGCCGCGCACGCCCCACTTGGAGGCGCCGTACCCGGCGGTGAGGGCCAGGCCCATCAGGCCCGCGGCGGAGGAGATGTTGACGATCGAGCCGCCGCCGGCCTCCTTCATCGCCGGGATCGCGGCCTTCATGCCGATGAAGACACCGGTCAGGTTGATGTCGAGGACCTTGCGGAAGTGCTCGACGGACTCGGTCTCCAGGAACGCGCCGGTGGAGATGCCGGCGTTGTTCACCAGACCGTGCAGCCCGCCGAACTCCGCCACGGCGAAGGCGACGGCCGCCGCCCACTCCTCCTCGGAGGTCACGTCGTGGTGGAGGAAGCGGGCGCGCTCGCCGAGCGCCTCGGCGGTGGCCTTGCCGTCCTCGTCGAGCACGTCGGTGATCACGACGTTCGCGCCGGCGGCGACGGCCAGCCTGGCGGCCTCGGCACCCAGGCCGCGGGCGCCGCCGGTGATGAGCACGGTCTTGCCGGTGAGGTCGTTCATGTTGGGGTCCCTTTCAGCGGGTTCAGACGCTCCGGGGCTGTGCGGCCCGGAGAAGCGCGGTGGTGGTCTCGACGAGGTCGGCGAGGAAGAGCGGCTCCTCCGTGAGGGGCTCGACGCCGTCGAGGTACTGCCGGGCCCGGTCCGCCATGGCCGCGCCGACCACGGTCAGCGCCAGGTCGAGGCGCTCCAGGAGCAGCGGCTCGGGGAGTCCGCCGGCGGCCAGTCGGTCGGCGACGCGCTCGATCAGGCGCCAGTAGGCGGTGCCGGCGAGCGTGGGATGGGGGGTGCGGGTGCGCACGCCGCTCTCGTGGCTGAGCTGCGCGGAGATCCGCAGGCAGCGCCGGCCCCGGTCGGTGCGCAGCTCGCCGGCCTCGGCGGTGACGAGCGCGGCGACCAGCTGCCGGAGGTCGTCGCCCGCGCCGTCCAGAAGAGGCGCGAGCACCTGTTCCGTACGGGCCTGGCGGCCGGCCATGACCGCGTCGAGCAGTCCGGCGCGCGAGCCGAAGTGGTACTGCACGGCGGAGGGGTTGGCCTGTCCGGCCAGCGCCACGACGTCCCGCAGCTGTGCGCCGTCGACGCCCTTGGCGGCGAAGAGCTCCTCGGCCGCGCGGATCAGTTTCTCCCGGGTCTCGGGCCCTGACGTCCTTGCCATGCCTTCATATTAATGCTCGACATTAGAAAACGGAAAGGACGAGGGAGGGCCCGGACGGTTGACTCGATACATCCGTGTATCCAAGATGCGGTCCATGTCCTACGACGCTGATGTGATCGTGATCGGGGCGGGCCTCGCCGGGCTCGTCGCCACCGCCGAGCTGGTCGACGCCGGTCGCAAGGTGATCCTTCTCGACCAGGAGCCCGAGCAGTCCCTCGGCGGTCAGGCCCACTGGTCCTTCGGCGGCCTGTTCCTCGTCGACTCGCCCGAGCAGCGCCGGATGCGCGTCAAGGACAGCCGCGCCCTGGCCCTCCAGGACTGGTTCGGCACCGCGGGCTTCGACCGCGCGGAGGACCACTGGCCGAGGAAGTGGGCCGAGGCGTACGTCGACTTCGCCGCGGGCGAGAAGCGCGCCTGGCTCCACGCGCGCGGGGTGCGCTTCTTCCCCGTCGTCGGCTGGGCGGAGCGCGGCGGCTACGACGCGAACGGCCACGGCAACTCCGTACCCCGCTTCCACATCACCTGGGGCACCGGACCCGGCCTCGTCGCCCCCTTCGAGCGCGCGGTCCGCGCGGGCGCCGCCCGCGGCCTCGTCGACCTCCGCTTCCGCCACCGCGTCACCGGACTCGGCCGCACGGCCGGAGCCGTCGACACGGTCACGGGCGAGATCCTGGCCCCCTCCACGGCCGCCCGCGGCACCGCGAGCGGCCGGGACGCCACCGGCACGTTCGAGCTGCGCGCCCAGGCGGTGATCGTCACCTCCGGCGGCATCGGCGGCAACCACGACCTCGTCCGCGCGCAGTGGCCGGCCCGGCTCGGCACCCCGCCCGCCAAGCTCCTGTCCGGCGTCCCCGCCCATGTCGACGGGCTGATGCTCGGCATCGCCGAGAAGGCCGGCGCCCGCCACATCAACCGCGACCGCATGTGGCACTACACCGAGGGCATCGAGAACTGGAACCCCATCTGGGCCCGCCACGGCATCCGCATCCTGCCCGGACCGTCCTCCCTCTGGCTCGACGCCACCGGCAAGCGGCTCCCCGTCCCGCTCTTCCCCGGCTTCGACACCCTGGGCACCCTCGAACACATCATGCGCACCGGCCACGACCACACCTGGTTCGTCCTCGACAAGCGCATCATCGGCAAGGAGTTCGCGCTCTCCGGCTCCGAGCAGAACCCCGACCTGACCGGAAAGTCCGTCCGTGACGTCCTCGGCCGCGCCCGCGCCGACGTACCGGCCCCCGTCCGCGCCTTCATGGACCACGGCGTCGACTTCGTCGTCGAGAACGACCTCTCCGCCCTCGTCCGCGGCATGAACGCCCTCACCGGGGAACCCCTGATCGACGAGGCCGCCCTGCGCCGCGAGATCACCGCCCGCGACCGGGAGATCGCCAACCCCTTCACCAAGGACCTCCAGGTCACGGCGATCCGGGGGGCCCGCAAGTACCTGGGCGACAAGCTGATCCGTACGGCCGCCCCGCACCGCATCCTCGACCCGAAGGCGGGCCCGCTGATCGCCGTACGCCTCAACATCCTCACCCGCAAGTCCCTCGGCGGCCTGGAGACCGACCTCGACTCCCGCGTCCTCGCGGAGGGCGGCGAGCCCCTGGACGGCGTGTACGCGGCGGGCGAGGCGGCCGGCTTCGGCGGCGGCGGGGTCCACGGCTACCGCTCCCTCGAAGGCACCTTCCTCGGCGGCTGCGTCTTCTCGGGCCGCGCGGCGGGCCGGGCGGCGGCACGGGCGGTGGGCTGACGGGCCGACCGGCATGCAGGGCGAGCGGTGGCTGACGGCCCGACAGGATTGTGGCGCGGCTCACACGTCCACCCCCTCGTGTCGCGGGCCACCCCGCCGCCCAGGATGAGGCCATGGAGATAGGCATCGCACTGCCCCAGTACGGCACCCACGCCCGCGCCGACCGCATCGCGGCCTTCGCGCGGGACGCCGAGGACGCCGGGTTCGACACGTTCTGGGTCGGCGACCGCGCCCTGACGCCGGTCGCCCCCAGCGACATCTATCCCGGATACACCCGGGAGAACCCGTACCCCGACCAGTTCAAGACCTTCCTCGACCCGCTGACCGTGCTCACCGTCGCCGCCGGCGCGACCCACCGCGCCCGGCTCGGCATGAGCACCCTCAACGGCCCCTGGTACCCGCCGGCCCTGCTCGCCCGCTCCCTCACCTCGCTCGACCAGGTCAGCGGCGGACGCCTCGACGTCGGCCTCGGCATCGGCTGGATGCGCGACGAGTACACCGCCGTCGGCGCCGACTTCGGCCGGCGCGGCGCCCTCCTCGACGAGCTGCTCGACGTCCTCCACGGCATCTGGACCCAGGAGGAGTTCGGCCACGAGGGGCCCCGCTGGACGATCCCCGCCTCGTACGTCGGACTCCGCCCCGTCCAGCCCGCCGGACCGCCCGTCTACCTCGGCGGCTTCAGCCCGGCCGCCCTGCGCCGGATCGGCCGCCGGGCCGCCGGATGGGTCGGCGGGGTCCTGCCGCCCGAGGCGGCCCAGGGCCTGTGGGACGTGGCCCGGAGCGCCGCCGAGGAGGCGGGCCGCGACCCCGGGGCGCTGCGCCGCCAGATCCGCCACAACGTCGCCCCCGGCGCCACGGCGGACGAGATCGCCGCCGTCCTCTCGGGCGTGCGCGACACCGGCGCCGACGGCTGCTTCGTGGACCTCCAGCAGGCGGTCGACTCGCCCGACGAGGCCCTGGAGCTCGGGATCAAGGTCCTGGGCCTGCTGCGGGGCTGAGCACGACGAAGGGGCCCCGGACGTCCGGGGCCCCTCCGCGCGTACGGGATCGGCTACAGCACCAGCGACAGCAGCAGCACGAACACGATGCCGAGGACCGAGATGATCGTCTCCATGACCGACCAGGTCTTGACCGTCTGGCCGACGCTCATGCCGAAGTACTCCTTCACCAGCCAGAACCCGGCGTCGTTGACGTGGCTGAAGAAGAGCGAACCGGCGCCGATGGCGAGGACGAGCAGCGAGACCTCACCGGTCGACATGCCCTCGGCGAGCGGGGCCACCAGGCCGGCCGCCGAGATCGTCGCCACCGTGGCCGAGCCGGTCGCGAGCCGGATCGCGACCGCGATCAGCCAGGCGAGCAGCAGGGCCGGGATCGACCAGCTCTTCGAGAGGTCGAGGATCATCTGGCCGACGCCGATGTCGATCAGGGTCTGCTTGAAGCCGCCGCCCGCGCCGACGATCAGCAGGATGCCCGCGATCGGGGCGAGCGACTTGTCGACGGTGGAGGACAGCTGCTCCTTGGTGAAGCCGGCCGCGCGGCCCATCGTGAACATGGCGACTATGACGGCCGCGAGCAGGGCGATCAGCGGCGAGCCGATGACGTCGGTGACCTTCTGGACGCCGTTCTCGGGGTCGTCGACCACGATGTCGACGAGCGCCTTGACCAGCATCAGGACGACGGGCAGCAGGATGGTCGCGACGGTGACGCCGAAGCCGGGGCGCTTCTCCAGGTCGGCGGAGGGCCGGGCCGGGATCATCTTCTCCGGGGCCTGGATGTCCACCCAGCGGGCGGCGTACTTGGAGAAGACCGGACCGGCGATGATCACGGTCGGGACGGCGACGACCAGGCCGAGCGCGAGGGTCACGCCCAGGTTGGCGCCGACCGCGTCGATCGCGACGAGCGGGCCGGGGTGCGGCGGGATGAGGCCGTGCATCACGGACAGGCCGGCCAGGGCCGGGATGCCGATCCGCATCAGCGAGTAGTTGCCGCGCTTGGCGACCATGAGCACCACCGGGATCAGCAGCACGATGCCGACCTCGAAGAAGAGCGGCAGACCGATCACGGAGGCGATCAGGACCATCGCCCACGGCATGCCCCGCCTGCCGGTCTTCGCCAGGATCGTGTCGACGATCTGGTCGGCGCCGCCGGAGTCGGCGAGCAGCTTGCCGAGGATCGCGCCGAGCGCGATGAGGACGCCCACTCCGGCCACGGTGTTGCCGAGGCCCGTGCTGAACGACTTGATGGCGTCCGCGAGCGGCGCACCGGCGAACGCGCCGAGCGCGAGCGAGCCGATGGTCAGCGCCAGGAACGCGTGCATCTTGAACTTGGTGATGAGCAGGACGATGACGGCGATGCCGGCGAGCACGGCGATCCCGAGCTGGGCGTTGCCTGCCGAGGTGATCGGTTCGGCGGCGTCCGCTGCCAGGGTCTCGACGCTGAGACTGGTCACGGTGGTGTCCTTCGTACGGGCAGGAATTCGGGGGACGGGGCGGGGAGGGCGGATCAGCCGGCCAGGCCGCGCAGGGCGGCGACGGCGCGGGCGGTGATCTCCTCCGGGGTGCCGGAGACGTCGACGGCGACGCCGGCCTCGTCGTCCTGCAGCGGCTGCAGGGTGGCGAACTGGGAGTCGAGGAGCGCGGTGGGCATGAAATGGCCCTTGCGTGCGGCCATCCGCCCCTCGATCAGCTCCCGGTCACCGGTCAGATGCAGGAAGACCACCCCGGGCGCGGCGGCACGCAGCCGGTCCCGGTAGATCCGCTTGAGCGCGGAGCTGCTCACGACCCCGCCGAGCCTGGCCCGGCCGTGCGCCCACTCCCCGATGGCGTCGAGCCACGGCTCCCGGTCCGCGTCGTCCAGCGGGACGCCGGCCGACATCTTGGCGACGTTGGCCGCCGGGTGGAAGTCGTCGCCCTCGGCGTACGGCAGTCCGAGCGCCTCCGCGACCAGCGGACCGACGGTGGTCTTGCCGGTCCCGGCGACGCCCATCACGACGACGACCGGGGGAGCGGTGAGGGGGGTGGTGCTCATGGGGGGTGCCTCGCTGTCTTCTTCGACATCGATTCGGTGAATCCGTCGCGCTCATGAAACCCATTGGGTACGACGTATTCAAGAGACTGTGACATAAAAGTCGTACTTTTAATTCCCGGGTGTGATCACGCGGGCTCGCGCGCATAGGCTGATCGTCATGACGACACCGGCCCAGGGACTCCACTCACACGTCCTGGCCACCCTGGGTCTCGCGATCACCGCCGGGGAGTACCCGCCGGGCACCGTGCTGCGCACCGACGAGCTCGCCCAGCGCTTCGACGTCTCCCGGACCGTGGTCCGCGAGGTCGTCCGGGTCCTGGAGTCCATGCACCTCGTCGAGTCCCGCCGCCGCGTCGGCGTGACCGTGCTCCCCACGGCCAGCTGGAACGTGTACGACCCCCAGGTCATCCGCTGGCGGCTCGCCGGTGCCGACCGGCCCCGCCAGCTCCGCTCGCTCACCGTGCTCCGCTCGGCCGTCGAGCCCGTCGCCGCCGGCCTCGCCGCCCTGAACGCCACCCCCGAGCAGTGCCGCGAGCTCACCGAGCAGGCCCTCGGCATGGTCGCCACCTCGCGCGGCCGGCGCCTGGAGGAGTACCTCGTCCACGACATCGCCTTCCACCGGGTCGTGCTCAACGCCTCCGGGAACGAGATGTTCGCCCGCCTCGGCGACGTCGTCGCCGAGGTCCTCACCGGCCGCACCCATCACCACGTGATGTTCGAGGACCCCGACCCGGCCGCCGTCACCCTCCACGTCCAGGTCGCCGAGGCCGTACGGGAGCGGGACGCCGCCCGCGCCGAGGAGCTCACCCGCCAGATCGCGGTCGGCGCCCTCCAGGAGCTGGACGTCCTCGCCCCGTGACGCGTCGCTCGTTACGTGCGGGTAAGGCTCTGAACTAGCTCAAATAAGGGCGTTCAGTGACATGCGCCACAGTCTGTCGGCGCAGTTTGCCGTGAGGATGTGCGCTGGCCGTGCCGGGGACACCCCCCGTTCAGGCGCGGCCGGGTACCGCACCACCCACCTCACGAAGGCGAACAACTCCATGACTGACCGCGTCACCGCGGCCGAGCCGCTGTCCGCCGCTCCGGCGAACCCGGCCGCCTCCCCCCACGTCGACGCAGGCGACGCCGGATACCGCAAGGACCTCAAGTCCCGGCACATCAACATGATCGCCATCGGCGGCGCCATCGGCACCGGCCTCTTCCTCGGCGCCGGCGGCCGCATGTCCCAGGCGGGCCCGTCCCTCTTCATCGCGTACGCCGTCTGCGGCGTCTTCGCCTTCTTCGTCGTGCGCGCCCTCGGCGAACTGGTGCTCTACCGCCCCTCCTCCGGCGCCTTCGTCTCCTACGCCCGCGAGTTCATGGGCGAGAAGGGCGCCTACACGGCCGGCTGGCTGTACTTCCTCAACTGGTCGACCACCGCCGTCGCCGACATCACCGCGGCCGCCACCTACGCCCACTTCTGGGCCATGTTCAGCGACGTCCCGCAGTGGGTCCTCGCCCTGATCGCCCTCGCGGTCGTCCTCACCGCCAACCTCATCTCGGTGAAGTACTTCGGCGAGATGGAGTTCTGGTTCGCGATCATCAAGGTCGCCGCCCTGGTCGCCTTCATGCTCGTCGGCATCTTCCTCGTCGTCACCTCGCACGACGTCGGCGGCCACACCCCGGGCCTCGCCAACATCACCGACAACGGCGGCATCTTCCCCCACGGCGTGATGCCGATGCTGCTGCTCATCCAGGGCGTCGTCTTCGCCTACGCCTCCGTCGAGCTCTGCGGCGTCGCCGCCGGCGAGACCGAGAACCCCGAGAAGATCATGCCGAAGGCGATCAACTCGATCATGTGGCGCGTGGGCCTCTTCTACGTCGGCTCCGTCGTCCTGCTCGCGCTGATCCTCCCGTACACCGCCTACTCCGGCGACCAGAGCCCCTTCGTCACCGTCTTCGACAAGCTGGGCATCCCCGGCGCCGCCGGCGTGATGAACCTCGTCGTCCTCACCGCCGCCCTCTCCAGCCTCAACTCGGGCCTCTACTCCACCGGCCGCATCCTGCGCTCCATGTCGCTCTCCGGCTCCGCGCCCAAGTTCACCGGCGTCATGAACAGGGGCGGCGTCCCCTACGGCGGCATCCTGCTCACCGCGGGCTTCGGCGTCGCCGGCGTCTTCCTCAACTACGTCATGCCCGGCGAGGCCTTCGAACTGGTCCTCAACTTCGCCTCCCTCGGCATCATCGGCACCTGGGCCATGATCATGATCTGCTCGCTGCTCTTCTGGCGCAGCGCCGAGGCGGGCAGGGTCACCCGCCCCGGCTACAACCTGCCCTGGGCCCCGTACACCCAGATCGTCACCCTGGGCTTCCTCGCGGCCGTCCTCGTCCTGATGTGGATGGACGGCGGCATCAGCCGCACCACCGTGAACTGCCTGCCGCTCATCGCGGCGGCGCTCACCGGCGGCTGGTTCCTGGTCCGCCGCCGGGTCCGCGCGACCGCCGCGGCACACCAGGACTGAGACTCCCCCCACGGGAGACGGAGGGTCCCCCGCAGGCACGGCCTGCGGGGGACTCGCCTTTTGTCAGGAGATAGTGGTACGCAAGAGCCTTACAAGATCCGGTCGGAGAAAAGGAAGTTCACGATGCCGCAGCACGTCCAGGGGGTCATCGCCCCCGGCAAGAACGAGCCGGTACGGGTCGAGACGATCGTCATCCCCGATCCCGGCCCCGGCGAGGCCGTCGTGAAGATCCAGGCCTGCGGCGTCTGTCACACCGACCTGCACTACAAGCAGGGCGCGATCAACGACGAGTTCCCCTTCCTGCTCGGCCACGAGGCCGCCGGAATCGTCGAGTCCGTAGGCGAGGGCGTCACCGACGTCGCCCCCGGCGACTTCGTGGTCCTCAACTGGCGCGCCGTCTGCGGCACCTGCCGCGCCTGCACCCGCGGCCGCCCCTGGTACTGCTTCGCCACCCACAACGCCAAGCAGAAGATGACCCTGCTCGACGGCACGGAGCTCTCCCCGGCCCTCGGCATCGGCGCCTTCGCCGAGAAGACCCTCGTCGCCTCCGGCCAGTGCACCAAGGTCGACCCGGCCGTCGCCCCCGAGGTCGCGGGCCTCCTCGGCTGCGGCGTGATGGCCGGCATCGGCGCCGCGATCAACACCGGGAACGTCGGCCGCGGCGACACCGTCGCCGTCATCGGCTGCGGCGGCGTCGGCGACGCGGCCGTCGTCGGCGCCCGCCTCGCCGGAGCCGCGAAGATCATCGCCGTCGACATCGACGACCGGAAGCTGGCCAAGGCGCAGGAGATGGGCGCCACCCACACGGTCAACTCCCGCACCGCCGACGCCGTCGAGGCGATCCGCGAGCTCACCGGCGGCTTCGGCGCCGACGTCGTCATCGAGGCCGTCGGCCGCCCGGAGACGTACGAGCAGGCCTTCTACGCCCGCGACCTCGCCGGCACCGTCGTCCTCGTCGGCGTCCCCAGCCCCGAGATGAAGCTCGAACTCCCGCTCCTCGACGTCTTCGGCCGCGGCGGCTCGCTCAAGTCCTCCTGGTACGGCGACTGCCTGCCGTCCCGCGACTTCCCGATGCTCATCGACCTGCACCAGCAGGGCCGCATCGACCTCGCCGCCTTCGTCACCGAGACCATCGGCCTCGGCGACGTCGAGAAGGCCTTCGCCCGCATGCACGAGGGCGACGTCCTGCGCTCGGTGGTGGTCCTCTGATGACCGCCCGCATCGACCACGTCGTCACCTCCGGCACCTTCAGCCTCGACGGCGGCACCTGGGACGTCGACAACAACGTCTGGATCGTCGGCGACGACGAAGAGGCCATCGTCATCGACGCCGCCCACGACGCCGAGGCCATCCTCGCCGCGCTCGACGGCCGCGCCCTGCGCGCCATCGTCTGCACCCACGCCCACGACGACCACATCGACGCCGCCCCGGCCCTCGCGGCCGCCACCGGCGCCCGGATCCTGCTCCACCCGGCCGACCAGCCGCTGTGGAAGCTCACCCACCCCGACCACAGCCCCGACGGCGAGCTCGCCGACGGTCAGGTCCTCACCATCGCCGGCGTGGACCTCACGGTCCTCCACACCCCGGGCCACGCCCCCGGAGCGGTCTGTCTGCACGCCCCCGACCTGGGCACGGTCTTCACCGGCGACACCCTCTTCCAGGGCGGCCCCGGCGCGACCGGCCGGTCCTACTCGGACTTCCCGACGATCGTCGACTCGATCCGCGAGAAGCTCCTGACCCTGCCCCCGGAGACGGTCGTCCGCACCGGCCACGGCGACACCACCACGATCGGCGCGGAGGCCCCGCACCTCCAGGAGTGGATCAACCGGGGCCACTGAGCCGCAGCCGGCTCTCGAACCTCCTGGCATCGCCCGTGAACGGGTCGGTGAACTCCAGCGTCCGCGCGAGCAACCGCAGCGGACGCGAGAAGTCCTCCGGCCCGTCCTCACGGACCACCGGGTAGACCGGATCGTCCAGGATCGGCAGCCCCAGCGCGTTCATGTGCACCCGCAGCTGATGGGTCCGCCCCGTCACGGGCGCCAGCCGGTACCGCCCGAGCCCTCCCGCGTGCCCGAGGAGTTCGATCCGGCTCTCGGCGTTCGGCTCGCCCGGCACCTCCCGGGCGGCCATCACCCCGCGCTCCTTCTCGATCCGGCTCCGCACGGTCACCGGCAGCTCCACCGCCGGGTCGTACGGCGCCACCGCCTCGTACTCCTTGCGCACGGCCCGGTCCCGGAACAGCGTCTGGTACGCCCCCCGGTCCTCCTCCCGTACGACGAACAGCACGAGCCCCGCCGTCAGCCGGTCGAGCCGGTGCGCGGGCTGGAGGCGCGGAAGCCCCAGGTCGCGCCGCAGCCGGGCGAGCGCGGTCTCCGTCACGTGCCGCCCCCGCGGCATCGTGGCGAGGAAGTGCGGCTTGTCCACGACCACGATCCGCTCGTCGCGGTGCACGACCCCGATCGGGAAGGGCACCGGGGTCTCGGCGGGGAAGTCCCGGTGGAACCAGAGGCACCGCCCCGCGGCGTACGGCTCGTCCCCGCCGACCGGCCCGTCGACCCCGACGAACCGCCCCTCCCGCAGCATCCCCTCGACCCGCCCGGCCCCGACGGCGGTCCCGTACCGGCCGAGCAGATACGCACCGACGGTCGCCCAGACCCCCTCGGGGTCCTCCGGCAGCCGCACCCGCACGGGATCGATCCCGTGCCGTTGGGGGAGGGGCGAGGAGGGGCCCTTGGATCTGCGTCGCACCGGTCCTACCGCCGTGTTCTCTTCCGCATCGACAACGTCCGCATCGACAAGAAGGACCCCACATGACGTGGGGTCCTTCGTTGGTGTCCGAGGGGGGACTTGAACCCCCACGCCCGATAAAGGGCACTAGCACCTCAAGCTAGCGCGTCTGCCATTCCGCCACCCGGACAAGGTGTCTGTCTTCCTGGCCGCTGGGCCCTTCCGACGAAGAGAACAATAGCAAAGATCTGAGGGGGTCGATCACCACCCCCGTTCGGCCCCCGGCATGTGACAGCGGCGTGTCGGCCCCCTCGGTGCCCTTGGGCGCCGAGGGGGCCACGCGGGAGGATGGGGGCGACCGGCAGTCATCACATGGGGTACGCAGTGGGAGGAAGCAGCGTGAGCGAGTCGAGCACGGCCCGGACCGTCAGCGGCGAGGACGAGGTGGTGGACCTCTGTCGCGACCTCATCCGCATCGACACCAGCAACTACGGCGACCACTCCGGTCCGGGCGAGCGGGCGGCGGCCGAGTACGTCGCGGAGAAGCTCGCGGAGGTCGGACTCGATCCGAAGATCATCGAGTCGCACAAGGGGCGGGCCTCCACCGTCGCCCGCATCGAGGGCGAGGACCCGTCGAAGCCGGCCCTCCTCATCCACGGCCACACCGACGTCGTCCCGGCCAACGCCGAGGACTGGACCCACCACCCCTTCTCGGGCGAGGTCGCCGACGGCTGCGTCTGGGGCCGCGGGGCCGTCGACATGAAGGACATGGACGCGATGACCCTCGCGGTCGTCCGCGACCGGCTGCGCAGCGGCCGCAAGCCCCCGCGCGACATCGTCCTCGCCTTCCTCGCCGACGAGGAGGCGGGCGGCACCTACGGCGCCCGGTACCTGGTCGACAAGCACCGCGACCTCTTCGACGGGGTCACGGAGGCGATCGGCGAGGTCGGCGGCTTCTCCTTCACCGTCAACGAGAACCTGCGGCTCTACCTGGTCGAGACGGCCCAGAAGGGCATGCACTGGATGCGGCTGACCGTCGAGGGCACGGCCGGCCACGGCTCGATGACGAACAACGACAACGCGATCACGGAGCTGTGCGAGGCCGTGGGCCGCCTCGGCCGCCACGAGTGGCCGGTACGGGTCACCAAGACCGTCCGCAGCTTCCTGGACGAGCTCTCGGACGCCCTGGGCACCCCGCTCGACCCCGAGGACATGGACGGCACCCTCGCCAAGCTCGGCGGCATCGCCAAGATGGTCGGCGCCACCCTCCGCAACTCGGCCGCCCCGACCATGCTCGGCGCCGGCTACAAGGTCAACGTGATCCCCGGCCAGGCCACCGCGCACGTCGACGGCCGCTTCCTGCCCGGGTACGAGCAGGAGTTCCTCGCCGACCTCGACCGGATCCTCGGCCCCCGCGTGAAGCGCGAGGACGTGCACGGCGACAAGGCCCTGGAGACCAGCTTCGACGGCGCCCTGGTGGACGCCATGCAGCTGGCGCTGCGCGCCGAGGACCCGATCGCCCGCGCCGTGCCGTACATGCTCTCCGGCGGCACCGACGCCAAGTCCTTCGACGACCTCGGCATCCGCTGCTTCGGCTTCGCCCCGCTCCAGCTGCCCCCGGAGCTCGACTTCGCCGGCATGTTCCACGGCGTGGACGAGCGGGTCCCGGTGGACGGCCTCAAGTTCGGCGTCCGCGTCCTGGACCGTTTCCTCGACGCCTGCTGAATTCGTCCGCGCGTTTGTATGTGACCGGAAAGAGTGAATGAACAGGGGCGCTCGTAGCCCCCACCATTCCCCCTCGTTACAGGTGGTGCGGTCCGCGGCTGGGGCCGCATTGCCAACTAGGAGGAATAATGATCAAGAAGGTCGTCGCTGCTGCGGCTGCCACCGGCGGTCTCGTTCTCGCGGGTGCGGGCATGGCCGTTGCCGACGCGGGTGCCCAGGGTGCCGCCATCGGTTCCCCCGGCGTGCTCTCGGGCAACGTCGTCCAGGTGCCGGTTCACGTCCCCGTGAACCTGTGCGGCAACACGGTCTCCGTGATCGGCCTGCTGAACCCCGCCTTCGGCAACACCTGCGTCAACGCCTGACGTTGAGCCTCGCCCCGTGAGGGTGTGAGCCGGTCCGGCCCCGGAGTGCGTGCCATGCACTCCGGGGCCGGTGGCCATTTCCGCCCCGGGCCCACCGCCCGGTGGCACTCTTTCGAAGCCGAGCAGGCAGGGAACAAGCTATGCGACAGGTCACGCGCAAGGGCCTTATCACCGTCGTGGCGGCCGGAGGCGTTTTCGCCGCCGTCGGCGGCGGATATGCGCACGCCGATTCCGGCGCGTACGGTACGGCCAAGAATTCCCCGGGCGTCGCGTCCGGCAATTCCGTCCAGGTCCCGGTGAGCGTGCCGGTGAACGCCTGCGGAAACACCGTCAATGTCGTCGGACTGCTCAATCCGGCCTTTGGCAACAAGTGCGCCAACACCTCACCGTCCGGCGGCGGCTCCTCCGCCGGCGGCCACACCTCCGACTCCCCGGGCGTGGGCTCCGGCAACAACGTCCAGGTCCCGGTCGACGTGCCGGTCAACGTCTGCGGCAACAACGTCACGGGCGTCGGCCTGGGCAACGCGGTCACCGGCAACGACTGCGGGAACGGCGGCGGGGACACGGGGTACGGGGAGGAGGGACCGGGTACGCCTGGGACCCCCGGTACGCCGGGCACTCCCGGCACTCCTGGCACCCCCGGCACTCCCGGTACGCCTGGGACCCCCGGTACTCCGGGTACCCCCGGCACCCCTGGCACTCCCGGCACGCCTGGCACGCCTGGCACGCCCGGGACGCCCGGCACTCCGGGTACGCCTGGCACCCCCGGTACCCCGGGCACCCCGGGTACTCCCGGCCACGAGGGTGGGTCGAACACTCCCGGTACCCAGATCGTCACTCCGCCGCGTGCCGTCGAGGAGCTCGCCCAGACCGGTTCCGGTCCGCTCGGCGTGATCGTCCCCGCCGGCGCGGGGATGCTGCTCGCCGGCTCGCTGATCTACCGCCGGACCCGCCGCGCCGCCTGATCCCGCAGCGCGGTCACGCACCACGCAGAGGGGCCCCGCACACCGCGGGGCCCCTTGCCGTTGTCCGGTTCTCGCTACCAGGTCGCCCGGACCTGGCGGATGATCCGCCGCTTCAGCCGCACTCTGCGGCTGCCGTCCCGGTGCAGGCTCAGCCGGTCCAACTCCCAGTGTCCGTACTCGGCATGGTCGGTCAGGAGCCGCGTGGTCTCCTTGCGGGAGACGCCGCGCGGCACGTACACGTCGACAAATTCGTATTCCGCCATCGCATCTATTGTGCGGGCACGGGCCCGGTACGGATAGCGTCTGTTCCATGTCTGATGCTGCGCAGCCCACCGCTGCCGAGGTACGTGCCGCCGCCGAGGCGGTCAAGACCGCACTGGACCGTCACCTCGCGGCGGTCGAACGCCGCACGGGGGACGACGACACGGCCGTCTACGAAGCCTTCAACGCCCTCGCCACGGCGGCCGAGGCGTACGACGAACTCCTCTACGACCGCTACGACGAGGTCACCCCCTTCGAGATCCCCGGAGCCGACGGCAACCTGCCGCCGTACGCCGGACCTGACGAACCTCACGCCCTCAGCCTCCTGATCCGACGCGACTACGCCGTGGCGGAACCGCAACGCCTGCTCGCCCAGGCCCGCCGCGTCGCCGAGCTCGACGGGGAGGCGGGCAAGGAGGTGGCGGCCAAGGCCGGCACCTCGCCGCTCGCCGCCCTCGGCGTGCTCTTCGGCGAGTACGAACCCGACGAGATCGCCTCCCGGCACAAGGAGTTCGGACTGGAGGAGGGCGACTCCACGCTCTGGGTCACCGCAGCCGAGGACCTCCCGGAACCGGGGGAGTGGCTGGGCTCGCCCTTCGAACACATCGACCCCGAGCGGATCGTCTGCCGCTTCGACGTCAGCTCCGTCTTCGACGAGGAGGACGAGGACGCGCCGCCCCTGGACGCGGCGGCCCGCGGCGCGGACGCCTGACGGGACCCAGGAGGGCCGGGACACCGCGCACGGTGCCCCGGCCCTCCCTCGTCCTCACGGCCGCCCGGGCCCGTGGCACCCGGCACGGCACCTCGCCACATCACCCGGACCCTGTGGGCCTGGGGAGGCCCCGTGGCACCGGGCCGGGCTCTGTGGGCCCGGGGAGGCCCCGTGGCACCGGGCCGGGCTCTGTGGGCCCGGGGAGGCCCCGTGGCACCGGGCCGGGCTCTGTGGGCCCGGGGAGCCCCCGCGGCACCGGGCCGGGCTCTGTGGGCCCGGGGAGGCCCCGTGGCACCGGGCGCCGTGGGCCTTGTCCGGCCCCCGGGCCTGCCGGACGGGCCCCAAGGCCCGGGCCGGACAGGCCTACGCCTCCTCGGCGGCCAGCAGGCCCTCCAGGAGCGCCCGCAGGCGCGTCGTGCGCTCCGGGGCCACCCCCTCGGCCACGGCGCGGGCCAGCGCCTGGTCCACGCCGTGCACGACCGACAGATGCCGCTCCGCGCGGCCGAAGGCCGTGTACACCCATGCCCGGCTCAGGCCTCCCGCGGCGTCCCCGGGCAGCACCACGACCACCGCGGGCCAGCGCATCCCGGCGGCCTGGTGCGCGGTGAGCGCCCAGCCGTGCCGCAGGGCCGACTCCACCCGCTCCCTCGGTACGAGGAGCTCGTCGTCCCCGCAGCGCAGCCGCAGGCCCTCGGCGTCGGCCGAGAGGACCGTGCCCGTCACCGTGCGCCCCGGCACGGGCGCGTACGCGACCCGGTCGCCGGGGTCGTAGCCGCCGAACCGGCCCGGCCCGGGGTTGAGCCGCTGCTTGAGGGCGGCGTTCAGCGCGCGCGTACCGGCCGAGCCGCCGTGGCCGACCGTGACGACCTGCGTCTGCTCGGACGGCACCCCGATCGCCCGGGGCACCGAGTCCGCCACCAGCTGGACCGTACGGTGCACGGCCTCGCCCGCGTCCCGCACCGGGACGATCACGACCTCCTTGCCGGGGGCCTCGACCTGGTTCAGCTCGCCGACGCCGATGCCCGACACCAGCTCGCCGAGCGGTCCCGGGTCCGGGACGCGCGAGGCGACCCTCGGGCACACCCGGGCCGCGAGCACGTCCGCGAAGACCCGCCCGGCGCCCGGCGCGCCGAGCACCTCCGGGTCACCGCTCAGCACCAGACGGCACCCGTCCGGGAGCGACTCCACGAGCATCGCGCCGGTCTCCACGTCCAGCTGCGGCGCGTCGAGGACCACGAGCAGGTCCAGGGCGAAGGCGCCGTCCTCGTCCCGGCCGGGACCGGCCGCTCCGGACAGCAGGGCGGCGACCGTCACCGCGTCCGCCCCGGCGGCGCGGCGCCCGCCCTCCGCGTGGACGGCCACCAGGGTGCGCAGCCCGCGCTCCCGGGCCGCCGCGGCGAGCGCCACCGGCTCGGCGCGGGAGGCCTCGCCGCCCGTGTGCAGCACGAGGCCGTGCGCCCCGGCGGCGCGCTCCAGCTCGCCGCCCTCCCAGGCGTCGGCCTTCGCCGTCCTGACCAGCCGGGCGAGCCCCTCCGCGAGGCTCTCCTCCGCGAGCGCGTACCGGTCGAGCCCGAGCAGCACGGGCGCGGCGGGCGCGGGCGTCTCCTCGACGTCCTCGTCGCCGTCGGTCTCCTCCGCCGCTTCCTCCTCCTGGAAGACGAGGACCGCGCCCTCGGAGACCGCCGTCTCGACCGCCTGCTCCGGGTCGGGCACCGCGTGCCCCGCGAGTCCGGCGCGCACGGCCTGGATCTCCAGGGCCGTGTGCCCCTGGAGGGCGGCCCGCTCCAGGAGCCACACGGTCAGGGCGACCGTGCGGCGCGGGTCGCCGGGGCCGCACGCGGGGCCCAGCAGCGCCCGCGCGAAACCGTCGGCCTGCTCCGGCCGGACCCCGGACACCGCGAGCAGCTGCCAGGGGTCCTCGCGCAGCACCGCGGCCGCGCCCTCGCCGAGCGCGGCGGCGACCTGGCCGGCCAGCGCCTCCGGGGCGCCGCCCGCGGCCAGGACCTCGCGGACGGCGGCCGTGGTGCCGGGTGCCGGAGCAGCCGGCCGCTCCGGCGCGGGGGGCCGTACGGCCGTCGCCGGGGCCGCCTCGGCGACGGGACGGCGGGGCTCGGGCTCGGGCGCCGCCTCGTAGAACGCGCTGCCCGAGGCGCCGCCGCCCTCCACGGCCCGGACGGCCGCGAGGAGGTCGGCCGCGGTGCCGCTCAGCTTGGCGCCGCTCGCCACGGGACCGCTCTTCTCGGCCTTCCGCGCCTCGATCTTCGCCCGCAGCTCCCGCTGCGCCGCGAGCTCGGCCTGCGCGTCGCTCAACCCGGGCGCGCCGCCACCGTCGGCGGCCTCGGCCTTCTCGTCGGCGCCGGGCTCTTCGCCGCCCTCGGGCTCTTCGTCGGCACCCGCCGTCCCGACCGGACCCGGCCCGGCGGCCTTGTCCGTACCCGCCTCTTCGCCGGAGCCGGGCTCCTCGGCCGCCCCCGGGCTCTCGGCGGTGCCCGGCGCCCCGCCCGCACCTGCCTCTTCGCCGGAGTCCGGTTCCCCGGCTCCGTCGGGCTCCTCGGCCTCGTCCGGCCCCGTCGCGGGCTCCTCGGAGGGCCCGGACTCCTCGGCCGTGGCGGGGGCCGGGGCCTCGGGGGCTTCGTCCGGCGGGGTTCCGGCGGGCTCCGTGGCCTCGGGCGCGGTCTCCCCGGAAGGCTCGGTCACAAGGTGCTCCAGTCGTGATCCGGATAGCGGTGCACGGGCGCCGACACATCGTCCAGCGCCCGACAGATCTCGTCAGGAAGACTAAGCGTCTCCACTGACAACGCGGCCGTGAGCTGCCGCGCCGTGCGCGCGCCGACGATCGGGGCGGTCACCCCGGGCCGGTCGCGGACCCAGGCGAGGGCCACGTGGAGGGGGGTCGTCGCGAGCCCGTCGGCGGCCGTCGCGACCGCGTCGACGATCCGGCCGGCGGCCTCGTCCAGGTAGGGCTCGACGAAGGGCGCCATCGTCTCCGAGGCGCCGCGCGAGTCCGTCGGCGTGCCGCCGCGGTACTTGCCCGTCAGGACCCCGCGGCCGAGCGGGGAGGAGGGCAGCAGGCCTATGCCGAGGTCCATCGCGGCGGGCAGCACCTCCCGCTCGATGCCCCGCTGGAGCAGCGAGTACTCCAGCTGGGCCCCCGCGAGCCGGGTCCGGTCGCCGCCGAGCTGCCAGGTGCCCGCCTTGGCGAGCTGCCAGCCGCAGAAGTTCGACACGCCCGCGTACCGCGCCCGGCCGCTGCGTACCGCGATGTCGAGGGCCTGGAGCGACTCCTCCAGGGGCGTGTACGGGTCGAAGGCGTGCAGCTGCCACAGGTCCACGTGATCCGTGCCGAGCCGGGCGAGGGAGGCGTCGAGCGCGGCGAGCAGATGCCCCCGCGAGCCGTCCGTGCGCCGGTCGGGGTCCGGGACGCTGCCCGCCTTCGTCGACAGGACGAGGTCCTGCCGGGGCACCAGGCGCTCCATCAGGCGACCGAGCAGATACTCCGCCTCGCCCCCTCCGTACACGTCGGCGGTGTCCACGAGCGTTCCGCCCGCGTCCCAGAACGCCTTCAACTGCTCGGCGGCGTCGTGCTCGTCGGTGTCCCGGCCCCAGGTGAGGGTGCCGAGTCCGATGCGCGACACACGCAGGCCGGTACGTCCGAGATGCCTCTGCTCCATGGGCGCGAGAGTACTGGCCAGGGCACCACGCGGAGAGAGCCTGTGGACAACCGTGTCCTGACGGATGGCCCACGCGCGCGCTAGAGTCCGGCCAAAGTTACGTTACCGATGGGTAAGGGGTGCGTGGAATGCGGCTCGGCATCAACCTCGGCTACTGGGGCGCCGGCATGGACGGCGACAACCTCGCCGTCGCCCAGGAGGCGGACCGCCTCGGCTACGACGTCTGCTGGGCCGCCGAGGCCTACGGCTCCGACGCGCCCACCGTCCTCGCCTGGGTCGCGGCGCAGACCGAGCGGATCGACGTCGGCTCCGCGATCATGCAGATCCCGGCCCGTCAGCCGGCCATGACCGCGATGACGGCCGCCACCCTCGACTCGCTCACCGGCGGCCGCTTCCGCCTCGGCCTCGGCGTCTCGGGACCGCAGGTCTCCGAGGGCTGGTACGGCGTGAAGTTCGACAAGCCGCTCGCCCGGACCCGCGAGTACGTGGAGATCGTCCGCAAGGCCATGACCCGCGAGCGGCTCAGCTACGACGGCGAGCACTGGACCCTGCCGCTGCCCGGCGGCCCGGGCAAGCCCCTCAAGCTCACCGTCCACCCGGAGCGCGAGCACATCCCGCTCTACATCGCCGCGATCGGCCCGAAGAACCTGGAGCAGACCGGCGAGATCGCCGACGGCGCCCTGCTGATCTTCCCCTCCGCCGACCACCTGGAGGAGACCGCGCTGCGGCACCTGCGGGCGGGCCGCGAGAAGGCCGGCCTGACCATGGACGGCTTCGACGTCTGCCCCACCCTGCCGCTCGCCCTCGGCGACGACGTGAACGCGCTCGCCGACGTCTTCCGCCCGTACACCGCGCTGTACGTCGGCGGCATGGGCAGCCGCAAGCAGAACTTCTACAACCAGCTCGCCCAGCGCATGGGGTACGAGAAGGAGGCCGCCGAGATCCAGGACAAGTACCTGGCCGGCGACAAGACCGGCGCCGCGGCCGCCGTGCCCCACTCCCTGATCGACCAGACCACGCTGCTCGGCTCCGTCGAGCGGATCGCCGAGCGGATGACGGCCTACGCGGAGGCCGGGGTCACCACCCTCACCCTCGCCCCGGCCGGCTTCACCCTGGACGAGCGCCTCGCGGCCCTGCGGGCGGGCGTCGAGGCGATGGAGCACGCGGGCCTCGCGTAACCGCAAGGCCCGGCGCCGGACCCGACGGACGGAGTCCGGCGCGGGCGGTCGAAGCCCGTGAGGCCCCCGAGGGGCCGATCGGTGCGAGAGCGCCGCGAAGAAGGGGCCTGCGGCCGTGGTGGGGGCTCGGGGGTCTTCCCCGCCACGGCCGTCATGCAGCACAACGCTCGACGAGGCCCTCGGTTACGCCCTCGGGGCTCACTCTTTCGGCCGAGTCGCCACGCCCTCCTGTTGCCCGCCGTCCGATACCGGACTTGACTCGTTCTCCCCGGACGAACCGGAGTACGGACGTCCGCACGGAGGTGGCGGCGATGCTCACGGCCAAG
The DNA here is from genome assembly GCF_042874035.1 of Streptomyces sp. NPDC004284. Taxonomy (NCBI): domain Bacteria; kingdom Bacillati; phylum Actinomycetota; class Actinomycetes; order Kitasatosporales; family Streptomycetaceae; genus Streptomyces; species Streptomyces sp. NPDC004284. The sequence continues at coordinate 327,751 of NZ_JBIAMJ010000006.1, read as the reverse complement.
AGCCTGTTCCAGGAAATCATCGACAACGACGAGTCCTTCCGGCTCTTCTGCTCCATCGCCGCGAGCGGCGAGTCCCAGGGCGGCTGGGAGAACGCCCGGATCGCGGCCCTCGTCGCACCCGGGATGCGGGACCTCGCGCCCAAGATCACCCGGCACGGCGCCGACGAGGACAAGCACGGCCGGATCTTCAACGCGTTGATGAAGAAGCGCGGCCTCGGACCCGTCCCCGTGCCCCCCGACACCGACTACACGATGCTGCTGGAGCAGCGCGGCATCGGCCTCGCGCACGAGAAGCTCCGCGCCGACCGGCCGCTCACCGAGGAGGACGTGGTCGTCTACCTCGCGCACAGCAGGGTCACCGAGGAGCGCGCGGCCGACCAGATGCAGCTGCTCGTGAAGTACTTCGGCGACCACCCGGAGCTCGGCAAGGCCATCCGGATGATCTGCGCCGACGAGGACAACCACCTCGCCTACTGCCACGAGGAACTGCTCCGGCTCGCCCGCCAGGGCCACGGCCGGCTCATCCAGCGGACCCTGCGCGAGTCCGCCCTCGCCGAGATCCAGGTCTACCGGGACGTCAGCCTCGCCGTGATGCGCCACATGGGCCGCATCCTGGACTGGCCCGGGCCCAAGGCGGCCGTCCTCGCGGCCGGGATCCACGGCGTGTACGCGTACGAGCGCGCGGCCGGCTGGCACAGGATGGTCGACCTGCGGATGCCCGAGCGGCTGAACGCCCTGGGCGGCCCCGCGACCCCCGCCCCCGCCTTCTGAGCGGGGCCGAGCGGGGCCGTCGGGGGGCCTTACATCCAGCCGCGCCGCTTGAACACCCGGTACAGCGCGGCGACGATGCCCGCCATCACCACGAGCACCACCGGGTACGAGCCCACCCAGCGCAGCTCCGGCATGTGGTCGAAGTTCATCCCGTAGATCCCCGCGACCATCGTGGGGACCGCGGCCATGGCCGCCCACGCCGAGATCTTCCGCATGTCGTCGTTCTGCCGGACCCCCATCTGCGCGAGATGGGCCGACAACACGTCGGACAGGAGCCGGTCGAGGCCCTCCACCTGCTCGTTGGAGCGCAGGAGGTGGTCGTTGACGTCGCGGAAGAAGGGTTGCGCGCGCTCGTGCACGAAGGGCACCGAACCGGTCGTCAGCCGGGCGATCGGCCCGGCCAGCGGACCGCTGGCCCGCCGGAACTCCAGGACCTGCCGCTTCGCCGTGTAGATCCGCTCCGCGGTGTTGGCCGGATTGCCCCCGCTGGGCGCGAAGACGTCCGCCTCCAGCTCCTCCAGGTCGACCTGGAGCTCGGCCGCCACGTCGAGGTAGTGGTCCACGATCGCGTCGCTCACCGCGTACAGCACCGCCGTCGGCCCGTGCTTCAGGACCTCCGGATCGGCCTCCAGGCGCCGGCGCACCTCCGCGAGCGGCGCGCCCTCGCCGTGCCGGACCGTGACGACGAACGAGTCGCCCATGAACACCATCAGCTCGCCCGAGGACACCCGGTCGCTCTCCGGCTCGTACACGATCGGCTTGAGCACCGCGAAGAGCGAGTCCTCGTAGACCTCCAGCTTGGGCCGCTGATGGGCCTTCAAGGCGTCCTCGACGGCCAGCGGGTGCAGCGCGAACTCCGAGGCGACGTGGTCGAACTCCGCCTCCGTGGGCTCGTGCAGCCCCACCCACAGGAACGCGTCCCCGGTCGCCCGCGCCTCCTCCAGGGCGTCGGAGAGGTCGGCGGGTCCGTCCGTACGGCGCCCGTCCCGGTAGATGGCTGAGTCCACGATCACGCGGCGCATTCTGCCCCGAACACCTCCGCCACGCACGCGCGTGCGGCCGCCCTCGACCACCTGCGCCCCCACCCCGGCACCCCCTAGGCTGGCCCGCATGGCCACGCTGATCCTCGTCCGGCACGGACGCTCCACCGCCAACACCTCCGGGGTCCTCGCCGGGCGCACGCCCGGGGTCGCGCTCGACGAGCGCGGGGCCGCGCAGGCCGCCGCCCTCCCCGGGCGCCTCGCGGACGTCCCGCTCGCCGCGGCCGTCACCAGCCCCCTCCAGCGCTGCCGGGAGACCCTGCGGCCGCTCCTGGACGCCCGCCCCGGCCTCCCGCTCCACGTCGAGGACCGGATCAGCGAGTGCGACTACGGCGACTGGTCCGGCCGCAAGCTGGCGGAGCTGGGCGACGAACCGCTGATGGAGGTCGTCCAGGCCCACGCCTCCGCCGCCGCCTTCCCCGGCGGCGAGTCCATGCGCGCCATGCAGGACCGTGCCGTCGAGGCCGTACGGGACTGGAACGCCCGCATCGACGCCGAGCACGGCGAGGACGCCACGTACCTCATGTGCTCCCACGGGGACATCGTGAAGGCGATCGTCGCCGACGCCCTCGGGATGCACCTCGACCTCTTCCAGCGCATCCACGTCGACCCCTGCTCGGTCACCGCGATCCGCTACACGCGCCTGCGTCCCTTCCTCCTCCGCCTCGGCGACACCGGGGACTTCGCCGGTTTCGCCCCCCGGGAGCACCCCGACAGCAGCGGGACGGCGGAGGTCGGTGGCGGTGCTGGCGCACCGTGATCCCGTGGCGCAGTAGGGTGGACGCGCCGCTGTAGTACGACTGTCGAGACTCAAGGGAGCCGGGAACGTGTCCCGTCAGGTGTTCCTCTACGACCCACCGGAGCGTTTCGTGGCCGGCACGGTCGGGCTGCCTGGCCGCCGTACGTTCTTCCTCCAGGCGTCCGCCGGCGGCCGGGTCACCAGCGTCGCCCTGGAGAAGGCCCAGGTCGCGGCCCTCGCCGAGCGCATGGACGAACTCCTCGACGAGGTCGTCCGCCGCACCGGGGGCAACGCGCCCGTACCGGCCGTCGCCCCCGCCGAGATCGCGGACACCGCCCCCCTCGACGTGCCCGTCGAGGAGGAGTTCAGGGTCGGCACCATGGCCCTCGCCTGGGACGGCGAGGAGCAGCGCATGATCGTCGAGGCGCAGGCGCTCGTCGAACTCGACGCGGACTCCGAGGAGGACCTCGCCGAGGCCGAGGAGCGGCTGCTCCAGGACGAGGAGAACGGCCCGCCGATGCTCCGGGTCCGCCTCAGCGGGGCCCAGGCGCGGGCGTTCGCCAAGCGGGCCCTGGACGTCGTCAACGCCGGCCGGCCGCCGTGCCCGCTGTGCAGCCTGCCGCTCGATCCCGAGGGGCACGTCTGCCCGCGCCAGAACGGATACCGCCGCGGAGCATGAGCAGCAGCCCTTCGACCCCGCCGGACGTCGAACTGCTCGCCCTCGGTGAGCTGACCGTGCGCGGCCGGGTCCGCGAGGCGTCCAACGCCGTGCTCTACTGCTCCGTCGCCCACGAGGGCCGGGAAGCGGCCTGCGTCTACAAGCCGGTCGCGGGGGAGCAGCCCCTGTGGGACTTCCCCGACGGCACCCTCGCCCAGCGCGAGGTCGCCGCGTACGAGATCTCCGAGGCCACCGGCTGGGGCCTGGTCCCGCCGACCGTGCTCCGCGACGGGCCGTACGGGGAGGGCATGGTCCAGCTGTGGATCGAGGCCGACCCCGAGGCGCGGCTCCTCGCGCTCACCGAGGACGAGGAGGCGGGCGAGGGCTGGAAGGCCGTGGGGCCCGCGCAGATCGACGCGGACCGCACCGCGCTCCTCGTCCACGCGGACACCCCCGAGCTGCGCCGGCTCGCCGTCCTGGACGCCGTCATCAACAACGGCGACCGCAAGGGCGGGCATCTGCTGCCGGCCCCCGGCGGGCGTCTGTACGGCATCGACCACGGGGTGACCTTCCACGTCGACGACAAGCTGCGCACCCTGCTGTGGGGCTGGGCGGGCGAGGAGCTGCCCGCCGAGGCGGCCGGTGTGCTCGAAGGGCTCGGCCGGTCCCTGGCCCCGGGAGAGCCGCTCGCCACCCGACTGGCGGAACTCCTGACCGGCGCCGAGGTCGCGGCCGTACGCGCCCGCGTGGAGGCCCTGCGGGCCACCGGGCGGCACCCGGAGCCCTCGGGGCAGTGGCCCGCGATCCCCTGGCCGCCGGTCTGAGACACCGGTCCCCGGGCGGCCGAATGTTTTCGGCCACATCCTCGGGCGGGTGCGGACCCCTGGGGGGTATGCACGCACGTCTCTGACCCGCAAGAGCGCCTAATCGGTCAAGATCCCGGATCCGGTTCGTATCCGGAACACCTGTCCGGTTACGCTCGGGGCATGCATGCCTGGCCCGCTTCTGAGGTCCCCGCCCTTCCCGGCAAGGGCCGCGACCTCCGGATCCACGACACCGCGACCGGCGGACGAGTGACCCTCGCCCCCGGCCCCGTCGCCCGTATCTACGTCTGCGGCATCACGCCGTACGACGCGACCCACATGGGTCACGCGGCGACCTACAACGCGTTCGACCTCGTTCAGCGCGTGTGGCTCGACACCAAGCGGCAGGTGCACTACGTCCAGAACGTGACGGACGTGGACGACCCGCTCCTGGAGCGCGCGATCCGCGACGGCATCGACTGGGTCGGCCTCGCCGAGCGCGAGACCGCCCTCTTCCGCGAGGACATGACCGCCCTGCGGATGCTGCCCCCGCAGCACTACATCGGCGCGGTCGAGGCCATACCGGGCATCATCCCGCTCGTCGAGCGCCTCCGGGACTCCGGCGCCGCCTACGAGCTCGAGGGCGACATCTACTTCTCCGTCGAGGCCGACCCGCACTTCGGCCAGGTCTCGAACTACGACACCGAGCTGATGCGCCACCTCTCCGCCGAGCGCGGCGGCGACCCGGACCGCCCGGGCAAGAAGAACCCGCTCGACCCGATGCTCTGGATGGCCGCCCGCGAGGGCGAGCCGAGCTGGGACGGCGGCAGCCTCGGCCCCGGCCGCCCCGGCTGGCACATCGAGTGCGTCGCCATCGCCCTCGACCACCTGGGCATGGGCTTCGACGTGCAGGGCGGCGGCTCCGACCTGATCTTCCCGCACCACGAGATGGGCGCCTCCCACGCCCAGACCCTCACGGGCGAGTTCCCCATGGCCAAGGCGTACGTCCACGCCGGCATGGTCGCCCTGCACGGCGAGAAGATGTCGAAGTCCAAGGGCAACCTGGTCTTCGTCTCCCAGCTCCGCCGCGACGGCGTCGACCCGGCCGCCATCCGGCTCGCGCTCCTCTCGCACCGCTACCGCGACGACTGGGAGTGGACCGACCAGGTCCTGGAGACGGCCGTGGAGCGGCTCGGCCGCTGGCGCGCCGCCGTCTCGCGCCCCGACGGCCCGTCCGCCGACGCGCTCGTCGAGGAGCTCCGCGAGGCGCTCTCCGACGACCTCGACACGCCCACCGCGCTCGCCGCGGTCGACCGCTGGGCCGCGCTCCAGACGGCCGAGGGCGGCACGGACGAGTCCGCCCCCGGTCTCGTCTCGCGCGCCGTCGACGCCCTGCTCGGTGTGGCCCTGTAACGAGCAGGACCGCGCAACTCCCTTTCAGGCAACCGCCCTTGGACTTCTCGCCGAAGTCCGAGGGCGGTTCCGTTTTGTCCTGGCGGACTTGCTCGTTCCTGCGCTAAACAACCTCCATGCAATCATCATCACGCATGAAAGTTGCACTCGCCGGAGCCGTCCTCGGGCTCTTCGCCGCCTTCGCGGGACCCGGCTCCACCGCGTCGGCCACACCCACCGACACCACCGTCGGCGACATCACGGGCTTCGCCGCCGACGGGGCCGTCTACCGGCTGACCGCCGGCCACACGGAGGCCCGAGTCTCCTTCGTCACCGCCGACACCTTCCGCATCGAACTCGCCCCCGACGGCAAGTTCGCCGACCCCACCGGCACCGACATCACGCTGCCCCAGGGCCCGCCCCCGGCCACCAACTGGCGCGACCTCGGCGACCGCTACGAACTCGCCACCGCCAAGGTGACCCTGCGCGCCACCAAGTCACCGCTGCGCTTCTCGGCCGTACGTGCCGACGGCACCCCGCTCTGGACCGAGACCCAGGGCCTCACCTGGAACCAGGACCGCACCGTCCAGACCCTCGCCCGCGGCGCCGACGAGCAGTTCTACGGCGCCGGCATGCAGAACGGCCGCGGCAACACCTCCCACCGCGGCAAGACCGTCGAGGTCGGCGTCGACTACAACTGGAACGACGGCGGCCACCCCAACTCCGTCCCCTTCTACCTCTCCTCCGCCGGCTACGGCGTCTACCGCAACACCTACGCCCCCAACACCTACGCCTTCACCGACCCCGTCACCACCAGCGCGAAGGAGCAGCGCTTCGACGCCTACTACTTCGCCGGCGACGGGAAGGACGCCCTCAAGGACGTCATCGGCCAGTACACCCGGCTCACCGGCAAGCCCTTCCTGCCGCCCGTGTACGGCCTGGAGATCGGCGACTCCGACTGCTACCTCCACAACGCCAACCGGGGCGAGCGCCACACCCTCGACGCCCTGAAGATCGCCGACGGCTACGTCGCGAACGACATGCCCAACGGCTGGATGCTCGTCAACGACGGCTACGGCTGCGGCTACGAGAACCTCGCCGAGACCTCCGCCGGCCTCGCGGACCGCGACATGAAGCTCGGCCTGTGGACCGAGGACGGCATCGACAAGCTCGCCGACCAGGTCAAGGCCGGCCAGCGGGTCGCCAAGCTCGACGTCGCCTGGGTCGGCTCCGGCTACAAGTTCGCCCTCGACGGCTGCAAGGACGCCCACGCCGGCATCGAGGCCAACAGCGACGCCCGCGGCTTCACCTGGGCCCCCGAGAGCTGGTCCGGCGCCCAGCGCTGCGGCGTCCAGTGGTCCGGCGACCAGTCCGGCTCCTGGGAGTACATCCGCTGGCAGATCCCCACCTACGCGGGCGCGTCCATGTCCGGACTCGCCTACACCACCGGTGACGTCGACGGCATCTTCGGCGGCAGCGCCAAGACGTACACCCGCGACCTCCAGTGGAAGATGTTCCTGCCCGTCACCATGACCATGGACGGCTGGGCCGCCAACGACAAGCAGCCCTTCCGCTACGGCGAGCCCTACACCGGCATCAACCGCGCCTCGCTCAAGCTGCACGAGGCCCTGCTCCCGTACATCTACAGCCACGCCCACCAGGCCACCAAGACGGGTGTCGGCCTCGCCCGGCCGCTCGCCCTGGAGTACCCGGACGACCCGAAGGCCGCGACCGACGCCGCCAAGTACGAGTTCCTCAGCGGCGAGGACTTCCTCGTCGCCCCCGTCTACCAGGACGCCGTGGAACGCGACGGCATCTATCTGCCCGAGGGCACCTGGATCGACTACTGGAACGGCCGCACCTACCAGGGCCCCGTCACCGTCGACGACTACAGCGCCCCGCTCGACACCCTGCCCCTCTTCGTACGGGCCGGGGCGGCCGTCCCCATGTGGCCCGGTTCCATCCGCTCGTACCAGGACCGCGCCCCCGGCGACCCGATCGCCTGGGACGTCTACCCGCAGGGCGACTCCTCCTTCGAGCTGTACGAGGACGACGGCGTCACCCGCGAGCACCGCACCGGGCGGTACGCCACCCAGCGCGCCGAGGTCGGCGCCCCGAAGTCCGGCCCGGGCGCCGTCACCATCCGCATCGGCGCCAGCACCGGCGCGTACACCGGCAAGCCGGCCGCACGGCCGTACGCCTTCACCGTCCACACCGGCGACGCCCCCGACGCGGTGAAGCTCGACGGGCGCCCGCTGCCCGCCCTCACCTCCCGCGCCGCCCTCGACGCGGCCACCCAGGGCTGGTGGTACGACCGCGACGACCGCGGGGGAGTGGTCCGGATCAAGACCGCCGACCGGTCCACCGACCGCGGCTTCGAACTGCGCCTGACCGAAACCAGCGCCGTCGGCGGGGCCGTCCCCGGCGCCTCCGCCGTCCTCGCCGCCCCCACCGGGCAGGAGCTCGGCGCCGGCACCCCCGGCACCGTCGCCGTCGACGTCACCGCGGGCACCCGGGACGCCACCGACGTACGGGTCTCCCTCGACGCCCCCGCCGGCTGGCAGGTCACCCCGGCCGCCCCGATCGCCCGCGTCCCGGCCGGCACCACCCGCCGGGTCGAGGTCGCCGTCACCCCGGCGGCGGACGCGAAGCCCGGCGAGGCCACCCTCACGGCGACCGTCCGCCACCGCGCCGCCGGCACCGAGCGCACCGCCGTCCAGCGCTTCGTGATCGGGGTGATGCCCCCGGCGCCGACCGCCGACGCCTGGGCGAGCGACCTCGTCTGGCTGCGCGCCACCAACGGCTGGGGACCGCCCGAGCGCGACCGCTCCAACGGCGAGTCCGGCGCCGCCGACGGCCACACCCTCACCCTGGCCGGAAAGACCTACGAGAAGGGCATCGGCGCCCACGCCGACTCCGACATCGAGGTCTACCTCGGCGGCCGCTGCACCACCCTCACCGCCGACGTCGGCATCGACGACGAGATCAACGGCTACGGGGACGTGGCCTTCTCCGTCGAGGCCGACGGCCGGGTCCTGTGGACCTCGCCCCGGCTGACCGGCGCCTCCGCGACCCTGCCCGTGAACGTCGACGTGACCGGAGCCCGGCACGTCCGGCTGAAGATCACGGACACCAACGGGTCGAAGAGCGGCGACCACGGCGACTGGGCGGCGGCCCGGTTCAGCTGCGCCTGATGCGCGCCGGCAGGGCGGGATCCAGCCAACTGCCCTGCCGGAGGCTCCTGTTGTGATGGGGTGGGAGTGCCATCGACCAGTTGTACGAAAGGGCACTCAGTGCAGCATCACCTCGCACGCAGAGGATTCCTGGGAGCCGCCGTCGCACTCGGCGCGGCGGCTCTCACCACCCCCCTCACCACAGGCACGGCGCACGCGGCCGGACCCGGCGGGCGGTGGCCCGCCGGGTTCCCCCTCCCGAGGGGCTTCCAGCCGGAGGGCATCGCGATCGGACGCAGCCCGTACGCCTACTTCGGCTCGCTCGCCGACGGCGCCGTGTACAGAGCCTCCCTGGCCACCGGTGAGGGCCGGATCATCCACCAGGGGCCCGGCGCCGGACACAGCACCGTCGGGCTCAAGATCGACCGGTCCGAGCGGCGGCTCTTCCTCGCCGGCGGCTGGAGCCGCGACATCCGCGTCATCGACCCCCGCTCCGGCGCCCCGCTCCGCGAATTATCCGGGCTGGGCGCGGAGAACACCGTGGTCAACGACGTGATCCTCACCCCGGACGCGGCCTGGTTCACGGACTCCTACCAGCCGCAGCTCTTCCGGCTGGCCCTCGACCGCACGGGCGAGCCCGCGGACGGCATCACCGTCCTCCCGCTCGGCGGCGACTGGACGCAGGGCCCCGACTTCACCGCCAACGGCATCGAGCGCACCCCCGACGGGAGGGCGCTGCTCGTGGTCAACACCTTCCAGGACGGCGGCTCGCTCCTGCGGGTCGACCCGCGCACCGGCCTCGCCCGCAAGGTCGACCTCGGCGACCTGAAGATCCCGCACGGGGACGGGCTGCTGCTCCTCGGCCGCGATCTGTACGTCGTCCAGCAGGTGATCAACCAGATCGACGTGGTCCGGCTCGACGCGACCGGCACGCGCGGCACCGCGATCGCCCGGATCACCGACCCGGACCGGTTCCGCGTCCCGGCCACGGCGGCGGTGTGGGGCGACCGGATCTACCTGCCCAACGCGCGCTTCGGCCTGGACCCGGATCCCACGACGGCGGACTACGACGTGGTGTCCGCGCCCAGGGTCTGAACGCGGTACGGGAGGGGCGGCCGCGCCACCCCTCCCGTACGGCTACTCCCGCGTCTCCCCGGTGTCCCCGTCGTCGTCCTCCGGGGCGTCGGACGGCGGCTCCGTCCCCGGAACCGACTCCGGGCCCGGCTGCTCCGGCTTCGGCGGGCGGGTCCGGCCGCTCCCCGCGTCCCGCAGGAAATCGCCGCCCTCGGTCGCCACCCCCGGACCGGAGCCCGGCCCCGCGCCCGGCTCGCGCCGCCGCAGATACCGCTCGAACTCGCGGGCGATCGCCTCGCCCGAGGCCTCCGGCAGCTCCGCCGTGTCCCGCGCCTCCTCCAGGGTCTGCACGTACTCGGCGACCTCGCTGTCCTCGGCGGCCAGCTGGTCCACGCCCAGCTGCCAGGCCCGCGCGTCCTCCGGCAGTTCGCCCAGCGGGATGCGCAGCCCGATCAGGTCCTCCAGGCGGTTGAGGAGGGCCAGGGTCGCCTTCGGGTTCGGCGGCTGCGACACGTAGTGCGGCACCGCGGCCCACAGGCTCACCGCCGGCACGCCCGCGTGCGTGCACGCCTCCTGGAGGATGCCCACGATGCCCGTCGGGCCCTCGTACCGGGTCTCCTCCAGGTCCATCGTCCGTGCCAGGTCCGGATCGGAGGTCACTCCGCTGACCGGGACCGGCCGGGTGTGCGGGGTGTCCCCGAGCAGGGCGCCCAGGATCACCACCATCTCCACGCCCAGCTCGTGCGCGAAGCCGAGCAGCTCGTTGCAGAACGAGCGCCAGCGCATCGAGGGCTCGATCCCGCGCACGAGCACCAGGTCGCGGGGCTTCTCGCCGCCGACCCTGACCACCGAGAGCCGGGTCGTCGGCCAGGTGATCTTTCTGACCCCGTTGTCCAGGAAGACCGTGGGGCGGTTGACCTGGAAGTCGTAGTAGTCCTCGGCGTCGAGCGCCGCGAACACCTCGCCCTTCCATTCCCGGTCGAGATGGGCGACCGCGGTGGAGGCGGCGTCGCCGGCGTCGTTCCAGCCCTCGAACGCGGCCACCATGACCGGGTCGATCAGCTCGGGTACCCCCTCGAGCTCGATCACCCAGCGCCTCCTTATCCGAAGTTCCTGTCGTACGGCCCCACCTTACGGCTTTCCGGTGGTCCGCCCGCAGTCCCCGGACATCCCCGGAAACCCGTGCGGCCTTGATCGACTACCCAGGAACTCGCCTCCGCACACGGCGGAGTCACTTCTCCCACAGAGTGCTCGGCGCCTCCCTCCGCACGACGGGCGCGATCTCCTCGGCGAAACGCTGGAGCGTCTCGGTCTGCTCGGCCGTCGACTGGCCGAAGGTGTCGACCGTGACGGACTGCAGGTCGTGCCCGTAGTGCTCGTGGAAGCCGAGGATCTTGTCGATGATCTGCTGCGGCGAGCCGATCAGCTGGGGGCCGCCGGCGATCGCGTCCTCGATCGTGCGGAACGGCGTGTTGTATCCGGCCCTGCCCTCCAGGTGCGGCCTGAAGCTCTGCCGCACCTTCGCCTCGTACAGCTCCTTGTACCGGCTCACCGCCTGCTCGGCGGTGTCGGCGATGAGCAGCCCGCCGGAACCGGCCGCCACGCGCGCGTGGGCGGGATCGTGCCCGTACTCCTCGAACTTCTCGCGGTAGTGGGCGATGAGCTTCGCGTACGCCTCGCGCGGCTGGATCGCGTTGGCGGTGAACAGCGGATCGCCGTGCCTGGCCGCGAGCTCGGGGGAGTTGAGGCTGGTGGCCGAGCCGTGCCAGATCCGGGGCGGACCGGCGTACGGCCGCGGGACCGTGGTCACGTTCTTCAGCGGGGGACGGAACTCGCCCTCCCAGTCGACGCCCTCCTCCGTCCAGAGGCGGCGCAGCAGCTCGTACTTCTCCTTCTGGAGGTCCCACTGCCGCTCCTCGTCCAGGCCGAAGAGGTCGAAGTGCCCGGCCTCCGCGCCCTTGCCGACGACGAGTTCGAGCCGGCCGCGGGAGAGCTGGTCGAGCGTCGCGTAGTCCTCGGCGACCCGGACCGGGTCGAGGATCGCGACCACGGTGACGCCGGTGAGCAGCCGGATCCGGCTGGTGCGGGCGGCCAGTGCGGCGAGCAGCACGGTCGGGGACGAGGAGAGGAACGCGCCCGCGTGCCGCTCGCCGACCGCGTAGGCGTCGAAACCGAGCCGTTCGGCGGTCTCGCCGAGCGTGACGACCTGCTCCAGCCGGTCGGCGGCGGACAGCAGTTCGCCGGTGAGCGGGTGCGGGGAGTGGTGGACGATCGAGAGCACCTGAAACTTCATGCCCCCACTCTGCGCGCCGAGTGTTGCGGGCGTGTGGACGGCGCATGGCACGCCTCAGGGGCGGCCCCTCGAAGAGGAACCGCCCCTGGGCATGAGGGAGTTACTTCCGCAGCATCGCCTCGACCCCGGCGCGGACCTCGTCCGTCGCGAGGCCGCGGATGGTCAGCGTCGTCCGGCGGCGCAGCACGTCGTCCGCCGTCTCGGCCCACTCGTGGTCGCGGGCGTAGGCGACCTGCGCCCAGATCTCCGGGGCGTCCGGGTGTATCCGGCGGGCGAGCTCCGGGTTCTCGTTCGCCATCCGGGCGATGTCGAAGGAGAGCGAGCCGTAGTGCGTGGCCAGGTGCTTGGCGGTGTCGGCGGCCATCCGGGGGCCGGGGGCCGGGCCGTCGACGAGCAGCCGGTGGGCGACCGCGTTCGGGTTGGCGATGCCGGGCAGCGGCAGCCGCTTCGGCAGCGCGGACACCGGCTCGTAGTCCTCGCCGAGCGGGTGGCCCGGGAGCTGCTCCAGCTTCTTCATCACCGTGCGGCCGATGTGGCGGAAGGTGGTCCACTTGCCGCCGGCCACCGACAGCATGCCGCCGCGGCCCTCGGTGACGACCGTCTCGCGCTTGGCCTTGGAGGTGTCGCCGGGACCGCCCGGGAGCACCCGCAGGCCGGCGAAGGAGTAGGTGATCAGATCGCGCGAGAGCTGCTGGTCGCGGATGGAGAAGGCGGCCTCGTCCAGGATCTGGGCGGTGTCCTTCTCGGTGACCTCGACCTGGCCGGGGTCGCCCTCGTACTCCTCGTCGGTGGTGCCGAGGAGCAGCATGTCCTCCCAGGGGAGGGCGAAGGTGATGCGGTACTTGTCGATCGGGGTGGCCAGCGCGGCCTTCCACGGCGAGGTCCGCTTGAGGACCAGGTGCGCGCCCTTGGAGAGGCGGATGGAGGGGGCCGCGTTGGGGTCCTCCATCTTGCGCAGGTGGTCGACCCAGGGGCCGGTCGCGTTGAGCACGAGGCGGGCGTCCACACCGAACTCGTCGCCGGTGGTGCGGTCCTTCAGCTCCGCGCCGGTGACCCGGCCGCGGGTGAAGCGCAGGCCGGTGACCTCGGCGTGGTTGAGGACGGTGGCGCCGGCGTCGACGGCGGCGCGGACCGTCATCAGCGCCATGCGGGCGTCGTTCATCTGGTCGTCGCCGTAGACGGCGACGGCCTTGAGGTTGTCGGTGCGCAGCTCCGGCACGTCCTGCGCGGCCTTGGCGGGGGAGAGCAGGTGCCCGACGCCGTCGCCGAAGGCCGAGAGGGCGGAGTACGCGAAGACTCCGGCGCCCAGCTTGGCGGCGCCGTGCGGGCCGCCCTTGTAGACGGGCAGGTAGAAGGTGAGCGGGTTGGCGAGGTGCGGTGCCACCTGGCGGGAGACCGCACGCCGCTCGAAGTGGTTCTCCGCGACCAGCTTCACCGCGCCGGTCTGCAGGTAGCGCAGGCCGCCGTGGAGGAGCTTGGAGGAGGCGGAGGAGGTGGCGCCGGCGAAGTCGCCGGCGTCCACCAGGGCCACCCGCAGGCCCGACTGCGCGGCGTGCCAGGCGGTGGAGATGCCCAGGATGCCGCCGCCGATCACCAGGAGGTCGTACGTCGCCTTGGAAAGCTGTTCCCGGGTCTCGGCGCGGCTCGGCAGGGAACCGGCAGCCGGGTGCGTCCCGAGGGCAGGGACGCTCTGCAGGGTGGTCATCTCGTATTACTCCTCGTCCTCGATCCAGCCCATGGTCCGCTCGACGGCCTTGAGCCAGCTCTTGTACTCGCGGTCACGCTTGTCGGCGTCCATGCGAGGGGTCCATTCCGCCGCCCGGCGCCAGTTGGCGCGCAGCGCGTCGGTGTCCGGCCAGAAGCCGACGGCCAGACCGGCGGCGTAGGCGGCGCCGAGGCAGGTGGTCTCGGCGACCATCGGACGCACGACGGGCGCGTCCAGGAAGTCCGAGAGGGTCTGCATCAGCAGGTTGTTGGAGGTCATGCCGCCGTCGACCTTGAGCGCGGTCAGCTCGACGCCGGAGTCCTTCGTCATGGCGTCGGTGATCTCGCGGGTCTGCCAGGCGGTGGCCTCCAGGACGGCGCGGGCGATGTGCGCCTTGGTGACGTACCGGGTGAGGCCGGCGATGACACCGCGCGCGTCGGAGCGCCAGTACGGGGCGAACAGGCCGGAGAAGGCCGGCACGAAGTAGGCGCCGCCGTTGTCCTCGACCGAGGACGCGAGGGTCTCGATCTCGGCGGCGGACTTGATCAGGCCCATCTGGTCGCGCATCCACTGCACCAGCGAACCGGTGACGGCGATCGAGCCCTCCAGGGCGTAGACCGGCTTGGCGTCGCCGATCTGGTAGCCGACCGTGGTCAGCAGGCCGCTGTAGGAGTTGATGACCTTGTCGCCGGTGTTCATCAGCATGAAGGTGCCGGTGCCGTACGTGGACTTGGCCTCGCCCTCGGCGAAACACGTCTGGCCGAACAGGGCGGCCTGCTGGTCGCCGAGCGCGGAGGCGACCGGGACGCCGTCGAGGATGCCGCCCTTGACCGCGCCGTACACCTCGGCGGAGGAGCGGATCTCCGGCAGCACGGCGGCCGGGATCTCCATGGACTGGAGGATCTTCTCGTCCCAGGCCATGGTGTGGAGGTTCATCAGCATGGTGCGGGAGGCGTTGGTGACGTCGGTGACGTGGTGGCCGCCGTCGACGCCGCCCGTGAGGTTCCAGATGACCCAGGAGTCCATGGTGCCGAAGAGGATGTCGCCGCGCTCGGCGCGCTCGCGCAGGCCCTCGACGTTGTCGAGCAGCCAGCGGACCTTCGGGCCGGAGAAGTAGCTCGCGAGCGGGAGGCCGGTCTCGCGGCGGAAGCGGTCCTGGCCGACGTTGCGGCCGAGCTCCTTGCAGAGGGCGTCGGTGCGGGTGTCCTGCCAGACGAGGGCGTTGTGGACGGGCTCACCGGTGTTCTTGTCCCAGAGCAGCGTGGTCTCGCGCTGGTTGGTGATGCCGATGGCCTTGACGTCGGCGGCGGTGATGCCGGCCTTGTCGAGGGCGCCGGCGACGACCTCCTGGACGTTGGCCCAGATCTCGGTGGCGTCGTGCTCGACCCAGCCCGGCTTCGGGAAGATCTGCTCGTGCTCCTTCTGGTCGACCGAGACGATCCGGCCGTCCTTGTCGAAGACGATGCAGCGGGAGGAGGTGGTGCCCTGGTCGATGGCCGCGATGAACGGGCCGGAGGTGTGTGCGTCGGTCACGGTGTGCTCCTGGAAAAGTCTGGAAGAAGGACGGCTCAGGCGAACGCGATGTTGTAGATACCCGCGGCGATGGCGCCACCGATCAGCGGACCGGCGACCGGGATCCAGGCGTAGCTCCAGTCGGAGCCGCCCTTGTTCGGCAGCGGGAGCAGGGCGTGCACGATGCGCGGACCGAGGTCACGGGCCGGGTTGATGGCGTAACCGGTCGGGCCGCCGAGCGAGAGGCCGATGGAGACCACGACGAACGCGGTGATCAGGGCGCCGAGGACGCCGAGGCCCTTGCCGCTGTCGTTGAGGCCCTGGGTGAGCACGGCCAGGACGAGCACGACGGTGCCGATGATCTCGGTGGCCAGGTTCTGCCAGGTGTTGCGGATCTCGGGGCCCGTGGAGAAGACGCCGAGCACCGGGCCGGGGCCCTCGATCGGCTTCTCGCCGACGGTCTCCGGGTCCGTGAGGTGGGCCTGGAACTGGCCGTAGTAGGCCACCCAGACCAGCGCCGCGCCGATCATCGCGCCGAGCAGCTGGCCGGCGATGTAGACGGGGACGTTGCTCCAGTCCCCGTCCTTGATCGCGATTCCGACCGTGACGGCGGGGTTCAGATGGGCTCCCGAGAGGGAAGCGGTCATGTAGACGGCCGTCATGACGGCGAAGCCCCACCCGAAGGTGATCGCGAGCCAGCCCGCGTTGCGGGCCTTGGAGCCCTTGAGCGTGACGGCGGCGCACACGCCGCCGCCGAGCAAGATGAGAACGGCGGTACCGATGGTCTCGCCGAGGAAGATGTCGGAGCTGGACACCCGCGACTCCTTTGTCCTTCGTCCAGGGGAAGGCGAACCCCGGGTCCCTCCGGTGGTCCGCGCCCTCGTGTTGAGGGCGTTGCCGGCCCTTGGCACTGCCACACCTTAACGCGTATTGCCGGTAGGTGTTCGACAATGCCGACCGATGAACGGAAGTTTTGCCCCCGGGTTAACAGCGCGTCAAGGGTCTGGGAAGTGAAAAACCCGCCGATAACGCGATCGTTACCGGCGGGTTCGGTTCAGTTGTACGGGCTGCCGCACACGGTCGTACGGAGGGTGGTCGGGCGCGGCCCGTGGACGGTCAGAAGCGGCCGGCCCCCAGGTCCCGGGAGACCGCGCGGGCGCAGTCCCGCACCGCGGCCACCAGCTCCGGGCGCAGCTCCCCGCCCGGACAGACCCGCTCCACGGCGCCCGTGACCGCCACCGCGCCCACCGGCATCCGCCGCCGGTCGTGGATCGGCGCCGCCACCGAGGCCACGCCCTCCCAGGTCTCCTCCACGTCCGCCGCCCAGCCCCGGGCCCGCGTCATGTCGAGCAGCGCCTCGAAGTCGCCGAGCGTCGTGGTCGTCCGGGGCGTGAACGCCTCCCGCTCGACCTCCACCGCCTCGCTGTGCGCCACCGGGTCGTACGCCGAGAGGACCTTGCCGAGCGCCGTGGAGTGCAGCGGCTGCATGGCCCCCACCTCCAGGACCTGGCGGCTGTCGTCCGGCCGGAAGACGTGGTGCACGATCAGCACGCCCCGCTGGTGCAGCACCCCCAGGTGCACGCTCTCGCCGCTGGACCGCGCCAGGTCGTCCGTCCAGACCAGGGCGCGCGCCCGCAGCTCGTGCACGTCCAGATAGCTGTTGCCCAGGCGCAGCAGCTCCGCGCCCAGCTGGTAGCGGCCCGAGGCCGCGTCCTGCTCCACGAAGCCCTCCGCCTGGAGGGTGCGCAGGATGCCGTGGGCCGTTCCCTTGGCGAGTCCGAGCGAGGACGCGATGTCGGACAGGCCGAGCCGGCGCTCGCCGCCCGCGAGCAGTCGCAGCATGGCCGCCGCCCTTTCAAGCGACTGGATGTTCTTCGCCATCGCCCGGCCCCTCACCCTTCTCACACTGTTCGACAATGCTGAACACTATCGGTCGATGCCGACCTTGCGTCACACCACACAGTGTCGGCCAAGGAGGGGCAGGACCGGGAGTCCCCGCACACAGGATGCCGTCCGGCCCGTGGGACGCCGGGTCCACCCCGGCTCAAGCGCGGTTACGCTGGGCCCGTGCACCCTCCTCCGAGAGTGCAAAGCCGACAGCCGTCGCATCCCAGGGAGCTCATCCATGGCCTCGTTGCCGACCCCGTCCGCCGACAGCCGGAACCGCGCCGCCAGCCTCCGCGAGGCACTCGCCAGCCGAGTCGTCGTCGCCGACGGAGCGATGGGCACCATGCTCCAGGCCCAGGACCCCACCCTCGAGGACTTCCAGAACCTCGAAGG
This sequence comes from Streptomyces sp. NPDC004284, assembly GCF_042874035.1. Taxonomy (NCBI): domain Bacteria; kingdom Bacillati; phylum Actinomycetota; class Actinomycetes; order Kitasatosporales; family Streptomycetaceae; genus Streptomyces; species Streptomyces sp. NPDC004284. The sequence goes on along the minus strand of NZ_JBIAMJ010000006.1, from coordinate 310,311 downwards.
ATGTAACGAGATCCTGAACGTCACCCGGCCCGACATCGTCCGCTCGGTGCACGAGGCGTACTTCGAGGTCGGCGTCGACTGCGTCGAGACCAACACGTTCGGCTCCAACCACTCCGCCGCGGGCGAGTACGAGATCGCCGACCGGATCTTCGAGCTCTCCGAGGCCGGCGCCCGGATCGCCCGCGAGGTCGCCGACGAGTTCGGCGCCAAGGACGGCCGCCAGCGCTGGGTGCTCGGCTCGATCGGCCCCGGCACCAAGCTGCCCTCGCTCGGCCACATCGCGTACGACGTGCTGCGCGACGGCTACCAGCAGAACGCCGAGGGCCTCCTCGCCGGCGGCGCCGACGCCCTGATCGTGGAGACGACCCAGGACCTGCTGCAGACCAAGTCCAGCCTCATCGGCGCGCGCCGCGCGATGGACGCCCTGGGCGTGGACGTCCCCCTGATCTGCTCGCTCGCCTTCGAGACCACCGGCGTCATGCTGCTCGGCTCCGAGATCGGCGCGGCGCTCACCGCCCTGGAGCCCCTCGGCATCGACCTGATCGGCCTGAACTGCTCGACCGGCCCGGCCGAGATGAGCGAGCACCTGCGCTACCTCGCCCGCCACTCCCGTACGCCCCTCATGTGCATGCCGAACGCCGGCCTGCCCGTGCTCACCAAGGACGGCGCGTACTTCCCGCTCACGGCCCCCGAGATGGCCGACGCGCAGGAGAACTTCGTCCGCGACTACGGCCTGTCCCTCGTCGGCGGCTGCTGCGGCTCCACGCCCGAGCACCTGCGCCAGGTCGTCGAGCGGGTCCGGGGCCTCACCCCGCCCGAGCGCTCCCCGCGCCCCGAGCCGGGCGCCGCCTCCCTCTACCAGACCGTGCCCTTCCGGCAGGACACCTCGTACCTGGCGATCGGCGAGCGGACCAACGCCAACGGCTCGAAGAAGTTCCGCGAGGCCATGCTCGAAGGCCGCTGGGACGACTGCGTGGAGATGGCCCGCGACCAGATCCGCGAGGGCGCGCACATGCTCGACCTGTGCGTGGACTACGTGGGCCGCGACGGCGTCGCCGACATGGAGGAGCTCGCCGGCCGTTTCGCGACCGCCTCCACCCTGCCGATCGTCCTCGACTCCACCGAGGTGGACGTCCTGCGGGCCGGCCTGGAGAAGCTCGGCGGCCGGGCCGTCATCAACTCGGTCAACTACGAGGACGGCGACGGACCGGAGTCCCGCTTCGCCAAGGTCACCCGACTGGCCCAGGAGCACGGCGCCGCCCTCATCGCCCTGACCATCGACGAGGAGGGCCAGGCCCGGACGGCCGAGCACAAGGTCGCCGTCGCCGAGCGCCTCATCGAGGACCTCACCGGCAACTGGGGCATCCACGAGTCGGACATCCTCATCGACACCCTGACCTTCACGATCTGCACGGGCCAGGAGGAGTCGCGGAAGGACGGCATCGCCACGATCGAGGCGATCCGCGAGCTGAAGCGCCGCCACCCGGACGTCCAGACGACGCTGGGCCTGTCCAACATCTCCTTCGGCCTCAACCCGGCCGCCCGCATCCTCCTCAACTCGGTCTTCCTCGACGAGTGCGTCAAGGCGGGCCTGGACTCGGCGATCGTCCACGCCTCGAAGATCCTGCCCATCGCCCGCTTCGACGAGGAGCAGGTCACCACCGCCCTCGACCTGATCTACGACCGGCGCGCCGAGGGCTACGACCCGCTGCAGAAGCTGATGGCCCTCTTCGAGGGCGCCACCACGAAGTCCCTGAAGGCGGGGAAGGCGGAGGAGCTCCTCGCCCTGCCGCTGGAGGAGCGCCTCAAGCGCCGGATCGTCGACGGCGAGAAGAACGGCCTGGAGGCCGACCTCGACGAGGCCCTGGAGACCCGCCCGGCCCTCGACATCGTCAACGAGACCCTCCTCGACGGCATGAAGACGGTCGGCGAGCTGTTCGGCTCCGGTCAGATGCAGCTGCCGTTCGTGCTCCAGTCCGCCGAGGTCATGAAGACGGCCGTCGCCCACCTCGAACCGCACATGGAGAAGTCCGACGCCGAGGGCAAGGGCACGATCGTCCTCGCCACCGTCCGCGGCGACGTCCACGACATCGGCAAGAACCTCGTCGACATCATCCTCTCCAACAACGGCTACAACGTCGTCAACATCGGCATCAAGCAGCCGGTCTCCGCGATCCTGGAGGCCGCCGAGGAGCACGCGGCCGACGTCATCGGCATGTCGGGCCTGCTCGTGAAGTCCACCGTGATCATGAAGGAGAACCTGGAGGAGCTGAACGGCCGCGGACTGGCCGCCAAGTACCCCGTGATCCTCGGCGGCGCCGCCCTGACCAGGGCATACGTCGAACAGGACCTCCACGAGATCTACGAGGGCGAGGTCCGCTACGCCCGCGACGCCTTCGAGGGCCTGCGCCTCATGGACGCCCTCATCGGCGTCAAGCGCGGCGTCCCCGGAGCCGCGCTCCCCGAGCTCAAGCAGCGCCGGGTCGCCAAGGCCGCCGCCACCGCCGCCCTCCAGGTCGACGAGCCCGAGCCCGGCGGCCGCTCCGACGTGGCCACCGACAACCCGGTGCCGACCCCGCCCTTCTGGGGCACCCGCGTCGTCAAGGGCATCCCGCTGAAGGACTACGCGTCCTGGCTCGACGAGGGCGCCCTCTTCAAGGGCCAGTGGGGCCTCAAGCAGAACCGGGCCGGCGACGGACCGGCGTACGAGGAGCTCGTCGAGACCGAGGGCCGGCCCCGGCTGCGCGGCTGGCTGGAGCGCCTCCACACCGAGAACCTCCTGGAGGCGGCCGTCGTCCACGGCTACTTCCCCTGCGTCTCCAAGGGCGACGACCTGATCATCCTGGACGAGGCGGGCAACGAGCGGACGCGGTTCACCTTCCCGCGCCAGCGCCGCGGCCGCCGCCTCTGCCTCGCGGACTTCTTCCGCCCGGAGGAGTCCGGCGAGACCGACGTCGTCGGCCTCCAGGTCGTCACCGTCGGCTCGAAGATCGGCGAGGCCACGGCCAAGCTCTTCGAGTCCGACTCCTACCGCGACTACCTGGAGCTGCACGGCCTCTCCGTCCAGCTCGCCGAGGCCCTCGCCGAGTACTGGCACGCCCGCGTCCGCGCCGAGCTCGGCTTCGCCGGGGAGGACCCGGCGGACGTCGAGGACATGTTCGCGCTCAAGTACCGCGGCGCCCGCTTCTCGCTGGGCTACGGCGCCTGCCCCGACCTGGAGGACCGCGCGAAGATCGCGGACCTGCTCCGGCCGGAGCGGATCGGCGTCCACCTCTCCGAGGAGTTCCAGCTCCACCCCGAGCAGTCCACCGACGCCATCGTCATCCATCACCCGGAGGCGAAGTACTTCAACGCACGGTGACCGGGCGCGGTTAATCCGCGCTTTCCGGGTGATCGCGACGTACACTTGTCGGTCCAGTGCAGGCCGGTCTTCCTCCCCGTACCGGGGAGGGGGGCCGGCCTTCTCGTCCCTCCATGGAGGTGTGCCGGATGACCAGTACGGTCCCCGCGTCCCTGTTCCGTACGAACGGCAGCTCCGCCCTGCAAGCGGTCTTCCTCGACATGGACGGGACCCTCGTCGACACGGAGGGGTTCTGGTGGGACGCCGAGGTCGAGGTCTTCGCCGACCTCGGGCACCGGCTCGACGAGGCCTGGCGGGACATCGTCGTCGGCGGCCCGATGACCCGCAGCGCGGGCTACCTCATCGAGTCCACCGGCGCAGACATCACCCTCGAAGAGCTGACCGTCCTGCTCAACGAGAAGTTCGAGCAGCGCATCTCGAGGGGCGTCCCCCTCATGCCGGGCGCCGAGCGGCTGCTCGCCGAGCTGGCCCGGCACTCCATCCCCACCGCCCTGGTCTCCGCCTCGCACCGGCGGATCATCGACAAGGTCCTCGCCTCGCTCGGCCACGACCGCTTCACCCTCACCGTCGCCGGCGACGAGGTCGGCCGCACCAAGCCGCACCCCGAGCCGTATCTGACGGCCGCCCACGGCGTCGGGGCCGACCCCGCGCTCTGCGCCGTCATCGAGGACACCGCGACCGGTGTCGCGGCCGGCGAGGCGGCGGGCTGCCGGGTCGTCGCGGTGCCCTCCGTCGCACCGATCGCGCCCTCCCCGGGCCGGGTCGTCGTGCGCTCCCTCGAAGAGGTCGACGTGCCGTTCCTGCGAACCTTGATCACGGGAATTTGAGCTTTATCTGAGGAAAGCAATCCGCCTCGGGCGAGCGGGCCATTCACCGAAAAGCACCCACGTGACCTTGGTCACCCAGAGTGCCGGACGGGGGGTGGCCCGTTCTCGTTCCCTGTCTCAAAAGGGGATGTTTCGATGCCCCCTGTGTCCCGATTGGGTGACCGTCGTCCGCAACGTCCGGCGCATGGTTATCGAATCCGGCGTATTCATGATCACTCTTCGATTACGCCCCTGTGCGGTCCCGGTCAAGGGATACCGGCTCCGCCCACTAATCTTTCGCGAGTACTTCGCCGCATAACCGCGTGCACCGGCGCATACCCAAGTCGCCGTGAACACAGGACCGATCGCAACACCCGGCCCGATCGCTCACGCCCTGACCGGGCGGCAGGCGGCGGAGTTCCACTGACCGCTGTACCCCAGTGCCGGATGAGGAGATCGTCCCTGATGAACCGCAAGACCCTGGTGCTGCCGGCCGTGGCCGGACTGCTCGCCCCCCTGCTCGCCGCCTGTGGCGGAGCGGACGAGGGCAGAGCGATCGTCGTCGGCACCACGGACCAGTTCATCGCCACCCAGGACGCCCCCGCTCCGCTGGACCCGGCCTTCGCCTACGACACCGGCGCCTGGAACATCCTGCGCCAGACCGTCCAGACCCTGCTGCACACGCCCCGCGGCGGCGGCGAGCCCGTCCCCGAGGCCGCCCAGACCTGCGGCTTCACCGACAAGGCCAGCGAGAGCTACCGCTGCACGCTCCGCGCCGGCCTCACCTTCGCCGACGGCACCCCCATCACGGCCGAGGACGTCAAGTACTCCATCGAGCGCGTCCTGAAGATCAAGTCGGACAACGGCACGGCCGCCCTCCTCTCGAACATCGACACCGTCGAGACCCAGGGCACCGACGGCATCGTCTTCCACCTGAAGACCCCCGACGCCACCTTCCCGTACAAGCTCTCCACCCCCGTCGCCGGCATCCTCAGCAAGGACAAGTACGCCCCCGGCAAGCTCCGCGACGGCTTCGACGTCGACGGCTCGGGCCCGTACACCATGAAGGTCGAGCGCGAGGGCGACAAGGTCACCCGCTTCGTCTTCACCAAGAACCCGTCCTACAAGGGCGACATCACCCTGCGCAACGACAAGGTCGAGCTGCGCCCCTTCGCCGACGCCGAGTCCATGGGCGCCGCCCTGGAGAGCGACGACATCGACATGATGGCCCGCTCCCTGTCGCAGAAGCAGATCAAGGACCTCACCGAGACGCCCGAGGACAACATCCGCGTCACCGAGGTCCCCGGCCTGGAGATCCGCTACCTCGGCTTCAACACCAAGGCCCCGTCCGTCGAGGAGAAGGCCGTCCGCCAGGCCATGGCCGCCGTCGTCGACCGCGGCGCCCTCGTCAACCTCGTCTACGGCCCCACCGCCGAGCCGCTCTACTCGCTGATCCCCTCCAGCATCACCGGCCACGCCACCCCGTTCTACGACGAGTACGGCGAGCCCGACACCGCCCGCGCCGCCAAGATCCTCAAGGACGCGGGCATCAAGACCCCGGTCAAGGTGACGCTGAACTACACCACCGACCACTACGGCGCCGAGACCGCCCAGGAGTTCGAGGCCCTCCGGAAGCAGCTCGTCGCCAGCGAGCTCTTCGACGCCACCGTCAAGGGCGCCGAGTGGTCCCGCTTCCGCACGGAGCAGAAGCGCGGCGACTACGCCGTCTACGGCCTCGGCTGGTTCCCGGACTACCCGGACCCCGACAACTACATCGCGCCGTTCCTCGACAGCGACAACTTCCTCAACACCCCCTACGTGAACAAGACCGTTCGCGAGAAGCTCATCCCGCGCTCGCGCCGCCAGGCCGACCGCAACGCCGCAAGCCCCGTCTACGCGCAGATCCAGAAGATCGTCGCCGAGGACGTCCCCGTCCTGCCCCTGTGGCAGGGCAAGCAGTACGTCGCCGCCCGCAGCGACCTCAACGGAGTCGAGTACGCGCTCAACACCTCCTCCGACCTGCTCCTGTGGGAACTGGGCCGCGGCACCGCCTGACCCCTTCGTTGTCCCGGCCGCGCACCAACGCGCGGCCGGCCTGACAAGAGATCAAGAGGCAAGTTCTGTGAAGGCACACAACAAGTGGCTGACGGCCCCCCTCGCCGCGGGCCTGTCCGCCGCCCTCCTCAGCGGCTGCGGCACCGAGCAGGGAAGCGGCTCCGGAGCCTCCGCGGGCGGGGTCCGCGTCGGCATGTCCGACGAGATCCTCGCCACCGACCCGGCGGCCGGCTACGACCCCGGCTCCTGGCTGCTGTTCAACAACGTCTTCCAGTCCCTCCTCGCCTTCCCGAAGGGCGGCTCCGCACCCGAGCCCGAGGCCGCCGACGAGTGCGCCTTCTCCGCGGGCAGCAAGGTCTATACCTGCACCCTGCGCGACGGCCTCACCTTCTCCAACGGCAACAAGCTCACCTCGGAGGACGTCAAGTTCTCCTTCGAGCGCGCCCTGAAGATCGCCGACCCCTCCGGCCCGGCGCCGCTGCTCTCCACCATCGACACCATCGAGACCCCGGACGAGCGAACCGTCGTCTTCCGCCTGAAGGTCCCGGACGCCTCCTTCCCCAGCAAGATCGCCTCCGGCGCGGGCTCCATCGTCGACCACCGCGCATACCCCGCGGACGCGCTGCGCACCGACGGCAAGGCCACCGGCTCCGGCCCGTACAAGCTGGACTCCATCAGCGACAGCGAGGCCACCTTCTCGGCCAACAGCGGCTACAAGGGCAACGCCAAGCTGAAGAACGGCTCGGTCACCCTCAAGCTCTACAAGGGCGACCGCTCCGCCCTCTCCAAGGCCTTCACCGACGGCGACATCGACGTCGCCTACCGAGGCCTCTCCGCCGACGACATAGCCGCCCTCGAGAACTCCACCTCCACGGCCGACAAGGGCATCGAGGTCATCCAGGGCAGCAGCGCCGAGGTCCAGCACCTCGTCTTCAACATGAAGGACCCGGTCGTCGGCAAGCTCGGCGTCCGCAAGGCCATCGCCCACCTCGTCGACCGCGAGGCCCTCGTCGAGAACGTCTACAAGTCGACGGCCACCCCGCTCTACTCGATCGTCCCGGCCGGCATCGCCGGACACAACACCGCCTTCTACGACGCCTACGGCACCCCCGACAAGGCCAAGGCGAAGAAGGCCCTCCGCGCCGCCGGCATCACCGGCAAGGTGAAGCTCACCCTCTGGTCCACGCCCAGCCGCTACGGCCCGGCCACCGACCAGGAGCTCAAGGCCATCGCCGAGCAGCTCAACGCGAGCGGCCTCTTCGACGCCGACGTCAAGTCCGTCGCCTACGAGCAGTACGAGAAGGACATCGCCGCCGGCAAGTACGGCGTCTACGTCAAGGGCTGGGTCCCCGACTACCCCGACGCCGACAACTTCACCGGCCCCTTCTTCGGCGAGGGCAACGTCCTCGGCAACCACTACGAGAACAGCACCATCACCGGCACCCTCCTGCCGAAGACCGCCGCCGCCGCGGACCGCGCCGGCACCGCCGACGAGTACGGCCGGCTCCAGGACATCGTCGCCGAGGAGCTCCCGATCCTGCCGCTCTGGCAGGGCAAGCAGTACGCCGTCGCCCGCGAGGACGTCACCGGTCTCGAATGGACCCTCGACGCCTCGACCGTCTTCCGCTTCTGGGAGATCCGCAAGGGCTGACACCCGCTCCACGCACGGGGGCCCGGCACGCACCACGCGCGCCGGGCCCCCGTCCGTCGTCGTGGCTACTGGCCGGCGGCCCCCGGCCGCACCAGACCGCTCTCGTACGCGTACACCGCGGCCTGCACCCGGTCCCGCAGCCCCAGCTTCGTCAGCACGTGGCCCACGTGCGTCTTCACCGTCGTCTCGCTGACGAACAGGTCCGCCGCGATCTCCGCGTTCGAAAGGCCCCGCGCCACCAGCTTCAGCACCTCCACCTCGCGGTCGGTCAAGGTGTTCAGCGTGTCCGGGACCTGCTCCTCGCCCGTCGGCAGATGCGCCGAGTACTTGTCGAGCAGCCGGCGCGTGATCGACGGCGCCAGCATCGCCTCGCCCGCCGCCACCACCCGGATCGCCTGCACCAGCTCCGTCGCCGGAGCGTCCTTCAGGAGGAAGCCGCTCGCCCCCGCCCGCAGCGCCTCCACCACGTACTCGTCCAGATCGAAGGTCGTCAGGACCAGCACCTTCGCCGGACCGTCCCGGCCCGGACCCGTGATCTGCCGGGTCGCCTCCACCCCGTCCATCCGCGGCATCCGGATGTCCATCAGCACCACGTCCGGCTGGAGCGCGCGCACCTGCTCCTGCGCCTGCAGACCGTCCCCGGCCTCACCCACCACCGCGATGTCCTGCTCCGCCTCCAGAATCATCCGGAAGCCGGTCCGCAGCAGCGGCTGATCGTCGACCAACAGGACGCGGATCGTCACAAGGGCTCCTTCACGGGGCTGAGCGCGGAAAGACGGCAGTGCTCAGGAAGACGGCTGGGCCGGGTCCATTCTGCCCTGCCCGGATTCGCCCGACTCCGGCGGGCGCACGGAAGCGATCTTCAGCGGATAGACCGGGGGAGTCCCGCCGAACTCCGGACAGACCGCCTGATGGTCGCACCAACCGCACAGCTTCGTCGGCCGCGGCCGCCAGTCACCCGTCTCCGTCGCCAGCCGGATCGCGTCCCACAGCGCGAGCAGCTTCCGCTCCACCCGCAGCAGATCCGCCTCCACCGGGTCGTACGTCAGCACCTCGCCGCTGCCCAGGTACACCAGCTGGAGCCGCCGCGGGATCACCCGCTTCAGCCGCCACACCACCAGCGCGTAGAACGTCATCTGGAACAGCGCGCCGTCCCGGTACTCCGGCCGCGGCGCCTTCCCCGTCTTGTAGTCGACGATCCGCACCTCGCCCGAGGGCGCCACGTCGACCCGGTCGATCACTCCGCGCAGCCGCAGCCCCGAATCCAGCTCCGTCTCCACGAACAGCTCGCGCTCGGCCGGCTCCAGACGCGTCGGATCCTCCAGCGTGAACCACCGCTCGACCAGCTGCTCCGCCTCGGCCAGCCAGCCCGCGAGCCGCTCCCCGTCCGGATCCTCCGCGAACAGCTCGCCCAGCTCCGGCTTCGCCTCCAGGAGCCGCTCCCACTGCCCCGGAACCATCGCCTTCGCCCGCGGCGCCGTCCGCTCCGCCGCCGGATCGTCGAAGAGCCGCTCCAGGACCGCGTGCACCAGCGTGCCCCGCGTCGCCGCCGCACTCGGCTTCTCCGGCAGCCGGTCGATCACCCGGAACCGGTACAGCAGCGGGCACTGCATGAAATCGCTCGCCCGCGAGGGCGACAACGACATGGGCGCCCGGGGCTCCGCCGGCACCTGCTCGCTCGTACTCATGAGGAAGACCCTACGACCCGCCACCGACAGCGAGCGGAATACCATCGACCTGGGACCCCGTCGCACTGCATGATCGAACCGTGACGCACCGACGCGGGTCACACCACGCGACGAAAGGAACCCGTGAACCAGGACGAGCCCAAGCCGCAGCGGACCGAGGAGCCCGGCGGCGGGATCCTCATGGGACGGCCCTTCGGCGTGCCCGTCTACGTCGCCCCCAGCTGGTTCCTCGTCGCCGCCCTCATCACCTGGGTCTTCGGCGACCAGATCGAACGCGTCCTGCCCGAACTCGGGGCCGCCCGCTACCTCGTCTCCCTCTTCTTCGCCGTCGCCTTCTACGCCTCCGTGCTCGTCCACGAACTGGCCCACACGATCGCCGCGCTCCGCTTCAAACTCCCGGTGCGCCGCATCCAGCTCCAGTTCTTCGGCGGCGTCTCCGAGATCGAGAAGGAGACCGAGACCCCCGGCCGCGAGTTCGTCCTCGCCTTCGTCGGCCCCCTGCTCTCCCTCGTCCTCTCCGGCGTGTTCTACCTCTCCCTGTACGCCGTCGAACCGGGCACCGTCCCCGCCGTCCTCCTCGGCGGCCTGATGATCTCCAACCTGATCGTCGCGATCTTCAACCTGCTCCCCGGCCTCCCCCTCGACGGCGGCCGCATGCTCCGCGCCGTCGTCTGGAAGATCACCGGCAAGCCCATGAGCGGCACCGTCGCCGCCGCCTGGGTCGGCCGCGCCCTCGCCGTCCTCGTCCTCGTCGGCCTGCCCCTGCTCACCCGCACCGGCCTCCTCGGCAACTCCACCGACGACATCAGCGGCTTCGAGACCGTCACCGACGCCCTCCTCGCCGCGATCCTCGCCGCGATCATCTGGACCGGCGCCGGCAACAGCCTCCGCATGGCCCGCCTCCGCGAGCACCTCCCCGAACTCCGCGCCCGCGCCCTCACCCGCCGGGCCATCCCCGTCGAGCCCGCCACCCCCCTCTCCGAGGCCCTCCGCCGCGCCAACGAGGCCGGCGCCCGCGCCCTCGTCGTCGTCGACGGCACCGGAGAACCCACCGGCATCGTCCGCGAGACCGCCATCGCCGCCGTACCCCAGCACCGCCGCCCCTGGGTCGCCGTCAGCACCCTCGCCCAGGACCTCACCGACGGCATGCGGGTCCCCGCCGAGCTCACCGGCCAACCCCTCCTCGACCACCTCCGGGCCAGCCCCGCCACCGAGTACCTCGTCGTCGAGGAGAGCGGCGAGATCTACGGAGTCCTCGCCACCACCGACGTCGAACGCGCCTTCGTCCGGGCCATGGCGCGTCCCTCTTCCTGACCCCGGTGCACGGCTTCCGGGCCGAAGGCCCGCGGCGGCGCCGAAAGGGAGGCGCGCACAGGCCGTGAGGGAGGAGCGGCCGGGCACGGCCGGCCGTCGGCGCCGCCGCGAGCGGGCCGGAGGCGAGGGAGCCCTTGATAAGGTGCTCACATGTCCGAACCGACCGGTGCCGCCCGCCGACGCGGGCCCTTCAAGGTCGGGGACCAGGTTCAGCTGACCGACCCCAAGGGCCGTCACTACACGTTCACGCTCGAAGAGGGAAAGAACTTCCACACCCACAAGGGTTCTTTCCCGCACGACGAACTGATCGGCGCCCCCGAGGGCAGCGTTGTCCGTACCACCGGAAACGTCGCCTACCTCGCGCTGCGCCCCCTGCTCCCCGACTACGTCCTGTCCATGCCCCGCGGCGCCGCCGTGGTCTACCCCAAGGACGCGGGGCAGATCCTGGCCTTCGCCGACATCTTCCCCGGCGCCCGCGTCGTGGAAGCCGGGGTGGGCTCGGGATCGCTGAGCAGCTTCCTCCTGCGCGCCATCGGAGACAGCGGCATGCTGCACTCCTACGAGCGCCGCGAGGACTTCGCCGAGATCGCGAAGGGCAACGTCGAGCGCTACTTCGGCGGCCCCCACCCCGCGTGGCAGCTGACCGTCGGCGACCTCCAGGACAACCTGTCCGACACCGACGTCGACCGCGTCATCCTGGACATGCTCGCCCCCTGGGAGTGCCTGGAGGCCGTCTCCAAGGCGCTCGTCCCCGGCGGCATCCTCTGCTGCTACGTGGCGACCACCACCCAGCTCGCCCGCACCGTGGAGTCCATCCGCGAGTTCGGCTGCTACGCCGAGCCGCAGCCCTGGGAGTCCATGATCCGCAACTGGCACGTCGAGGGCCTCGCCGTCCGCCCCGATCACCGCATGATCGGCCACACCGGCTTCCTCGTCACCGCCCGCCGCCTCGCGGACGGCGTCGAGCCCCCGATGCGCCGCCGCCGCCCCGCCAAGGGCGCCTACGGCGAGGACTACGAGGGCCCCAACAAGGGCTGACGTTCCGACATTCACAGCGCGCCGCTGTCGAGTTCCCCGCCCACGGGAGGGAACTCGACAGCGGCGTCCTCATGTTCGCCGAGGTCCACCCCAGCTGTTCCGTCCCCCTGTGACGTGTGGCACGATGCCGGGAACCCCGCCGCACCACCCCACAGGAGACGTCTCGCGTGCAGCACTCCGCCGCCCCGGACCTCGCGGACCTCGCCCACACCCACGCCCGGCCGGCCCACTGGCTGGCCACCGCCACCGCGACCGCCGCGGTCGTCGCCCTCGCCGGACTGCTCCAGCCCGGCCCCGCCGGAGCCTCCGCCGCCCCGGCCGCCAAGCCGCACCCGGCACCCGCCCCCGACGCCGCCGGAGCCGACTACCCCCTGGAATGCGGGGGAGGCCCCCGTACGGTCGCGAAGCGGGTCACCGGGGACATCGACGGTGACGGGAACCCCGAGACCGTTGCGGTCGTGCACTGCGAAGCTGGCTCCGGAACCCCGCCGAGCGGCGTCTACGTCCTCACCCGGGGCAAGGAGGACGGCACCCCCGCGCGCGTGGTCGCCACCCTCGTCACACCGGAGGAACACCGGAACGTCACCGAGCTCGCCGTACGCGACGGAGCCGTGCGCGCCACCCTGCTCGGCTACTCGTCCCCCGAGGTGCCCAGCTGCTGCCCCGACGAGAAGGAGCAGGTCAGCTGGCACTGGCGGAGCGGCGCCTTCGTCCGCGGCGGCCCGGCCGACGCGCGCGGCGCCTGAGGGCTCAGTCGGCGTCGGGGCCGTACACCTCGACCTGGTCCGAGACCCGGCGCACATGGATGCAGTCGCCCGGGCACTCCTTCGCGGAGTCCACCACGTCCTGGAGCAGCGGCAGCGGCACCGGCGTGGTGGCCCCCGCCTCCTGGAGGAGCTCGTCGTCGGCGCTCTTCACATAAGCGAGCCCGTCGATGTCGAGCTCGAAGACCTCGGGAGCGTACTGCGCGCAGATCCCGTCCCCGGTGCACAGGTCCTGGTCGATCCAGACCTCCAGCGCCTCCTCGGCGCCCGTCCCCGGGGCCTCGTGCTGCACGGTCATATCTCCTGCCGTTTCTGCTTCGCGTGATAAGTCGGGCCACCCCTGACGGGTGTTGACCGAAGACGACGATACAACCGCCCGCTTTCAAGTGGTGAAGGGTGGGTATTCCCCTGGCGAGAGGGGAAGCGCAAGGGTGAAGATCGGACACACCCCGGAGTCTTTTTGATCTAGGGGTTTCAATCACCACCCACGCAGGTAGGGTCAGGAAGCGTCCAGCTCCCCTTGGAGGAGGTGAGGACCGTGGCAGCCCACGACGACGACATCAACCGCGGCATCCGGCCGGGGCGGGGGTCTGAAGACCCCGCCGGTCAGGTTGCCTATCTCGAGCAGGAAATCGCCGTCCTGCGCCGCAAGCTCGCCGACTCTCCGCGCCACACGAGGATTCTCGAAGAGCGGATCGTCGAGCTGCAGACCAACCTGGCCGGCGTGTCCGCGCAGAACGAACGCCTGGCGAACACGCTCCGTGAGGCCCGCGACCAGATCGTGGCCCTCAAGGAAGAGGTCGACCGGCTCGCGCAGCCGCCGGCCGGCTTCGGTGTCTTCCTGCAGGCCAATGAGGACGGCACCTGCGACATCTTCACAGGAGGCCGCAAGCTCCGGGTGAACGTCAGCCCGAGCATCGAGCTCGAAGAGCTCAAGCGCGGCCAGGAAGTCATGCTCAACGAAGCGCTCAACGTGGTCGAGGCCATGGAGTTCGAGCGGGCCGGGGACATCGTCACCCTCAAGGAGATCCTCGAGGACGGCGAGCGCGCCCTGGTGGTGGGGCACACCGACGAGGAGCGGGTGGTGAGGCTCGCCGAGCCTCTGCTGGACGTCACCATCCGCGCCGGCGACGCCCTGCTGCTCGACTCCAGGTCCGGCTACGTCTACGAGGTGGTCCCCAAGAGCGAGGTCGAAGAGCTCGTTCTGGAAGAGGTCCCGGACGTCGACTACGACAAGATCGGCGGTCTGGGCAACCAGATCGAGCTGATCCGCGACGCGGTCGAGCTCCCCTACCTCTACCCGGACCTCTTCAAGGAGCACGAACTGCGGCCGCCCAAGGGCATCCTGCTCTACGGGCCGCCCGGCTGCGGCAAGACGCTGATCGCGAAGGCCGTGGCCAACTCCCTGGCCAAGAAGGTCGCCGAGGTGACCGGTCAGCCTGCGGGGAAGTCCTACTTCCTCAACATCAAGGGCCCCGAGCTCCTCAACAAGTACGTCGGCGAGACCGAGCGGCACATCCGCCTCGTCTTCCAGCGTGCCCGGGAGAAGGCGAGCGAGGGCACCCCCGTCATCGTCTTCTTCGACGAGATGGAATCCCTCTTCCGCACCCGCGGATCCGGTGTCAGCTCGGACGTGGAGAACACCATCGTCCCGCAGCTGCTCGCCGAGATCGACGGCGTGGAAGGCCTGGAGAACGTCATCGTCATCGGCGCCTCCAACCGCGAGGACATGATCGACCCCGCGATCCTGCGGCCCGGCCGGCTCGACGTCAAGATCAAGATCGAGCGTCCGGACGCGGAGGCGGCGAAGGACATCTTCGCGAAGTACCTCACGGAGAGCCTGCCGCTCCACTCGGACGACATCTCCGAGCACAGCGGCTCGAAGGCCGCCGCCGCCCACGGAATGATCCAGTCGGTCGTCGAGCAGATGTACGCGGAATCCGAGGAGAACCGCTTCCTCGAAGTCACGTACGCGAACGGCGACAAGGAAGTCCTGTACTTCAAGGACTTCAACTCCGGCGCGATGATCCAGAACATCGTCGACCGGGCCAAGAAGATGGCCATCAAGGCCTTCCTCGACCACAACCAGAAGGGCATCCGGGTCTCCCACCTCCTCCAGGCGTGCGTGGACGAGTTCAAGGAGAACGAGGACCTGCCCAACACCACCAACCCCGACGACTGGGCCCGTATCTCCGGAAAGAAGGGCGAGCGGATCGTGTTCATCCGCACGCTCGTCACCGGAAAGCAGGGCGCGGACACCGGACGCTCCATCGACACGGTGGCCAATACCGGTCAGTACCTGTAAAACGCCCACCGGCTGCGGATGTCCGGAAACCGGGCATCCGCAGCCGACGCGTTCCACCCAGCATTTCCCCCGGCACCACAGGGAAACAGGGAAATACTGCAACCGATCTCCCCACCAGCGCGGAGCCGCTCTAGGCTCTTCGGTACCGCCGAGCCGCGCACAGTGAGCGCCGCCGGGCAAGGAGGGCCGCATGACCGTACGGCGAGTAATGGGCATCGAGACGGAGTACGGGATCTCCGTCCCCGGACACCCGAACGCCAATGCCATGCTCACCTCGTCCCAGATCGTCAACGCCTACGCGGCGGCGATGCACCGGGCGCGCCGCGCCCGCTGGGACTTCGAGGAGGAGAACCCGCTGCGGGACGCCCGCGGCTTCGACCTCGCCCGCGAGGTGGCCGACTCCAGCCAGCTCACCGACGAGGACATCGGCCTGGCCAATGTGATCCTCACCAACGGGGCCCGGCTCTACGTGGACCACGCCCACCCCGAGTACAGCGCTCCCGAGGTCACCAACCCGCGCGACGCCGTCCTCTGGGACAAGGCCGGCGAACGGATCATGGCGGAGGCGGCCGAGCGCGCCGCCCAGCTCCCCGGGGCCCAGCCCATCCACCTCTACAAGAACAACACCGACAACAAGGGCGCCTCCTACGGCACGCACGAGAACTACCTGATGAAGCGGGAGACCCCCTTCTCGGACATCGTGCGCCACCTGACCCCCTTCTTCGTCTCCCGCCAGGTCGTGACCGGCGCGGGACGGGTCGGCATCGGCCAGGACGGCCGGGAGAACGGCTTCCAGCTCAGCCAGCGCGCCGACTACTTCGAGGTCGAGGTGGGCCTGGAGACCACCCTCAAGCGGCCCATCATCAACACCCGAGACGAGCCGCACGCGGACGCCGAGAAGTACCGCCGCCTGCACGTGATCATCGGCGACGCGAACCTCTCGGAGATCTCCACCTACCTCAAGCTCGGCACCACCGCCCTCGTCCTCTCGATGATCGAGGACGGCTTCATCACCGTCGACCTCGCCGTCGACCAGCCGGTCCGCACCCTGCACCACGTCTCGCACGACCCGACCCTCCAGTACCTGGTCACGCTCCGCAGCGGCCGGACGCTGACCGCGGTCCAGCTCCAGATGGAGTACTACGAGCTGGCCAGGAAGTACGTGGAGGAGCGGTACGGCGCGGACGCCGACGAGCAGACCAAGGACGTCCTCACGCGCTGGGAGGACACCCTGGGACGCCTGGAGACCGACCCGATGAGCCTCGCCGGCGAGCTGGACTGGGTCGCCAAGCGGGAGCTCATGGAGGGCTACCGCCGCCGCGACGGCCTGGACTGGGACGCGGCCCGGCTGCACCTGGTGGACCTCCAGTACGCGGACGTACGCCCCGAGAAGGGCCTCTACAACCGCCTGGTGGCCCGCGGGCGCATGAAGCGGCTCCTGGACGAGGCCGAGGTCGTGCGGGCCGAGACGGCGCCTCCGGAGGACACCAGGGCCTACTTCCGGGGCCGCTGCCTGGAGCAGTACGCCGACGACGTCGCCGCGGCCTCCTGGGACTCGGTGATCTTCGACCTGCCCGGCCGCGACTCCCTCCAGCGCGTCCCGACCCTGGAGCCGCTGCGCGGCACCAAGGCGCACGTGAAATCGCTCCTGGACCGCTGCCGGACCGCCGAGGAACTCGTCCGCGTGCTTTCCGGCGGCTGAACCGAGGGCCCGGCGCGGGCCTGAAATACCCCGGCACTGGGAATCATGGAATCAGTGCCCGGGCGTTGTGGAAACTGCGGGGCCGAAGTCAGACCCGACCGATAGGGTCTGATCTTGTACGGACTCAACCGAGCGGGCCGATTCGAGCGGGGTGAGGGATATGGCGACCAAGGACACCGGCGGCGGACAGCAGAAGGCGACGCGATCCACGGAGGAGGTCGAGGAGACCACCACCGAGGCGAGCTCCGACCTCAAGGAACGCCAGGAGAAGCTGAGCGACGACGTGGACTCCGTCCTGGACGAGATCGACGACGTCCTCGAGGAGAACGCAGAGGACTTCGTGCGCTCCTTCGTTCAGAAGGGCGGCGAGTAGCCGCCCCACGCGCCTGTCGTCCTCCGTCCCCGGAGCCCCGGAGAAAGCCGTGGGTCCGGGGACGGATGACAAGCGGTGGCACGGGTAAGGTCCGTGCACAGCATTCAAGATCGGCTCGTGCAGCGCACGGCGGGCCGACTCTCCCACCCGGAAGGAATCGCGTGGAAGCCAACCCTCGTAGCACCGGGCGTCTGCCGGCGGCCTTCCTGACGCCGGGCTCGTCCTCGTTCATGGACTTCCTGGCGGATCACTCGCCGGAGCTGCTCCCGGGGAACCGGAAGCTCCCCGAGGGGATCGTCGAGGCGCCGCACGGCACCACCATCGTGGCCGCCACGTTCCCGGGGGGCGTCGTGCTCGCCGGTGACCGGCGGGCCACCATGGGCAACATGATCGCGCAGCGGGACATGCAGAAGGTGTTCCCGGCCGACGAGTACTCCGCGGTCGGCATCGCCGGCAGCGCCGGTCTCGCCGTCGAGATGGTCAAGCTCTTCCAGCTGGAGCTGGAGCACTTCGAGAAGGTCGAGGGCGCCACGCTCTCCCTGGAGGGCAAGGCGAACCGTCTCTCCACCATGATCCGGGGCAACCTGGGCATGGCCATGCAGGGCCTCGCCGTCGTGCCGCTCTTCGCGGGCTGGGACGAGAGCAGGGAGAAGGGCCGGATCTTCTCGTACGACGTGACCGGCGGCCGCTCCGAGGAGCACGGCTTCGCCGCCACCGGCTCCGGCTCGATCTTCGCGCGCGGTTCGATGAAGAAGCTGTACCGCGCCGACCTGTCCGAGGAGCAGGCCACCACGCTGGTGGTGCAGGCGCTGTACGACGCGGCGGACGACGACTCGGCGACCGGTGGTCCCGACCTGGCCCGCGGCATCTTCCCGATCGTCACCGTCATCACCGACGAGGGCTTCCGCAGGCTGACCGAGGAGGAGTCGTCCGAGCTGGCGCGTTCGGTCACCGAACGGCGTCTGGAGCAGCCGGAAGGACCGCGCGCCGCTCTGCTCTGACCTGTCTCGTCGCCCGTACAAGCCCTTCAGACCGGAAGAAAGGGACGGTAGCCGGTGTCCACGCCGTTCTATGTCTCACCCCAGCAGGCCATGGCCGACCGGGCCGAGTACGCCCGCAAGGGCATCGCCCGCGGCCGCAGCCTCGTCGTCCTCCAGTACACCGACGGCATCGTCTTCGTCGGTGAGAACCCCTCGCGCGCACTCCACAAGTTCAGCGAGATCTACGACCGGATCGGCTTCGCGGCCGCCGGCAAGTACAACGAGTACGAGAACCTCCGCATCGGCGGTGTGCGCTACGCCGACCTGCGGGGCTACACCTACGACCGGGACGACGTCACCGCGCGCGGCCTGGCCAACGTCTACGCCCAGACCCTGGGCACGATCTTCTCCAGCGCGGGGGAGAAGCCCTACGAGGTGGAGCTCGTCGTCGCCGAGGTCGGCAGCGAGCCGGAGGGCGACCAGATCTACCGGCTGCCCCACGACGGCTCGATCGTGGACGAGCACGGCTCGGTCGCGGTCGGCGGGAACGCCGAGCAGATCAGCTCCTACCTGGACCAGCGCCACCGGGACGGCATGTCGCTGGCCGAAGCCCTGAAGCTGGCCGTGCAGGCGCTCTCGCGGGACACCAACGGCACCGAGCGGGAGATCCCCGCGGAGCGCCTGGAGGTGGCGGTCCTGGACCGCACGCGCCCGCAGCAGCGCAAGTTCAAGCGGATCGTCGGCCGTCAGCTGTCCCGCCTCCTGGAGGCGGACGACGCGGCGGTGGCGAGGACGGACGAGCCCTCGGACGAGGCGCCCGAGGAGTAGTCGGTTCCGCCCCGAGGGGTCCCGGTCCGCTCGCGAGCGGACCGGGACCCCCCGGCGTTTTAGGGGGGCGGCGGCGGGGGGGGGGGGGTGCCCGCCCCCCCCCGGGGCGGGGCCGCCGGGGTTTTGGGGGGTCCCCCCCGGGGGGGCCGGGGGCCCCGGGCGCGGGCCCGGGCACCCCTCGGCGTTTTCGGGCTCAGGAGGCCGGTGCCGGCCCCGAGGAGCCACGGGGAACGAGGGCGACGGACAGGGCGACCGGCTCGGGCCGTTCGCCCGCCAGAACGGCGAGGAGCGCCTCCATGCCCCGCCGTCCGAACTCCTCGGCGGGCAGCCGGACCGTGGTCAGCTCGGGCTCCAGCACGGTCGCCAGGGCCATGTCGTCGAAGCCGGTGACCGAGAGGTCCTCGGGGACCCGCAGGCCGAGCCGGCGCGCGGCCTTGCAGACGCCGGCCGCGAGGATGTCGTCGTCGCAGATCACCGCCGTGGGCCGGGCGCCGGGGGCGGCGAGGGCCGCACCCGCGGCCTCCCAGGCGTCCGTGACGTTCAGCGGCGACCGCACGGTGCGCACCTCCGCGCCGCGCAGGGCGCGGGAGAGCGCCTCGGCCCGCACGTCGAAGGTCCAGGACGGGGCCGCGGACGCGAGGTGGAGGAAGCGGCGGTGGCCGAGGGCGAGCAGGTGCTCGGTGACCCGGCGCATGCCGTCGGCGACGTCGAGGTTCACATGGGCGGCGGCGCCCGGGGCGGCCGGGTCGCTGTCGAGCATGACGAGCGGGAGGTCGCCGCCGCGGAAGGCCTCCAGGGCGTCGGTCGCCATGGAGGAGGCGATGATGCCGTCCAGGGCGGCCTGCGCCGAGGCGAAGGGGTCGCGGGCGGGGCCCAGGCCGTCGGGGGAGGGGTAGAGCACGACGCCGAACCCGTGCTCCGCGGCCGTGGCGGCGGCGCCCGTGTAGACGTGGGCGAAGAACTCGTTGGTGAGGGCCGGGACGACCAGGAGGGCCGTGCGGGTGCGCCCGAGGCGGAGGTTGCGGGCGGCCAGGTTGGGGCGGTAGCCGAGCTCGGAGGCGGCCTCCCGGACGGCCCCGGCGGTGCGCTCGGAGACGCGGCCGCGCCACTTGCCGCCGAGGACCAGGGAGACGGTGGCCTGGGAGACCCCCGCGACCCGCGCCACGTCCCGGCTGGTGGGGCGGGTGCCGCCGATCGGTTCCGGGGTCTGCACACAAGCCTCCGCGTCGGACGGTTCCGGGGTGCGGGGTGGACCCGCGTACGGTCGACATGGTACGTATGACCTCGGACGTTATACGTAAAACCTCGGAGTGACCGGGGCAGAGGGGAGACCCACCATGGCCACCGAGGCCCCCGCGCACGGCGGCTATCTCGACATCCTCCGGGCCCCGCACGCCGCCCGGCTGCTCGCCGGGACCCTCGTCGGGCGCCTGCCCAACGGCACCGGCCCCATCGCCATGACCCTGTTCGTCCGGGACCTGGGCGGCAGCTACAGCCTGGCCGGCGGGCTGATCGCGGCCTACGGCGTCTCCAACGCCGTCGGACAGCCGCTCCTCGGCCGCGCCGTCGACCTCAAGGGCCAGCCCCGCGTCCAGCTGCCCGCGGCCGTCCTCTCCGCGCTCGGCATGGCCCTGTTCGCCCTCACCGGCATCGGCCACCTGGCCCTCGCCTACGCCGCCGTCGTCGTCGCCGGGCTCTTCACCCCGCCGCTCGAAGGCGGGCTGCGCGCCCTGTGGCCGAGCGTCCTGGGCCGCGAGGACCGGGTCCACCGGGCGTACGCGCTCGACGCGGTCGCGCAGGAGGTCATGTTCACCGTGGGCCCGCTCCTGGTGACCCTCCTGGTCGCCCTGTGGTCGCCCGCCGCCGCCCTCCTCGTCATCAACGTCCTGGGGGTCCTCGGCGCCCTCGCCGTCGTCCTCTCCGAGCCGTCCCGCACCTGGCGCTCCGCGGCCCGCGAGGCGCACTGGCTGGGGGCCCTGCGCTCGCCCGGGCTCCTCGTCCTCCTCGGCTCGTTCTTCTTCGTCGGCCTCGCCCTCGGCTCCATCACGGTCGCCGCCGTCGCCTACGCCGACGACCGGGGCGCGCCGTCCGTGTACGGCTGGCTGATGGCCGCCCTCGGCCTCGGCGCGCTGGCCGGCGGCGTCCTCTACGGCGCCCGGCAGTGGTCCGGGGCGCCCGAGCGGCGGCTGCGGGTCCTCGTGGGCCTCCTCGCGGTCTGCTACCTGCCGCTCATGCTCACCCCCGGCCCCCTCGCCATGACCGGCCTCTCGGTGCTCTCCGGGTTCTTCCTCGCCCCCGTCCTCGCCTGCGCCTTCATCGTGGTCGACCGGCACGCCCCGAGCGGCACGGTCACCGAGGCCTTCTCGTGGCTCGTCACCACCTTCGGCGTCGGCGCGGCCCTCGGCTCCGCCGTCGCGGGACCGGCTGTCGAACTGGCCGGAACGACGGCCGGGTTCGCCGTGGCCGGTGCGGGCGGTCTCGTCGCGCTGCTCGTCCTCCTGGCCACGGGGCGGGTCCTCCGCCCCGGTGGAACGGCGCGACACGCCGACGGCGAGACGGTTCTCACCGGCGTACACACCGAAAAGAACACGCACTGATCGGAAAATGATCGAAACGGGAACGTCCAACCCGGTTTCAGCGCACGCCGTCAGGCGTAATGTTCAGACATGGACCGCCGCATTTTCGGGCTGGAGAACGAGTACGGCGTCACGTGCACGTTCAGGGGACAGCGCCGACTGTCTCCTGACGAAGTGGCGCGCTACCTCTTCCGCCGTGTCGTGTCATGGGGCCGCAGCAGCAATGTCTTCCTGCGGAACGGCGCCCGCCTGTACCTCGACGTGGGTTCGCATCCGGAATACGCCACACCGGAATGCGACAACGTGACCGAACTGGTCACCCACGACAAGGCCGGCGAGCGCATTCTCGAGGGTCTGCTCGTCGACGCCGAACGCCGCCTGCACGAGGAGGGAATCGCGGGCGACGTCTACCTCTTCAAGAACAACACCGACTCGGCCGGAAACTCCTACGGCTGCCACGAGAACTATCTCGTCGCCCGCCACGGGGAGTTCTCCCGGCTCGCGGACATCCTCATTCCCTTCCTCGTGACGCGGCAGCTCATCTGCGGCGCGGGCAAGGTCCTCCAGACCCCGCGTGGCGCGGTCTACTGCGTCTCCCAGCGTGCCGAGCACATCTGGGAGGGCGTCAGTTCGGCCACCACCCGCTCGCGGCCCATCATCAACACCCGGGACGAGCCGCACGCCGACGCCGAGCGCTACCGCCGGCTGCACGTCATCGTCGGCGACTCCAACATGTCCGAGACGACCATGCTGCTCAAGGTCGGCGCGACCGACCTCGTGCTCCGCATGATCGAGGCGGGCACCGTGATGCGCGACCTGACCCTGGAGAACCCGATCCGGGCGATCCGCGAGGTCAGCCACGACATCACGGGCCAGCGCAAGGTCCGGCTCGCCAGCGGCCGGGAGGCCTCCGCCCTGGAGGTCCAGCGCGAGTACTACGAGAAGGCCGTGGACTTCGTCGACCGCCGCGGCATCCGCTCCGGCACGGTCGCCCAGGTCCTGGAGCTGTGGGGCCGTACGCTCGACGCGATCGAGAGCGAGCAGCTCGACCGGATCGAGACCGAGATCGACTGGGTCATGAAGTACAAGCTCATCGAGCGGTACCGGGCCAAGCACAACATGACCATGTCGAACCCGAGGGTCGCGCAGATAGACCTCGCCTACCACGACATCCACCGTCGTCGCGGGCTGTACTACCTGCTCCAGAAGAACGGGCAGGCGGCCCGCGTCTGCAACGACCTGAAGATCTTCGAGGGCAAGTCGGTGCCCCCGCAGACCACTCGGGCCCGGCTGCGCGGCGACTTCATCCGCCGCGCGCAGGAGCAGCGGCGGGACTTCACCGTCGACTGGGTCCACCTCAAGCTCAACGACCAGGCACAGCGCACGGTGTTGTGCAAGGACCCGTTCCGCTCCGTCGACGACCGGGTGGAAAAGCTGATCGCCGGAATGTGATCAGGTCGTATCGACCCGTCGGGCCCCGCACGTTCGGCGTGCGGGGCCCTCGACGTGACAGGAGGAACGCCTAGAGTGTCGGCACAACTACTGTGCCGTCTGAGATCTGAGGAACACGTGCGCCGACTTGCCGGCCTTCTCGTCGTCCCGCTGCTGCTGCTCTCCACAGCGGCCTGCGGCAGCGACGACAAGGGCTCCGATTCCGCCTCGATGACGAACGGGCTGCCCACCATCACCGCGGGGCAGAAGTTCGGGGAGAAGCCGACCCTCGCCAAGGGCGAGGGTGACCCGCCCAAGGAACTCAAGGTCAACGTCATCAGCGAGGGCACGGGCGCGGTGACGAAGAAGGGCGACGCGCTCTCGGTCAACTACCTGGGTCAGGAGTGGGACGAGACCACCCCCTTCGACAACAGCTTCGACCGCGGTCAGCCCTTCAACCTCACGCTGGGCGCCGGCCAGGTCATCAAGGGCTGGGACCAGGGCCTGGAGGGCCAGAAGGTCGGCAGCCGCATCGAGATCGGCATCCCGCCGGAGCTCGGTTACGGCGCGCAGGGCCAGGGCGACATCAAGCCCAACGCCACCCTCGTCTTCGTCGTGGACATCCTGAAGGCCGTGACGATCCCGAAGTCCGCCACGGGCACCCCGGTCGCCCAGGACGACAAGAACCTGCCGAAGGTCGGTACGAACACCGACGGCAAGCAGCCCTCGCTGACCGTGCCGAAGACCGACCCGCCGACCAAGCTCGTCTCGAACTACGTGCTGGAGTCCAAGGGCGAGGCCGTGAAGGCCACCGACACGGTCGTCGTGAACTACGTCGCCGCCCTGTGGAAGGACGGCAAGGTCTTCGACTCGACCTACACCACGGGCAAGCCCGCGAACTTCCCGCTCCCGCAGCTGACGCTGAAGGGCCTCAAGGACGGTCTGGTCGGCAAGAAGATCGGCAGCCGCGTCCTGATCGTCGCCCCGCCGTCGGAGGCGTTCGGCGACAAGGAGCAGCAGGGCATTCCGAAGAACTCCACGCTGGTCTTCGCCGTGGACATCCTGGCGAAGGTGTAAGACTGTCCCTTCGCGCGGTTCATCGTCGCGCGGTTCATCGGTTTGAGGAGCAGTTCAGTGAGCATCGAGAAGCCCGAGATCGACTTCCCGGGTGGCGAGCCGCCGAAGGACCTGGAGATCAAGGACCTCTGGGAGGGTGACGGCGAGGTCGCCAAGGCCGGCCAGTTCGTGCAGGTCCACTACGTGGGTGTGGCCTTCTCCACCGGCGAGGAGTTCGACGCCTCCTGGAACCGCGGCAGCGCGCTCGAGTTCAAGCTCGGCGTCGGCCAGGTCATCGCGGGCTGGGACCAGGGCGTCCAGGGCATGAAGGTCGGCGGCCGCCGCCAGCTGATCATCCCCGCGCACCTCGCCTACGGCGACCGTGGCGCCGGCAGCGCGATCGCCCCGGGCGAGACGCTGATCTTCGTCTGCGACCTCGTGGCCGTGAAGGGCTGACCTGATCCAGGTCCCTCCGAGGGCCCCCGCCGTTCGCGGCGGGGGCCCTCGGCTTTGGTCCCGACACCCCGGGGCGGTACGGTCGGACGTCGGAGAAGTGGAACCGGCGGAAGGGTGCGGGGCGTCGATGGCGATTGCCAAGTCCGAGCGGCTGATGAATCTCGCGCTGTGCCTGCTCGGGACACGTCGCCCGCTGAGCAAGCGGGAGCTCCGCGGCTCCATCGAGGCCTACATGGAGGCGAGCGGCGACGACGCCTTCAACCGCATGTTCGAGCGGGACAAGGACGACCTCCGCGAGCTCGGCCTGGTCATCGAGACCGTCGAGAACCTGGAGGGCGAGACGGGCTACCTCGCCCGCCGCGACTCCAACCGGCTGCCGCCGATCACCCTCGACGCCGAGGAGGCCGCCGCGCTCGGCCTGGCCGCCAAGGTGTGGCAGCAGGCCCGGCTCGCCGGGGCCGCCAGCGGCGCCCTCCAGAAGCTCCGCGCCGCCGGCATGCCCGAGGCGGAGGACTCGTACGAGACCCAGCCCAGCGCCCTCGAACCGCGCATCCCGGTCCGCGAGGCCGCCTTCGAGCCGCTCATGCTGGCCTGCCGCGACCGCCGGCCCGTCGTCTTCGACTACCGCAAGGCCAACGCCGCCCGCCCCGAGACCCGCCACGTCGAGCCCTGGACCCTCGAATGCTGGCGCGGCCACTGGTACCTGGCCGGCTGGGACCGCGACCGCGGCGCCGAGCGCGTCTTCCGGCTCTCCCGCATCACCGGCAGGGTCCGCTCCCGGGCCGGCGCCTTCACCGCGCCCGTGCCCGACGTCGTGACCGTCCGGGAGACCGTCGAGAGCTGGGCCGGCGAGACCGCCACCCGCTCCGCGCGGATCCGGCTCCGCGCCGGCTGCGGCTATCCGCTGCGGGCCCGCGCCCAGGCCGTGACCGAGGGTGACGACGGCTGGGACGATCTTGAGATCCCGTACGGGCACGGGCTCGACGCCTGGCTCGTCGAGTTCGGCCCCGACGTCGTCGTACTGGAACCCGCCGACCTGCGGGCCGATGTGGTGGAGCGGCTGCGCGCCGTGGCCAAGGGCTGAGGGGAAGACGTACCGCATGGCTGCCAACGCGATCGACCAGACGAGGCGGATGCTCTCCCTCGTCACCTATCTCCGTGAGCGCCCCGGCGCCCACGTCGCCGACGTGGCGCGCGCCTTCGGGATCACCGAGGACGAGCTGATCTCCGACCTGGACGTGCTGCCCATGTGCGGCACCAGCTTCCGGGGTGGCGACCTCCTCGACATCGACACCGACGGCGACCGGATCTGGTGGCACAACCCCGACGACGTCGCGGAGCCGCTGCGGCTCGCCGCCGACGAGGCGACCGCGCTGCTCGTCGCCGCCCGGGCCGTCGCGACCCTGCCGGGGCTCCGGGAGGGCGACCGGGACGCCCTTCTGCGCGCGACCGCCAAGCTGGAGGCGGCGGCCGGCGAGGCCGCCGGGGCCAGCGCCCGGCTCTCGGTGACCTTCGAGTCCGAGGGCGGGGTCTTCGCCGAGGTCGACCGGGCCATCTCGGAGCGCAGGCGCCTGTGGGTGCGGTACTACTCGCCCGCGCGCGACGAGCTCACCGAACGCGAGGTCGACCCGATCCGGCTCTTCGCCGTCGGCCACACCTACATGGAGGCGTGGTGCCGGCTCTCCGAGGCGCGCCGCACCTTCCGGCTCGACCGGGTCGTCGAGATCCGGATCCTCGACGAGCACGCGGCGCCGCCGGAGCTGGAGCTGCGCGACCTCTCCGAGGGCCTGGTCCACCCGTCGGCCGACGACCCGGAGGTCGTGGTCGAGGTGGGGCCCGGCGGACGCTGGGTCGCCGAGTACTACCCGCACGACCGGGCCGAGGAGCTGCCGGACGGCGGGCTGCGGATCACGCTGCGGACGCCGGACCCGGCCTCGCTGCGCAGGCTGGCGCTGCGGCTCGGCAGCGACGGGCGGATCGTCGCGCCGGCGGAGCTGGCCGACAGCGCGAGGACGGCGGCGGCCGCCGCGCTCGCCGCGTACGAGAACGTGTGACGTTCCCCGCGCCGGGGACGCTGATACTGACGTGATGCCAGAGTCGAGAGAGAGATGAGGGAGATGTCCGCGATGCATGATTTTGCGGCGTCCATGGCCCCGGTCCTCTTCAAGGCCGCCTGCCCCGACTGCCGCTCGCGCTTCGAACTCTCCGCGAGTTCCCTGCGCCTGGCCATCGGGGCCAGCCGCCGCACCACCTTCTACTCCTTCACATGCCCCGAGTGCGGCAGCTCCGTCCGCAAGCCCGCAGGCGAGCGCATCGTCGAACTCCTCACCGGCGGCGGAGTCCGCACCCTGCGCCTCCACACCACCGTCTGAACGACCCGTGCGCCCGTAACGTCTAGGCTCAGCACATGTTCTGGCCCATGCTCGCCATCGCCCTCGGCTTCCTCGGCATCGCCGTCCTCGGCGTCCTCGCCGTCAAGGTCTTCCTGGAGGTCCAGCGCCTCGGCCGTCAGGTGGCCCACACCACAGAGCGGATCCAGCGGGCCGCCGAAGAGCTCGAAACCGCCGCCGTCGGCCTCGCCCGGACCGGTGAGTCACTCCGCTGAGTCCGTGCCGTACGCTGCACGAAGCGGCCCCGGTCAGCTCCCGTGGGGCGCAATCGGGAGTATGCACGGGCATTGCCCCGCGTTTACTCCTGCGGGTTACGATCGCAGGCAGCGCGGTGGCCGGACGCATGTCCGACCCGCCGGGCACGCACTCCATGTCGCCTCGGTGAAGAAGGTAAACAGCTATGGGTAGGCTCGGCCCCACCGAGATCATCCTCATTCTCGTCGTCGTCATCCTCCTGTTCGGCGCCAAGAAGCTTCCCGACATGGCCCGCTCGCTGGGCAAGTCGGCCCGCATCCTCAAGAGCGAGGCCAAGGCGATGAAGGCGGACGACCAGCAGAGCGCCCCCGCCGACCCGCCGCAGGCCGGGACGCAGGAGCCCGCCGCGCGCACCATCCAGGCCGCTCCCGGCGACGTGACCAGCGCGCGTCCCGTGGCCGAGCCCTCGGACACCACCAAGCGCTGACCCGGTCCGCCGCGGCCGCCGCACCGTGCGGCGGCTGCCGCATGAGATGAGGACGTGGGTTGCTCAAGTCTGCCCGCAAGCAGGAGAAGGATCCCGAGGGCCGGATGCCCCTCGTGGAGCACCTGCGTGAACTCCGCAACCGACTGGCGAAGGGTCTCCTCGCCATCACGGCAGTGACGATCGTGGCCCTCGTGTACAGCGAGGAGCTCCTGAACTTCCTGGCGCGGTCGGTGCCCAGATGCCCTCCGGGCGTCACCAGCGACGGCGGCAACTGCGCGACCGTCACCTTCAACACGCTGATGGCCCCCTTCAGCACGACGATCCAGGTGTCCCTGACGGCAGGTCTCGTCGTCGCCAGTCCCATCTGGCTCTACCAGCTCTGGGCCTTCATCGCGCCCGGGCTGCACAAGAACGAGAAGCGGTACACGTACGCCTTCGTCGGCGCGGCCGTGCCGCTCTTCGGCGCGGGTGCCTACCTCGCGTACCTCATCCTCCCCGTCAGCGTGAAGGTCCTCATCAGCCTCACGCCCGAGGGTTCCGCGAACCTGCTGGCGCTGAACGACGTCCTCGACTTCACCCTGCGCATGGTGCTCGTGTTCGGCCTCGCCTTCGAGCTCCCGCTCGTCCTGGTGATGCTCAACCTCACCGGTGTCCTCTCCGGCCGCCGCATGGCCGGCTGGTGGCGCGGCGTGATCATGGGCGTCTTCATCTTCGGCGCCGTGATCACCCCGACCACCGACCCCGTCGGCATGATCGCCCTCGCCGGACCGATCACGATCCTGTACTTCGGGGCCGTCGCCTTCTCCCTCCTCAACGACCGGCGACGCAAGCGCGGCAACCCCGACGCCGAGCTCGACGACGACGAGGCCTCCTCGCTCGACCTCACTCCCGAGGCCGTCGGCGCCATCGAACCCGTGAGCGCCGCCCGTGCCCTGCCCGAGCAGGCCACCGGGGAGTACGGCGGGACGGGCGCCCAGCGGCTCAACGGGTACGACGACATCACCTGATCCCGTAGGGCCCCTCGGCTGGTCTTCCAAGGTCCCCCCGGACGCCGTCCGGGGGGACCTTCCTCGTGACCAGGGATTTCGCCCTCCGGAACCGAGCCCTCCACATCCCCTCGATAAAGATCGCGTCACTGTCACAGGTGGCGGGTAGGCTCGACAACAAGATGACAGAGGACCTCACACCAGCCCAGGCGTACGCGGCCGCCCTCGCGCGCAACGCCGAGCAGGCCACCGCACTGGCCCCCTTCCGCGAGCTGTACGACTTCGGACTGGACCCCTTCCAGATCGAGGCCTGCCAGGTGCTCGAAGCGGGGAAGGGCGTGCTCGTCGCCGCGCCCACGGGCTCCGGCAAGACCATCGTCGGCGAGTTCGCCGTCCACCTCGCCCTCACCCAGGGCCGCAAGTGCTTCTACACGACCCCCATCAAGGCGCTGTCGAACCAGAAGTACGCCGACCTCGTCAAGCGGTACGGCAACGACAAGGTCGGACTGCTCACCGGTGACAACAGCGTCAACGGCGACGCCCCGATCGTCGTCATGACGACCGAGGTCCTCCGCAACATGCTGTACGCGGGATCCCAGGCCCTCTCCGGCCTCGGATACGTCGTGATGGACGAGGTCCACTACCTCTCCGACCGCTTCCGCGGCGCCGTCTGGGAGGAAGTGATCATCCACCTCCCCGAATCGGTCACCCTCGTCTCGCTCTCCGCGACCGTGTCCAACGCCGAGGAGTTCGGCGACTGGCTCGACACCGTCCGCGGCGACACCGAGGTCATCGTCTCGGAGAGCCGCCCCGTACCCCTCTGGCAGCACGTCCTCGCCGGACGCCGGATGTACGACCTCTTCGAGGAGGAGACCGACCACGGCGGCCGCGGCGCGTCCCGGCGCGAGGTCAACCCCGACCTCCTCCGCCTCGCCCGCACCGAGAACACGCGCACGTACAACCCGCGCGAGCGCCGCCGCGGCAAGATGGTCCGCGAGGCCGACCGCGAGCGCGAGCGCCGCCAGCGCTCCCGCATCTGGACCCCCGGCCGCCCCGAGGTCATCGAGCGCCTCGACGCCGAGGGGCTGCTGCCCGCCATCACCTTCATCTTCAGCCGTGCCGGCTGCGAGGCCGCGGTCCAGCAGTGCCTCTACGCCGGACTCCGGCTCAACGACGACGAGGCGCGGCTGCGCGTCCGCGAGATCGTCGAGGCGCGCACCGCCGCGATCCCCACCGAGGACCTCCACGTCCTCGGCTACTACGAGTGGCTCGAAGCCCTGGAGCGGGGCATCGCCGCCCACCACGCCGGCATGCTCCCCACCTTCAAGGAGGTCGTCGAGGAGCTCTTCGTCCGCGGCCTCGTCAAGGCCGTCTTCGCCACCGAGACCCTCGCGCTCGGCATCAACATGCCCGCGCGCACGGTGATCCTGGAGAAGCTCGTCAAGTGGAACGGCGAGCAGCACGCGGACATCACCCCCGGTGAGTACACCCAGCTCACCGGCCGCGCCGGCCGCCGCGGCATCGACGTCGAGGGCCACGCCGTCGTGCTCTGGCAGCGCGGACTCGACCCCGGCCACCTCGCCGGACTGGCCGGCACGCGCACGTACCCGCTGCGCTCCAGCTTCAAGCCCTCGTACAACATGGCGGTCAACCTCGTCGAGCAGTTCGGCCGGCACCGCTCCCGCGAGCTGCTCGAAACCTCCTTCGCCCAGTTCCAGGCCGACCGCTCCGTCGTGGGCATCTCGCGCCAGGTCCAGCGGAACGAGGAAGGGCTCCAGGGCTACCGCGAGGGCATGACCTGCCACCTCGGGGACTTCGAGGAGTACGCGCGGCTGCGCCGCGACCTCAAGGACCGCGAGACCGAACTGGCCCGGCAGGGCGCCGCCCAGCGCCGCGCCCAGGCCGCGAGCTCCCTGGAGAAGCTCAAGCCCGGCGACGTCATCCACGTCCCCACCGGCAAGTTCGCGGGCCTCGCCCTCGTCCTCGACCCCGGCATCCCGGCCGGCCGGACCAACGGCCACCGCGGCTTCGAGCACCACGACGGGCCGCGCCCCCTCGTCCTCACCGCCGAGCGGCAGGTCAAGAGGCTCGCCTCCATCGACTTCCCGGTGCCGGTCGAGGCGCTGGAGCGCATGAGGATCCCCAAGTCCTTCAACCCGCGCTCCCCGCAGTCCCGTCGCGACCTCGCCTCCGCCCTGCGGAGCAAGGCCGGGCACATCAACCCCGAGCGCCACCGCCGGCAGCGCGCCGCGGCCGCCGACGACCGCGAGATCGCCCGGCTGCGCACCGAGATCCGCGCGCACCCCTGCCACGGCTGCGACGAGCGCGAGGACCACGCCCGCTGGGCCGAGCGCTACCACCGTCTCCAGCGCGACACCCAGCAGCTGGAGCGGCGCATCGAGGGCCGCACCAACACGATCGCCCGCACCTTCGACCGGATCGTCGCGCTCCTCACCGAGCTCGACTACCTGCGCGGGGACGAGGTCACCGACAACGGCAAGCGGCTCGCCCGGCTCTACGGCGAGCTCGACCTGCTGGCGAGCGAGTGCCTCCGCGACCGTGTCTGGGAGGGCCTCACCCCGGCCGAACTCGCCGCCTGCGTCTCGGCGTTGGTCTTCGAGGCGCGGCAGGCCGACGACGCCGTCGCGCCCAAGCTGCCCACGGGCAACGCCAAGGCCGCGCTCGGTGAGATGGTCCGGATCTGGGGCCGGCTGGACGCCCTCGAAGGGGAGTTCAAGATCAACCAGGCGGAGGGCGGCGTCGGCCAGCGCGAGCCCGACCTCGGCTTCGCCTGGGCCGCCTACCAGTGGGCCTCCGAGAAGAGCCTCGACGAGGTGCTCCGCGAGGCGGAGATGCCCGCGGGCGACTTCGTCCGCTGGTGCAAGCAGGTGATCGACGTGCTCGGCCAGATCGCGGCGGCGGCGCCCAAGGAGAACAGCACGGTCGCCAAGAACGCCCGCAAGGCGGTGGACTCGCTGCTGCGCGGTGTCGTGGCCTACAGCTCGGTCGGCTGACGGATCGTCGGTCGGCGAAGGGGCCCGTGGCGGGTGCGCCGCGGGCCCCTTGGCATGCTGCCGACAGGAGTTGTCCACAGGTCGTCGTCCACAGGGGTGGCGCGGGGACCGGCCCTTCCGCTTGCATGGACTCGCAAGCAGGGGACGTCGGTTGGGGAGGGGACGCGCAATGACCACGCAGGCCGGTCCGGACGCCGGGGAACGAGACGAAGGGCAGCCGAAGGGGCCGTCGGGGCGGGTGTCGGGGGAGTCTTCGGGGCAGCCGAAGGGGCCGTCGGGGCAGGCTTCGGGGGAGTCTTCGGGGCGGGCGTCGGGGCGTGAGCCGGGGCAGTCTTCGGGGCGGGCGTCGGGGCATGAGCCGGGGCAGGTCTCGGGGAGTGCGCCGGGCCGGTCTTCGGGGGAGACGCGGACGCCGCCGCCTCCGGTCTTCGCCGACGGGCCGCGGGGCGTGCCCCTCCTCGGCAACCTTCCCGCCTTCGGCAAGGACCCCCTCGCCTTCTTCGAACAGCTCCGGGAGCGAGGGGACTTCGTCCGCTGGCGCTTCGGCGGCAAGCGGTCCCTCTTCATCGCCCACCCCGACGCGGTCGGGGAACTCCTCACCGAGATCGAGCGCAGCTTCGACCAGCCGGACCTCGGCATCGCCTTCCGCACCCTCCTCGGCAACGGCGTCATCGTCTCCAAGGGAGCCGACTGGCGGCGCAAGCGTTCCCTCGTCCAGCCCTCCGTCCGCCCCAAGCAGGTCCGGTCCTACGCGGCGACCATGACGGAGTGCGCCGTCGACCTCGCCGACCGATGGGTCGACGGGCAGCAGGTCGACATCAAGAAGGAGATGGCCGCCCTCACCCAACTCATCGCGGTCCGCACCATCTTCGGTGTCGACACCGCCGCCGACGCCGACGCCATCGGGAGGGCGATGGACATCGCCCAGCAGGAGATCGGCGCCGAGTTCAGCGGCATCGGAGCGGTGCTGCCCGACTGGGTGCCCACTCCGGGGCGCGCCCGCATCAAGCGCGCGACCGCGGTCATCGACGCGGAGGTCTCCCGCGTCGTCTCCCGCCACCGGGACGGGGACACGGAGCGCCCCGACCTTCTCAGCCGGCTGCTCGCCGCCCGGGACGAGACGGGCGCGCCCCTCTCGGACCAGGAGATCCGCGACGAGACCGTCACCCTCTACATCGGCGGCCACGAGACCACCAGCTCCACCCTCGTCTGGGCCTGGTACCTCCTCTCCCGCAACCCCCGGGTCCGCGACGCCCTCACGGAGGAGCTCGACCGCGTCCTCGCCGACCACGAGCCCGGCCACGACGACTACGCCTCCCTCACCTACACCCAGGCCGTCATCAAGGAGACCCTGCGCCTCTACCCCACGATCTGGCTCCTGACCGGCATAGCCAAGGAGGGCGCCACCCTCGGCGGAGCTCCCGTCCCCGCCGGGACCCGCGTCTGGTCCAGCCAGTGGGCCACCCACCGCGACCCCCGCTGGTACGGGGACCCGGAGGCCTTCCGGCCCGAGCGCTGGCTCACCGGGGAGGACGGCGCACCGGCGGAGGAGATACCGGAGTACGCCTGGTACCCCTTCGGCGGCGGGCCCCGCGTCTGCCTGGGCACCCGCTTCGCCCTCGTCGAGTCCGTCCTCGTCCTCGCGGTCCTCGCCCGCCGCTACGACCTGGACCTCACCGCCGAGGAGATACGTCCGGTCCCCAGTCTCACCCTCCAGCCGGACCGCGACGTCCTGGCCACGGTCCGCGCGCGGAAGTGAGGTCCGGCCGCTCCTGACGGACGGTTATCGTCGCGGGATGGCTCAAGATCCCGAGAAGTTCGACACCGCGATGGACACCTGGCAGGAGTGGCAGGAAGCCCCCTGGGGCCGCCTGCGGTACACGCTCGCCGAGGCGAACCTCATGCGTCACCTCGGCGACGGCCCCGGGGGCGGGCCGCTGCGGATCCTCGACCTCGCGGGCGGTGACGGCGGTGACGCGATGCGGCTCGCCGCGCGGGGGCACCACGTCACCGTCGTCGACCTCGCGCCGGCGATGCTGGCAGCCGCCGAGGCGCGGGCCGCGGAGCGGGGACTGTCGGAACGGGTGACGTGCGTCCGGGCCGATGTCCACGCGCTGCCGGCCGACGTCGCCGCGGGCGGCTTCGACGTGGTGCTGTGCCACAACCTCCTGCAGTACGTGGACGACGTGCCCGGCACCCTCGGCACGGCGCTCGCCCCGTTGAAGGAGGGAGGACTGTTCTCCGTGATGGCGATCAACCGGCACTCGGCGCCCCTGAACGTCGCCGTCCGGCGACTGGACCCCGCCGCGGCCCTGGCCGCACTCGACAGCGACCGGCTCCGGACCGAGATGTTCGACTCCGAGCTGACCCTCCACACGGCGGAGGAGATCATCCCGGTCCTCGGCGACCTCGGCTGCCGGGACGTGCGGCACTACGGCATCCGCAGCTTCTGCGACTACCTCACCGACGACGCGCTCAAGTACGACCCGGCCTACTACGCCGACCTCGAACGCCTGGAACTCGCCACGACAGCCCGAGCCCCCTACATGCACACCGCCCGCCTCTTCCAACTGACGGCCCGCAGACGAACCGCCCTCTGACCGACCGCTCACCGACTCCCGGCCAGCGCCCCGGCCATGTCCCGCAGCTCCGGGGCACCCAGGACCCGGCCGGCGAAGCCGGGGAGGGGGACGTGGAGGAGGGACGTCCAGCGGTCGGGGACGGCGCCGGGGCCGTACACCGCGCCCGCGAGGGTGCCGGTCACGGCGGCGACGGTGTCGGTGTCGCCGCCCAGGTCGACCGCGGCGGCCAGGGCCTCCTCGAAGGAGGCCGTGGTGCGCAGTGCCCAGACCGCCGAGCCGAGGCAGGGCCAGACCGCCCCGTTGAACTCGGTCGCGTCGTCCGGGTGCCAGCCGGGAGCGAGTACGGTCGCCCACCGTTCCCGGTGCGCGGGGTCCACCTCGGCCAGCGTGGCGGGCACGGCGGCGAGCGGGTCCTCGCCGAGGAGGGCGACCCGGACCAGTTCGTGCAGGATCGCCGTGCCTTCCCAGGCTGCGCCGTCCCCGTGCGTCAGCGCGGCGATCCGGCGCGCGGCGGCCATCGTCTCCTCCCGCCCCCGGGCCGCGAAGTACACGGCCGAGGTCGAGGCCCGCATCAGTGAACCGTTCCCGGCGGCGCGGCCGTTGATCTGGAAGTGCAGCGCGGCCGCGACGTCCCAGGTGTCGCCGCTCGTCAGGACCTGCTCGGTCTGGAGCCCGATGTCCTTGGGGTCGGCCGCCGCCCAGCGCCGGAAGCGGTCGAAGACGTCCGGCAGGTCGAGGCCGCCCCGTTCGAGGAGCGACTCCCCGAGGAGGACGGCCATCTGGGTGTCGTCCGTCGCCTCGCCCGGGTCCCAGCCGCCGCCCCCGCACAGCTCCCCGACCCCGTCCGGGAACCGCTCCCGGAACACGCCGGGCAGCCCGAACTCGAAGGGCGCGCCCAGGGCGTCACCCACGGCGGAACCCAGTACGGCGCCCACGGCCCGGTCGATGTCCGGCATCCGGTCAGGGTAGACGGCCCGGGCGGAGCGGCGTCCTGTCGGAGTTCTCCGGTGCGGGGGTGGCGGGCATCGCCCGGGTGGGCAGGGGGCCGGTCATGCCGCGACCTTCTCGGTGGGGGAGGGGGTGGTGGGGGTGCGGAGGGAGAGGGCGGTGGAGGTGCAGGCCAGGAGGAGGATCGCGGCTGCGGTGGTGAGGGTGGTGGTGTCAGGGGCGGACAGGGCCTGGCCGCGGAGGGCCTGCCAGGTGAGGAGGGCGAAGGTCGCGGCGTAGGTGGCGGAGACGGTGAGGGTGAGGCGGAGGCGTATGCGCTCGTCGGCGAGGCGGGTGAGGGAGGGGAAGCGGGTGGCGAGGGCGGAGAGGGC
Source organism: Streptomyces sp. NPDC004284 (assembly GCF_042874035.1). NCBI lineage: Bacteria > Bacillati > Actinomycetota > Actinomycetes > Kitasatosporales > Streptomycetaceae > Streptomyces > Streptomyces sp. NPDC004284. Next base: position 274,954 of record NZ_JBIAMJ010000006.1, on the reverse strand, counting down.
GATCAGGAGGAGGGGGAGCAGTTGGAGCGCGTGCATGCCGAAGAAGTGGGGGACGCGCAGGTCGCCGCCGGTGGTGGCCCAGCCGGTGAGGGGCATCGAGGGACCGCCGTCGGGGACGCCGACGCTGTGGGCGCCCACGAGGGGCGGGTTGTCGGCGGTGAGCTGCTCGGGTGTCGGACGGACCATCAGGAAGCCGATGCCGGCGCCCGCCAGGGCGATGAGGGAGGACAGCCGGACGGCCCAGGCCATGGCCCGGTCGAGGATCCGGGCGCGGAGCAGGAGCACGGCGATGACCAGGGCGCCCAGCCACAGCACGACGACGGTGGCGCCCATGGTCTGGAAGACGGCGGCGTCGAAGGGGGTCGCCTGGTTGAAGTGGCTCTGGGTGCCGCGGATCACCTGGAGGGTGATCAGGGCCATCTCGACGACACTGGCGACGGCGATCACCGTCCCGGCCCACCAGCCGGCCCGTCGGCCGCGGGGGAGGAGCAAGAGCATCCAGGCCAGGGAGAGGCTGTAGGCGACGAACGAGACCGAGAACTTGAAGGGTTTCGTCCAGATGGGGACGCCGACCAGCATCCGGTCGTCGACGGCGATGCCGACGGCGGAGACGACGGCGAGCACGCCCATCGAGGCGGCGAACCAGACCAGTGGGCGGTGCAGCCGGGGCTGCGCGGCGGCGGGTGGGGTCGGAGAGCTCTGTGAAGACGTAGGAGGCGTAGAAGGCATAGAGGGTCCCCCGTGAAGTTATGGATAGCGGCACTTGCCGCTATCTGATAGCGCCACTATCTATGATGGGGGTCTCGGTCGGCAAGACCGAAAGAGGACCGGGAAGGTGAACACGCGGTGCGCATCGGAGAGTTGAGTCGTACGACCGGGGTGTCGGTGCCGACGATCAAGTTCTACGTACGGGAAGGACTGCTGCCCGCCGGGGAACTGACGAGCCCGAACCAGGCCTCGTACGGAGAGGCGCATGTGCGGCGGCTCCGCCTGATCCGGGCGCTCCTCGATGTGGGCGGCCTGTCGGTGGCGGGCATCCGTGACGTGGTCACGGCGGTCGACGACCCGGAGCAGCCGGTGCACGACGTGCTGGGCGCGGCGACCAAGCCGCTGGTGCCGCGCTACGAGCGCGAGCCCGGAGAGGGCATCGAGGAGGCGCGGAAGACGGTCGCCGGTCTGATCGCGGCGCGAGGCTGGCACGCCGACCCTTCAGGTCCGGCGTCGGAGGCCCTCGCGACGGCCCTCGTGGCGCTCGACGAACTCGGGCACGGCCGGTTCGTCGAGGTCCTGGACGCGTACGCGGAAGCGGCGGAGAGGGTGGCGCGGGCCGATCTGGACTACGTCGCGCGCCATGTGGCGCGGGAGGAGCTCGTGGAGAGCGCGGTCGTCGGCACGGTCCTCGGCGACGTGATCTTCTCCGCGCTGCGCCGCCTGGCCCACATGGATGCCTCGGACAGCACGTTCGGCCGGACGGCGCGGGGCGGGGGAGCGGAGTGACGAGGGGCCCGGGGCTTTCGCCGCCCCGGGCCCCTCGTCTCGGTTCTTCCGCTCGTCAGTTCTCCTGCTCGCGTTCCACCTGGTCGTTCCACTCGCGCTTCATCGCGCGCCAGCCCTCGTCCGTCTTGCCCAGGCGCCAGTAGCCCGAGATGGACAGGCGCTCGCGCGCCACGCCCCGGTCGAGCCGCAGGTGCCGGCGCAGCTCCTTCACGAAGCCCGCCTCGCCGTGGACGAAGGCGTGCACGTCACCCGCCGGGAAGTCCAGGGCCGTGACCGCCTCGACCAGCGCCGCGCCCACCGGGCGCTCGCCCCGGTGCAGCCACGTGACCTCTATGCCCGCCGCCGTCGCGAGCTTCTGCTCCTCGGCCGCGTCCGAAACCTCGACGAGGACGTGCGCCCGCGCGCCGGCGGGCAGCTGCTCCAGGGCCGCCGCGATCGCCGGCAGCGCGCTCTCGTCGCCCGCGAGCAGGTGCCAGTCCGCCGCCGGGTCCGGCGCGTAGCCGCCGCCGGGGCCGAGGAAGCGCACCGTCTCGCCCGCCTGGGCGCGCGCCGCCCACGGGCCCGCCAGGCCCTCGTCGCCGTGGACCACGAAGTCGATCGTCAGCTCGCGCTGGACCGGGTCCCAGGCCCGCACCGTGTACGTCCGCGTCGTCGGCCACTGCTCCCGGGGGAACTCCGCCCGGATCCGCTCCATGTCGAACGGCTCCGGATAGCCGACGCCCTCCGGGGCGAAGAGCAGCTTCACGTAGTGGTCGGTGTACGTGTCCGCCGCGAAGCCGTCGAGCCCGGGGCCTCCCAGCACGATCCGCACCATGTGCGGGGTGATCCGCTCGGTGTGCACCACACGTGCTTCGGTGGCCTTCGGTGCCTTGCGGGCCGGCTGCTCTGCCACGGGCTCTCCTGACTCTGCATACTTAGGTATGCCTAAGCTAGCATCCCGTGGCAAGAGGCGGCTCGAGCGGTGACGGACCGCCCACGGACCGTCCGTGGACTTCCCGTGGACCGCCCCTGTTCCGTGCGGTCCGCAGCCGTCCCCGCCGGGGCTCCAGGACCCGCCGGGGCTCCAGGACCCGCCGGGGCTCCAGGACCCGTCAGCGCTCCAGGACCGGCAGCAGGCGTCCCACCGCGCCCCCCAGGTTCCAGCGCTTCACCAGAGCCTCCAGGGCGGCAGGGTCGCGCGGAGCGGCCGGCAGGGCCGGGTCGAACTCCGGGAGCGGCACGTCGGCGGCGACCCGCACCACCGTCGGCGCCACGTCCAGGTACGCCGCCGCCTCCACGATCCCGCGCCGCTTCGCCGGCGTCAGCTTCGAGGCCGGGTCCTCCGCCGCCGCCCGGACGCCCGCCAGGTCCCCGTACTCCGTGATCAGCTGCGCCGCCGTCTTCTCGCCGATGCCCTTCACCCCGGGCAGCCCGTCGCTGGCGTCCCCGCGCAGCGCCGCGAAGTCCGCGTACTGGTCGGGCCGCACCCCGTACTTCGTGCGGATCAGCTCCGCGTCCACCAGGTCGCAGTCGCCGACGCCCTTGCGCGGGTACAGCACGCGCACGCCCCGGGCGTCGTCGACCAGCTGGAACAGGTCGCGGTCGCCGGTGACGATGTCCACGGGCCCCCCGGAGCGGCCCGCGAGCGTCCCGATCACGTCGTCCGCCTCGTACCCCGCCGCCCCGATCCGCGCGATGCCCAGCGCCGCGAGGACCTCCTCGATCACCGGCACCTGCGGGGACAGCGTGTCCGGGACCTCCTCCTCGTCCGGGCCCGTCTCCGTCTCCACGGCCACCCGGTGCGCCTTGTACGAGGGGATCAGGTCCACCCGCCACTGCGGCCGCCAGTCCTCGTCCCAGCAGGCCACCAGGTCGTCGGGACGGTGGTCCTGGACGAGCCGGGTGATGAAGTCCAGCAGCCCGCGCACGGCGTTCACCGGGGTGCCGTCCGGCGCCCGGACGGAGTCCGGCACGCCGAAGTACGCGCGGAAGTAGAGGCTGGCGGTGTCGAGGAGCATCAGGCGTCGCGTCACCCCCCGATCATGCCGCACCCCACCGACAGTCCCCCGCCTTCCGCGCGCCGACCCCTTCCCGGGCGCCCGCGTGACCCCCGTCACCTTCGCGTTTGCACCCGGTGAAGCCGGGCAGGGGCGGGCCCGGAGCGGAACCCGGTACGGGATTCAACGAAAAGGAATCCCGTACGCGACGGGCCCGCGGGCCGATCCCGCCCGCTCCACGGCCTGCCGCGCGGGGGTGGTGAGGCCGTTCTTCGTTCCTACCCGTGAGGTGCATGTGTCCAGGCTCCAGGCCGACCATCTGTACAAGGTGTTCGGCAGACGACCCGACGAAGCCGTCCGCAGGCTCGCCGACGGCGCCGACCGCGCGGAACTGCGCGCCGAAGGGGCGACCGCCGCCGTCGCCGACGCCTGCTTCACCGTCGAATCCGGCCAGATCTTCGTCGTGATGGGCCTGTCCGGCTCCGGGAAGTCCACCCTCCTCCGCATGCTCAACGGCCTGCTCGAACCCACCGCCGGCCGGGTCCTCCACGACGGCCGCGACCTCACCGCGCTCTCCCCCCGTGAACTGCGCGAGGTCCGCTCCACCAAGATCAGCATGGTCTTCCAGCACTTCGCGCTCTTCCCGCACCGAAACGTCCTGGAGAACGCCGCCTACGGCCTGGAGGTCCAGGGCGTGCCCCGCGCCGAGCGCGAGACCCGCGCCGCCGAGGCCCTCGGCCTGTGCGGCCTCGCCGGCTGGGAGAAGTCCTGGCCCGACGAGCTCTCCGGAGGCATGCAGCAGCGCGTCGGCCTGGCCCGCGCCCTCGCCACCGATGCCGACCTGCTCCTGATGGACGAGTCCTTCAGCGCGCTCGACCCGCTGATCCGCCGCGACATGCAGGACCAGCTCCTCGTCCTCCAGCGGCAGTTGAAGAAGACCATCGTCTTCATCACCCACGACCTCAACGAGGCCATGCGCCTCGGCGACCGCGTCGCCGTCATGCGCGACGGCAGGATCGTCCAGCAGGGCACCGCCGAGGACATCCTCGTCCGCCCCGCCGACGACTACGTCGCCTCCTTCATCCAGGACGTCGACCGCTCCCGGGTGCTCACCGCCGCCGCCGTCATGACGGAGCCCGAGTCGCCCGTCGCGCCGGAGGCCCCGGTCGCCGGCCCCGACACGCTCCTCGCCGACCTGTGCGCCCTCGCCGCCGAGGGCCCGCACCCGGTGGTCGTCCAGGACTCCGGCGGCTCCGCCCTCGGAGTCGTACGGAAGGAAAGGCTTCTCGCCGTGCTGGGCGGACTCGCGGCCCAGGAGGTGGCCGCCCGTGCCTAGGCTCCCCCTCGGCCAGTGGGTCGACAGCTCCGTCGACTGGCTCCAGGCCCAGTTCTCCTGGCTGTTCGACGCCGTCAGCACCGGCGTCACCGGTCTCTACGACGGCGTCGACGCCGTCCTGTCCGCACCCCAGCCGCTGCTCCTCGCCGGCATCCTCGCCGTCGTCGCCTGGTGGCTGCGCGGCCTCGCCGCCGGTGTCCTGGCCTTCGCGGGCCTCGCGCTCGTCGACTCGGTCCAGCTGTGGGACGAGGCCATGGCGACGCTCTCCCTCGTCCTCGTCGCCACCCTCGTCACCCTGGTGATCGCCGTCCCCCTCGGCATCTGGGCGGCCCGCTCGAAGACCGTCAGCACCGTCCTGCGGCCCGTCCTCGACTTCATGCAGACCATGCCGGCGATGGTCTACCTCATCCCCGGCATCATCTTCTTCGGCGTCGGCGTCGTCCCCGGCATCTTCGCGACCATCGTCTTCGCGCTGGCCCCGGGCGTGCGCATGACCGAGCTCGGCATCCGCCAGGTCGACGGCGAACTCGTCGAGGCCGCCGAGGCGTTCGGCACCACCCCGCGCAACACCCTGCTGCGCGTGCAGCTGCCGCTCGCCCTGCCCACGATCATGGCCGGCGTCAACCAGGTCATCATGCTCGGCCTCTCCATGGTCGTCATCGCCGGCATGGTCGGCGGCGGCGGACTCGGCGGCGCCGTCTACCGCGCCATCGGCAACGTCGACATCGGCCTCGGCTTCGAGGCCGGCGTGTCCATCGTCGTCCTCGCCATGTACCTCGACCGGATGACCGGCGCCCTCGGCCGCCAGGTCTCCCCGCTGGGCCGCCGCGCCGCCGCCAAGGCCCGCGCCGCGCTGAGCGCCAAGCGGCCCGGGGCGAGGCTCCGCGCCCACCGCCCGCAGCCCGTCACCGCCCTCGTCGGCGTCGTCGTCCTCGCCCTCGCCGCCGGAGGCATGAGCTTCCTCGGCGGCACCGGCGGCGCGAGCTCCACCGCCGCCTCCGGCCCGAACGGCGGCCACGGCAAGAAGGTCAGCATCGGCTACATCCCCTGGGACGAGGGCATCGCCTCCACGTACCTCTGGAAGGAGCTCCTGGAGCGCCGGGGCTACGAGGTCGAGACCAAGCAGCTGGAGGCCGGCGCCCTCTACACCGGTCTCGCGGGCGGGCAGCTCGACTTCCAGACCGACGCCTGGCTCCCCGTCACCCACGCCCAGTACTGGAAGAAGTACCGGAACAAGCTGGAGGACCTCGGCTCCTGGTACGGCCCCACCTCCCTGGAGCTCTCCGTCCCCTCGTACGTGAAGGGCGTCGACTCCCTCGCCGACCTCAAGGGGAAGGCCGGACAGTTCAAGGGCCGCATCGTCGGCATCGAGCCCAGCGCCGGGATGATGGGCATCCTCAAGGACAAGGTCCTCAAGGAGTACGGCCTGGAGGGCGAGTACGAGGTCGTCGACGGTTCCACGCCCGGCATGCTGGCCGAGCTGAAGCGGGCGTACGACCGCAAGGAACCCGTCGTCGTCACGCTCTGGTCCCCGCACTGGGCCTACTCCGCCCACGACCTGAAGAAGCTCGACGACCCCAAGGGCGCCTGGGGCAAGGGCGACGGCGTCCACACCCTCGCCCGCAAGGGGTTCGCCGCCGAGAACCCCGAGGTCGGCGCCTGGCTGAAGAACTTCTCGCTGACCGAGAAGCAGCTCACGGACCTCGAAGCCGTCATCCAGGAGACCGGCAAGGGCAAGGAGCAGCAGGCCGTCCGCACCTGGCTGGACCGGAACCCCGGCCTCGCGGAGAAGCTCACCCCGCAGTAGCCCTCCCTTCCCCGCCGGTCCTCACTGGCCGAAAACGGGTGGTCGCCGAACGTATACGGTGGCCACCCCTTTTCGTCACGACGCGAAACCCCGCCCCAAAGCTGCGTAAGGTTCAGGTAACCGACGGGTACGAACGGGTACGAGCAGAGGGAGGGAGCCGACATGGACGAGAAGGAAGCACCCCGCGTGGGCGCGGCCGTCAAGAGGCGCCGCAGAGCGCTCCAGCTCACCCTGGCCGTCGTCGCCTCCCGCAGCGGCCTCTCCGTGCCCTTCCTCAGCCAGGTCGAGAACGAGCGCGCGCGGCCCAGCCGCCGCTCCCTCGAACTCGTCGCCGAGGCCCTGGAGACCACGGCCGGCGAACTCCTCGCCGCCGCCGAGGCCTCCCGCACCGTCGACGTCGTACGCTCCGGGGAGCGCTCCCCGGGCATGCCCCCGGGCGTCCGGTCGCTGGTCCGCGGCCGCCACCAGCTGCACGCCGTGGAGTTCACCGGCGAGCAGGACGCGGGACGCGAGTTCCAGCACCGCAACGACGAACTGCTGTACGTCGCCGACGGCGCCGCCGAGGTCGAGGCCGAGGGCCGCGCCCACCGGCTCGGCCGCGGCGACACGCTCTACCTCTCCGGCGGCGTACGGCACCGCTGGCGCGCCACCGAGCCCGGCACCCGGCTCCTCGTCGTCGCCGTCGGCGACCACGTCGAGGCCGAGGAGGAATGACGGTCGTCCGGGGGAGCGCGGAGGGTCGCTCGTCGGGCAGGACGACGAGGTCGGGGGCGGCGTCGCGGAGCTCGTCGAGCGGGAGGCCCGAATAGCGCTCGGGGCGACCGTCGTGCAGGTTCCGCACGCCGAGGCGGGTGAGCAGGTCACCGGCAAGGGTGTCCCGGCCGAGCACCATCCAGGGCCGCCGCCAGATAGGCACGACGGTGGTGACGGGCGTCAGCGGCTCGACCGCCTCCCAGGCGGCTTCGGCCGGGTCGAGCCAGCGCGGCCGGGGCACCCGCACGCCGCGAGGACCCGTTCCCGTTCCCGCAAGGCCTGGTCGGGGGTGCGGAGCTCGTGACGAGGACGTCCGGGCCGGCAGGGTGGTGAGCACACCCGAGGTCACGGACACCGGGTGCGGGCCCGACCAGAGCAACCCCCACCAGTCCGGGCCCCTCCGGCACCGGCCAAGCACGGACATCGCCGGTACCCGCGCCCCCAGCAACCCCTTCCCCGGGACCGCCGCCGCCCTCGTCGACGGGCGCATGCTCACCTGGTACGGGCCGTCACTGGCCGAGGCCCCGCGGGCACTGGTGCGGGCCCTGCGAGCAGCGCGCCGCTGAGCAGCCCGCGCACGGTGTGGACACCGGCCACCAGCCAGGCCGCCAGGAGCAGTGCGTACAGACCGATCGCGAGCCAGCGGAACGCGGCCAGACCGGTGTGCTGGGCCAGCCCCTCGGCGCCGGTCACACAGGTCCCGACCGGGAACGTGAACGCCCAGAAGGTCATCGCGAAGCCCATGCCCTGCCGCCGCGCCCGCAGCACCATCGCCCCGGCGAGTGCCAGCCACAGCAGCGCGAAGCCCAGGACGGGCACCCCGTAGAGGACGGCGAAGGCGGCGAAGCCGTGCGCGTACGGGGCGGGCAGCACGCCCGCGGCCGCGTCGGCGAACTTGTTCGCGGCGGTCGTCGACTGGCCCAGCGGGCCCAGGACGAGGAAGAGGGTCGGGGTGAGCGCGAGCGGCAGCGGGCCGTTCATGACGAGCCGTCCGAAGACCAGCGGCAGCATGACCAGGGTGGCGAGCAGGCTGATGCCGAACAGCGCGTAGCAGCCGAGCAGCAGGGTCTGCCGGCCCTGCCCGGCGGGCAGATGGGGCACGAGCAGCGGGCCGAGCGCGGCCGAGACCATGGGGGCGACGACCGGAAGCAGCCACACCGGCGAGGCGTTCTCGATCCGGTGGTGCACGATCATGAGGTACGGGACGGCCACCGCGGCCACCAGGCCGATCACCGTGCCCGCCGTGAACAGGACGGTGTCCAGGGCGACGGCCGCCGGGAGCCCGATCCAGTCCCGGCCCACGATCACGGCCCCGCCGCCGACCGCGAGCAGCGCCATCGACAGACAGCCGTAGAACGGCGCCATCGCCGGGTCCATGAGATGGGAGCGGGCCTGGTCCCGGTGGCGGGCCCAGTGCGCGGAGCGGGCGGCGACCAGGGCGAGCAGCATCGCGAGCGCCAGCGCCCAGACCGCGGCGCAGGCCGTACGGAGGCCGGGGACGTCCACCGGGAGGGCGGCGCCCGCGTTGGCGACGATGGCCGTGCCCATCACGGAGGCGTACCAGTTGGGTCCGAGGTGACGGACGGAACGGGTCGCCGGGGCGCCGGGAGTGGTGGCGCGGAGGGCGGGGAGGGAAGGTGCGTGGCTTGCCATGCCTCGATCGTTTCGCGCCGGAACCGCCCCCACCAGGGACGTTGTCGCTATGAGGCCATAAGCTGACCTTATGAGCAGCGAGTCGTATCCCCTGTCCCACCGGGGCCTCTCCCATCGGGTCCCCGACCTCGGCGCGCTCGAACTGCTCCTCGCCGTCGCCCGGCACGGCAGCCTCGGCGCGGCCGCCCGCGAGGTCGGCATCACCCAGCCCGCCGCCAGCAGCCGGATCCGCTCGATGGAACGACAGCTCGGCGTCGCCCTCCTCGACCGCTCGCCGCGCGGCTCCCGGCTCACCGACGCGGGCGCCCTCGTCACCGACTGGGCGCGGCGGATCGTGGAGGCCGCGGAAGCCTTCGACGCGGGCGCGCAGGCGCTGCGCGGGCGGCGGGACTCGCGGCTGCGGGTGGCCGCGTCCATGACGATCGCCGAGTACCTGCTGCCGGGCTGGCTGATCGCGCTGCACGCCCAGCGGCCCGACACCGCCGTGTCGCTCCAGGCCGGGAACTCGGCGGCCGTCGCGGAACGCCTCTTCGCGGGCGAGGCGGACGTCGGCTTCGTCGAGGGGCTCGCCGTGCCGGACGGCCTCGACGGGGTCGTCGTCGCGCACGACCGGCTCGCGCTCGTCGCCGCGCCCTCGCACCCGTGGGCCCGGCGCCGCGCCCCGCTCGACCCCGCGGAGCTCGCCGCGACCCCGCTGGTCCTGCGGGAACGCGGCTCGGGCACCCGTCAGGTCCTCGACGCGGCCCTCTCCACCCACGGCGGCCTCGCGCAGCCCCTCCTCGAACTCGCCTCCACCACCGCGGTCAAGGCCGCGGCGGTCAGCGGGGCCGGCCCCGCCGTCCTCAGCGAACTCGCGATCGCGGAGGAGCTGGCCTCGCGCCGCCTCGTGGCGATCCCGGTGGAGGGGGTGCTCCTCCGCCGCGACCTGCGGGCGGTGTGGCCGGCGGGCCACCGCCCGACGGGGCCGGCGCGGGACCTGCTGTCGCTGACGCGGGGGTAGCCGGCGGGGCGTCAGATGTCCGTCGCGCGGAACGTCACCCGGCCCGAGACCGTCGTGAGGCGGACCGGGACGTCGGGGAGGTCGGTCGACGGGGTCGTCATGGGGTCGGCGGCCAGGACGGTGAGGTCGGCGCGGTAGCCGATGGCGAGCCGGCCGGCCTCGTGCTCCTCGCCCGCCGCGTAGGCCGGTGCCGTCGTCAGGCCCCGCAGTGCCTCCAGCGGGGTGAGGGCCTGCTCGGGTCCGTGCGGAGCCTGGCCGAGGTCACGGCTGGGGCGCCGGTGCCGGGCCCCGGCCATCACGCCGAGGGGCGGGAAGGGTGCGATCGGCCAGTCGGAGCCGAGGACCACGGTGGCGCCCGAGTCGGACAGGTCGCGGCAGCGCCAGGCGCGCGAGGCGCGCTCCTCGCCGAGCCGCCGCGACCAGTTGTCGGTGTGGTCGGCGCGCGTGAAGTCGCAGCAGTGCGTGGGCTGCATGGAGGCCAGGACGCCCAGCTCCGCGAAGCGTCGCAGCGTGTCGTCCGGCACGGTCTCGATGTGCTCGACCCGGTGCCGTACCGCGCCCCCGGCCGTCCGCGCCTTCTCGACGGACTCCAGGACGTGCCGTACCGCCGCGTCGCCGATGGCGTGCGTCGCCGTCGCCACGCCCGCCCGGTGCAGTTCCCCGATGACGCGGGTGTACGCCTCGGGGTCCGGCCAGAACGCGTGCGTGGACTCGCCGTGGCAGTCGGGGCGCTCCAGCCACGCCGTGCCGTTGTCGATCGTCCCGTCCATGAACAGCTTCACGCCGGCGACCCGCCACAGCTCGCCGCCCGTGCCCTGGAGGTCGATCAGCTCCCGTACCCCGAGCTCGTCCGTGCCCGGCTGGCACCACGGCGCGACCCGGAGCCGCAGCGGCAGCTCGCCGGCCGCGTCGAGCTCCCCGTACAGGGCGAGGCTGTCGCCGTTGGCGTCCATGGCGTGACCACCGGTGAGGCCCGCCGCCGCCATCGACCGCAGCGCCGCCGCGAGCCGCTCCCGGCTCTCCTCGCGGGTCGGCCGGGGCGCGACCCGCTCGACCAGCTCGCAGGCCGCGTCCTCCTGGAGCAGCCCGGTCGGCCGCCCGCCGGCGTCGCAGACGACCTCGGCCGAGGCCTGGTCGAAGGTGCGGGGGCCGTCGACCCCGGCGAGTTCGAGGGCCCGGCGGCTGGCCAGCGCCGAGTGGGCGTCGAAGAGCAGCAGGAAGGCCGGCACGCCGTCGAGCACGGCGTCGAACGGCGCGGTGCCGACGGGCCGGTCGCCGAAGACGTTCGGGTCCAGGCCCCAGCCGAACAGCCACTGGCCGCGGTCGAGGTTGCGCACCTCGCGGGCCAGGGCCTCCCGCACGTCGTCCACGTCGGCGCAGTACGACAGGTCGAGGCCGTGGGTGAGTTCGGCGCCGGACACCGGGTGCAGGTGGCCGTCGACGAGACCGGGGGTGACGACGGACCCCTTGAGGTCGACGACCGTGGTCCCCGGACCGGCCAGCGCCCGCATCTCGCGGTCGTCGCCCAGGGCGGAGATCCGGCCGTCGTCGGAGACGGCGAGCGCGGTCTCCGGCAGGAACGCCCCCGTGCCGGGGTCGAGCAGGCGAGCGGAGAGCAGGACGAGTCGGGTGCGCACGGGTGGCTCCAGAGAGGGTGCGGGAGGTGCGGGGGTCGGGGGGTGAGGGGGCGGGCCCGGGGTGACCGTCGTCAGTTCGGTCCGGACGGCGGCGGTACGTCGGTCAGCGCGCCGTGCGGCAGGCCGAGTTCGCGTTCCGCCGTCGTCACCGCCATCCGCGTCACCGCCTCCGGGCGGTTGCTCCGGTCCGTGTTGGCGTGGGCGCCGAGGCCGTCGAGGACGACCAGGATCTGGATGGCCGCCGCGCGCGGGTCGTCCGTGCGGAACTCGCCCCGTTCGACGCCCTCGCGGATGAGTCCTTCGAGGCGGTCGTCGGAGGCGAGCTCCTGCTCGGCGACCCGGTCGCGCAGGACGGGCCGGTAGCGGCTGAGGTGCCGGGCGTTGATCCACAGGCGGCTGATGTCGTCGTACGCCTCTCCGGCCGAGAGGCTGAAGTAGCGCGCGAGGTACTGCGTGGGCGTCCCGCCGGGGCGGTCGGCGGGCAGCAGGGCGTCGAGCTCGCCGGTGGCGGCGACGCTGAACGCCTCGGCGACCAGATCCTCCGCCGACGGGAAGTAGTGGCTGATCAGACCGGGGCGTACGGCGAGCTCGTCGGCGATGCGCCGGAGCGTGACGCACTCCAGGCCCTCGGTCAGGGCGACCCGGGCGGCGGTCTCCACGATCTCCGCCCTCCGGGCTTCGGGAGTTTTCCGAATTCTCTTGCGCTGGACGCTTGACGGCATACCGGCGATGCTATTGAGTGTGCGACCAATAAGCAACCAGGTGGGCACGAGACCAATCCGGAGGGCCGTATGGCTTCCACGATCCCCGACCCCGGCGCCGCCCGCGCCGAGGTCACGCCGCCGGTCTCCGACCGACCAGCCCGCATCGAGGCGCACGGCATCGACCACATCCCCGACAGCGAGCGCCACGGGCATCCCCGCGAGCTGTTCTCCGTCTGGGCCGCGGCGAACGTCAACTACCTCAGCCTCGTCATCGGCGGCGCCCTGGTCCTGATGGGCCTGAGCCTGTGGCAGGCCGTGGCCGTGACCGTCGTGGGCAATCTCTTCTGGCTGCTGACCGGGTTCCTCGCCACCTCGGGACCGGCCGCGGGCGCGCCGAGCGAGGTGATCACCCGCGCGCTGTACGGCGTGATCGGCAACCGGGTGAACAACGCGATCGGCGGCTGGCTGGTCTCCGTCTGCTACTTCGCGCTCAACCTCGCCGCCGCCGCGACCGCCGCCTTCGCGCTCGTCGAGAAGGCCGGCATCACCGCCACCACCCCCGTGAAGGTGGCCGTCATCGTGGTGATCGCCGCCCTCACGCTGGCCATCAGCGTTTACGGCCACGCCCTGATCATCAAGCTGTACCTGCCCATCACCCTGGCCCTGGCGGGCGCGTTCACCGTCGTCGCCCTCTCGGTCTTCCGGCACGCCGACTTCTCGTACGCGCCGGCCGAGCCGCTGACCGGCGTCGACCTCTGGGCCGTGATCATCGCGGGTACCACGATGGTCGCCTCGGGCCCGCTCTCGTACACGACGAGCGCCGACTTCTCCCGCTACCTGCCCCGTACGGCCTCGCCGAGGGCGATCACCGGATGGACCGCGCTCGGCGCCTTCGTCCCCAGCATCGTCGTCGGCTCGCTCGGCGCCTTCGCCGCGACCGCCGTCGACATGACCGACCCCCAGAACGCGCTCCAGAAGATCCTGCCGGGCTGGTTCGTGCCCGTCTTCCTGCTCGCCCTGGTCCTCGGCACGATCTCCATCAACGCCCTGACCGCGTACAGCGCCGGCCTCGCCCTCCAGGCCGTCGGTCTGCGCGTCCGACGCACCGTCAGCGTCCTCTTCGACGGCACCGTCGCCGTCGCCGCCACCCTCTACGGGGTGCTGGTCTCCAACTTCCTGGACACCGTCAGCAACGCCCTCCAGGTGATCGTGGTCCTGATCGGCCCCCTCATGGCCGTGTACGCCACCGACATCGTCCTGCGCCGCAACCGCTACGACGGCCGCGCGCTCTCGGACGAGACCCCCGGCAGCCCCTTCTGGTTCACCGGCGGCGTCAACTGGGCGGGCGCGCTCTCCCTGATGGCGGGCGTGGCCTCGGCCGCCCTCTGCGTCAACACCGTCTACACCGGCCCGGTCGCCACGGCGCTCGGCGGCATCGACCTCTCCATGCCGGTCGGCATGATCGTCGCCGCGGGCCTGTACGTGCTCATCGGCCGTCGCGCGGTGGCGGCGACGAGCCTCTGATCGGACGGGCGGCGGAAGCCGTCTCTCCCCCCGAACCGCGGGGCGGCTGGATGCCCACCCCGGCCGCCCCGCACTCCTTCCCCCGGGGCTACCGGCCCGCGGCCTCCACCAGCCCCCGCATCACCCGCAGGTCCTCGCCCATCTCCGGGTGCCACTGCACGCCGAGGACCCACGCCGGTCCGTCCGTCTCCACCGCCTCCACCGTGCCGTCCTCGGCGTGGGCCGAGGCCGTGAGGCCCGTGCCCAGGCGGTCCACGGCCTGGTGGTGGTAGGTCGGGACCTCGGTGAGCTCGGGCACGAGGGAGGCGTAGCGCGTGCCCGGCACCGGCTTCACCGCGTGCCGGCCGATCACCCCGACCGCGTCCACGTGTCCGTCCATGTGCTGGATGAGCGTGCCGCCGAGCGCCACGTTCAGCAGCTGCATGCCCCGGCAGATGCCGAGCAGCGGGGTGCCGGAGGCCAGGGCGGCGTCGATCAGGGCCAGCTCCCAGGCGTCCCGCTCGCGGGCCGGCGGGCCGGTGCGGGGGTCGGGCTCGGCTCCGTAGCGCCCGGGCTCGACGTCCGCCCCGCCCGCGATGACGAGGCCGTCGAGCCGGGCCACCACCGCGGCCGCGGCCTCGGGCCCGTCCGGCGGGAGCATGACCGCGAGGCCTCCGCTCTCCCGTACGAGACGGGGGTACTGGGCGGGGAGCAGCGCGGCGGGCATGTCCCACACCCTCCAGCGCGCCTGGTCCAGGTAGGTGGTCACGCCGATGAGCGGCTTGGTCACGGAACTTCCTCCAGTGGTGCGGAGAGTCGGGCGGGTCAGTCGCGTGCGAGTTCGGCCTCGGCCGCGGCGAGCGCCGCGAACTCCTCCTCGGGCGCCTTGGCCACCAGATGGTGCCGACTGTAGAACGCGAAGTAGGCGAGGGCGATCACGTACACCCCGAGTGCCATGAACGCCGCCGTCCGGTCCACCAGGAAGGTCGCGACCAGCGCCGACAGGGCCAGGACGAAGGCCACGGACGAGGTCACGATCCCGCCGGGCGTGCGGTACGGCCGGTGGAGCCCCGGCTCGCGGCGGCGCAGCACGATGTGGGAGAGCGCCATCAGGGCGTACGAGATGGTGGCGCCGAAGACCGCGATGTTCAGCATCCGCGCCCCGTTCCCGGTCCCGGCGGCGAGCGCGAAGCCGAGGGCGCCCGGGATGAGGAGTCCCAGGTACGGCGACTTGCGGCGGCTGGTCAGGGAGAGGAAGCGGGGCAGGTAGCCCGCCCGGGAGAGGGCGAACAGCTGGCGCGAGCCGGCGAAGATGAGGGAGAAGAAGGAGGCGACCAGGCCCGCGAGGCCCGCGTAGTTCACGAAGCGGCTGAGCGCGGTCGGCTCCCCGTCGCCCTGGAGCGCCACGACCAGCGGGTTCCCGGCCTCCTGGACGGCGGCCGCGCCGCGCGCGCCGGTGGTCGCGAAGAAGGTCATGACGGCGAGCAGCACCAGGATGCCCATCGCGATCGAGAGCGCCCTCGGCATCGACCGCACCGGGTCCTTCGCCTCCTCGGCGGCCAGCGGCACGCCCTCGACGCCGAGGAAGAACCACATGCCGAAGGGGAAGGCGGCCCAGATCCCGAGGAGGCCGAACGGCAGCCAGGAGTTCGCCCCGAAGGCCTCGCCGTCGACCGGGATGTCGTTCAGGCCGTCCACGTGGAAGTCGGTGAACGCGCCGAGCGCGAAGACGACGAGGGCCGCGACCGCGACCGCCGTGACGATCAGGCTGAAGCGCAGCGCCTCGCCCACGCCCCACAGGTGGATGCCGATGAAGAGCGCGAAGCAGACCAGATAGACCGGCCAGCCGGACTCCAGACCGAAGAGCCCGAGGGACTCCACGTAGTCGCCGATGAAGATCGAGATCGCGGCGGGGGCGAGGATGTACTCGATGAGGATCGCGGTGCCGGTGAGGAAGCCGCCCCAGGTGCCGAGCGCCCGGCGGGCGAAGCCGTAGCCGCCGCCCGCGGTGGGCAGGATGGCGGAGAGCTCCGCGAGCGCGAAGACCAGGCAGGCGTACATCGCGCCCATCAGCACGGTGGCGACGGCGAGCCCGCCGAAGCCGCCCTTCGACAGGCCGATGTTCCAGCCGGAGAAGTCCCCGGACACGACGTACGCCACGCCGAGGCCGGTCAGCAGCAGCCAGCCGGCGCTGCCGCGGCGCAGCGCCCGGCGCTCCAGATAGTCGTCCTTCGCCGGTGTGGTGTCTTCGAGCGTCATGGCAGCGTCAGCTCCCCGCAACGGGCCCAATGGAATGGATCCATACCTTTGCGGGGACCGGTGGGGGAGCGCAACCCCCGTGCGTTGCTTTCGGGTTACGCCGCCGTACGCCTTCCCGTCACGTCAGGAAGCCCCGCAGCAGCGCCGCCGTGCCCGCGCAGTGCTCCCGCATCACCTCGCGCGCCGCGTCCGCGTCCCCGTCGAGGACCGCCTCCACCAGGGCGGTGTGCTGGTGCTGGGAGTGCTCC
Source organism: Streptomyces sp. NPDC004284 (assembly GCF_042874035.1). NCBI lineage: Bacteria > Bacillati > Actinomycetota > Actinomycetes > Kitasatosporales > Streptomycetaceae > Streptomyces > Streptomyces sp. NPDC004284. Next base: position 258,581 of record NZ_JBIAMJ010000006.1, on the reverse strand, counting down.
AGATTGCGTACGAGCAGGGGGATGCAGTCCAGGAGGTCGTTCACCGTCGCCCGGACGGCGGCGTACTGCGCGGTCAGCGTCGGCGAGCCGGAGAGCTCCGCGAGCGTGAGGTGGAGCAGGGTGTCCTGACGGCGGTAATCGGCCAGCGGGGCGTCATGGGTCGCCGCCACGGCCGTCCGCAGCCGTTCGGCGCCCGCCGCGTCGAGACCGTGGGCCGCGCAGAGCCCGGCGGCGCCCACCTCCAGGACCTCACGGAAGCGCAGGGTGTCCTCCATGTCGACCGTGGCGATCCGGCGGCGCAGCTCGTCCTCGTCGGCCGTCTGCGTCCGGGGCAGCACGAACGTCCCGCCGTACCTGCCCCGCCGGCTCTCCACGAGCCCCTGCTCCTGGAGGACCTTGAGGACCTCGCGCAGGGTCACCCGGCTGATCCCCATCCGCTCGGCGAGCTCCCGCTCGGCGGGCAGCCGCTCCCCGCCGGGCACGAGCCCGAGCCGCACCACCTGGAGGATCTGCTCCAGGGCCTCCTCGAACCCGTTGCCCGCCCGCACCGGCCGCAGCACGGGCGTCAGCCGGTCCGCCGGTTCACTCGTACTGGCCACGTTCTCGTTTCCCTCTCTCCAGCACTTCCCAAGCAATGGTCTTCCGCAATACCTTATGGCTCCCGGCAGGCCGAAGGAGGAGCAATCCCGTGGCAGACCGCACACCCCCGCTCACCGTCGAGGAGCTCCGCGCCCTCGTCGCGAGCGGCGAGATCGACACCGTCGTCCTGGCCTTCCCCGACATGCAGGGGCGACTCCAGGGCAAGAGGTTCGCCGCACCGTTCTTCCTGGACGAGGTCCTCGGCCACGGCACCGAGGGCTGCAACTACCTCCTCGCCGTCGACACCGAGATGAACACCGTCGACGGCTACGAGATGTCCTCCTGGGACCGCGGCTACGGCGACTTCGCGATGCACCCCGACCTCACCACCCTCCGCCGCCTCCCCTGGAACGACGCCACCGCCATGGTGACCGCCGACCTCGCCTGGGCCGACGGCACCCCCGTCGTCGCCGCGCCCCGCCAGATCCTCCGCCGCCAGCTGGAGCGCCTCGCGGAGCTCGGCCTCACGGCGCACGTCGGCACCGAGCTGGAGTTCATCGTCTTCAAGGACAGCTACGAGCAGGCCTGGGACGCCGACTACCGCGGCCTCACCCCCGCCAACCAGTACAACATCGACTACTCCGTCCTCGGTACCGGACGCATCGAACCGCTCCTGCGCCGCATCCGCAACGAGATGACCGGTGCCGGACTCACCGTCGAGTCCGCCAAGGGCGAGTGCAACCCCGGCCAGCACGAGATCGCCTTCAAGTACGACGAGGCCCTCGTCACCTGCGACCAGCACGCCGTCTACAAGACGGGCGCCAAGGAGATCGCCGCCCAGGAGGGCTGCTCGCTCACCTTCATGGCGAAGTACAACGAGCGCGAGGGCAACTCCTGCCACATCCACCTCTCCCTCCAGGACGCCGAGGGGACCAACGTGATGGCCGGGGACGGTCAGGACGGCATGTCCGAGACCATGCGGCACTTCCTCGCCGGACAGCTCGCCGCCCTCCGCGACTTCTCCCTCCTCTACGCCCCCAACATCAACTCCTACAAGCGGTTCCAGCCCGGCTCCTTCGCGCCCACCGCCGTCGCCTGGGGCCACGACAACCGCACCTGTGCCCTCCGGGTCGTCGGCCACGGCCGCTCCACCCGCTTCGAGAACCGCCTCCCGGGCGGCGACGTCAACCCGTACCTCGCCGTCGCCGGCCTGATCGCCGCCGGCCTGTACGGCATCGAGCAGCGCCTCGAACTGCCCCCGCCCTGCACCGGGAACGCGTACACCGCCGAGTACGCGCACGTCCCCACCACCCTGCGCGAGGCCGCCGAGCTCTGGGAGACCAGCGAGATCGCCAAGGCCGCCTTCGGCGCCGAGGTCGTCGCCCACTACCGCAACATGGCCCGCGTCGAACTCGACGCCTTCGACGCGGCGGTGACCGACTGGGAGCTGCGCCGCTCCTTCGAACGCCTCTGAACCGCCGCTGAATCGCTTCTGAGAGGAACGCGTTGCTCCAGGTACTGAACCCGGCGACCGAAGAGCCGGTCGCCACCGTCCCCGCCGCCACCCCCGCCGACGTCGACGCCGCCGTCACCCGCGCCGCCGCCGCCCAGCGCGGCTGGGCCGCCGCCGCGCCCGCCGACCGGGCCCGGCTGCTCCGCCGCTTCGCCGCCGTCGTCGACGACCACATCGAGGAACTGGCCCTCCTGGAGGTCACCGAGGCCGGCCACACCCTCGGCAACGCCCGCTGGGAGGCCGGCAACGTCCGCGACCTGCTCGACTTCGCCGCCGGGGGAGTGGAGCGGCTCAACGGCCGGCAGATCCCGGTCCCCGGCGGCCTCGACATCACGATCCTCGAACCGCTCGGGGTCGTCGGCGTCATCGCGCCCTGGAACTTCCCCATGCCGATCGCCGCCTGGGCCACCGCGCCCGCCCTCGCCGCCGGCAACGCCGTGATCCTCAAGCCGGCCGAGACCACCCCCCTCACCGCGCTCCGCCTCGCCGAACTCGCCCTGGAGGCAGGCCTTCCCGAGGACCTCTTCCAGGTCCTCCCCGGCACCGGCCCCGTCGCGGGCAACGCCCTCGTCGAACACCCCGGCGTCGCCAAGATCGTCTTCACCGGCTCCACCCGGGTCGGAAAGTCGATCATGGCGAAGTGCGCCGACCAGGTGAAGCGGGTCACCCTCGAACTCGGCGGCAAGAGCCCCAACATCGTCTTCGCCGACGCGGACCTGGAGGCCGCGGCGGCGGCCGCTCCGATGTCCTTCCTCGACAACAGCGGCCAGGACTGCTGCGCCCGCACCCGCATCCTCGTGCAGCGGAGCGCGTACGACCGCTTCCTGGAGCTCCTCGCCCCCGCCATCGAGGAGATCGTCGTCGGCGACCCGCTCGACGAACGCACCCAGATGGGCCCGCTCATCTCCCGCGTCCAGCTCGACCGCGTCCGCGGTTACGTCACCGAAGACCTGGAGGGAATCCGGGGCAAGGCGCCCGAGGGGCCCGGCTTCTGGTTCCCGCCGACCGTCCTCACCGGCCTCCCCGAGGACGCCCCCTGCGCCGTCGAGGAGATCTTCGGGCCCGTCGCCGTCGTCCTCCCCTTCGAGGACGAGGCCGACGCGATCCGCCTCGCCAACGCCACCGAGTACGGCCTCTCCGGCTCCATCTGGACCCGCGACGTCGGCCGCGCCCTGCGCGCCTCCCGCGCCGTCCGGGCCGGCAACCTCTCCGTCAACTCCCACTCCAGCGTCCGCTACTGGACCCCGTTCGGCGGCTACCAGCAGTCCGGCCTCGGCCGCGAACTCGGCCCCGACGCCCTGACCGCCTTCACCGAAACCAAGAACGTCTTCCTCAGCACGGAGGCCTGAACCGCATGACCACCGAAGAGATCATCTGCCGCCGTCTCGTCGGCCGCACCGCCGTCATCACCGGAGCGGGCAGCGGCATCGGCCTCGCCACCGCCCGCCGCCTCGCCTCCGAGGGCGCCAACGTCGTCTGCGGCGACATCGACGAGACCGCCGGCAAGGCCGCCGCGGAGGAGGTCGGCGGCACCTTCGTCCAGGTCGACGTCACCGACCCGGAGCAGGTCGAGGCGCTGTTCAAGACCGCCTTCGACACGTACGGCTCCGTCGACATCGCCTTCAACAACGCCGGCATCTCGCCGCCCGACGACGACTCCATCCTGGAGACCGGCCTGGAGGCCTGGAAGCGCGTCCAGGACGTCAACCTCACCTCCGTCTACCTCTGCTGCAAGGCCGCCCTGCCCTACATGCGCCGCCAGGGCAAGGGTTCCATCATCAACACCGCCTCCTTCGTCGCCATCATGGGCGCCGCCACCAGCCAGATCTCGTACACCGCGTCCAAGGGCGGCGTCCTCGCCATGTCCCGCGAGCTGGGCGTGCAGTTCGCCCGCGAGGGCATCCGCGTCAACGCCCTCTGCCCCGGGCCCGTCAACACCCCGCTCCTCCAGGAGCTGTTCGCGAAGGACCCCGAGCGGGCCGCGCGCCGCCTCGTCCACATCCCCGTCGGCCGCTTCGCCGAGGCCGAGGAGATCGCCGCCGCCGTCGCCTTCCTCGCGAGCGACGACTCCTCCTTCGTCAACGCCAGCGACTTCCTCGTCGACGGCGGGATCTCCGGCGCGTACGTGACCCCGCTCTAACCGTTCACCTCGAATCCCCCCACCCGACAGCCGGGCGTCACTGGGCGCCCGGCTGTCCTGCGTACACCCAGGAGAGTGATCATGAACGACAAGCTCCGCACCTCCGCCGCGGCCGCCGCCCTCGCCCTCGCCGCCACCGGCCTCCTCGCGGCGCCGAACGCCGAGGCCCGTCCCCAGGCCGGGCCCGCCGAGTGCTCCGCGCTGAAGATCTCCGAGGGCTGGTACGGCGACAACAAGGCCCGCATCGACGCCCTGATCGCCGACCACTGCGGGGACAAGGGCGGCCGGAAGCCCGTCGCGGTCTTCGACTGGGACAACACCGTCATCAAGAACGACGTCGGCGACGCCACCTTCTACTGGCTCCTGCGCAACGACCGCGTCCGGCCCCCGAAGGACGGCGACTGGTCCACCACCAGCCGCTACCTCACCCCCGAGGCCGCCACCGCCCTCGGCGAGGCCTGCCCCGCCGGCGTCCGCACCCTCCCCACCTCCACCGACGCCCGCTGCGCCGACGAACTCCTCTCCGTCTACGGCTCGGGCGCCACCACCGGCGGGAAGACCGCCTTCGCCGGCTACGACCACCGCCGCATGGAGCCGCAGTACGCCTGGCTCGCCCAGCTCCTGCACGGCTGGACCACCCGCCAGGCCGCCTCCTTCGCGGCCGCCGCCCGCGCCGAGAACCTCGCCGCCCCGCAGGGCGCCACCCAGCAGGTCGGCACCGCGAAGGTCACCGGCTGGGTCCGCTACTACGAGCAGCAGCGGGACCTGATCCACACCCTCCAGGACGGCGGCTTCGACGTCTGGATCGTCTCCGCCTCGCCCGAACCCGTCGTCGACGTCTGGGCGAAGGGCGTCGGCGTCGACCCCTCCCACGCCGTCGGCATCCGCAACACCACCGACCACGGCCGCCTCACCAGCCACCTCAAGGGCTGCGGCACCGTCCGGGACGGCGAGGACGCGATGATCACCTACATCGACGGCAAGCGCTGCTGGATCAACCAGGAGATCTTCGCCGTCCGGGGCCCCGCCGCCGAGCGCGTCCAGCCCGCCGCCCGCCGCCAGGTCTTCGCCGCCGGCGACTCCGACACCGACATCTCCTTCCTGCGGGACGCCACCGGGCTGCGCCTGGTCCTCAACCGCAACAAGAACGAACTCATGTGCCGGGCGTACGAGAACGGGGACGGCCGCTGGCTCGTCAACCCCATGTTCATCGAGCCGAAGAAGCGGAAGACGAGCCCGTACCCCTGCTCGACCACCGGCTACACGGCGGGCGACGGCACGGCCCAGCCGGTCCGGCGCGCCGACGGCAGCATCGTCCCGGACCAGCTGGACGCGGTCTTCTCCTGACCGCCCGGCTCACCGCTCGGCGGCGAGGTCGAGGAAGAGGGCGGCCGACCAGCCGAATCCGGAGGTGGCGCGGGCGGCCCGGGCCCCGGTCAGCGGGTTCCAGTACTCGTAGAGGCCGCCGGCGTCGCGGACCAGGGCGAGGGTGCGCTCGCGCAGCTCGTCGGCGGTGTCCGGGAAGCCGGAGCGGCGCAGGCCCTCCACGAGGAGGTAGTTGACGTTGAGCCAGACCGGGCCGCGCCACATCGCGTCCGGGTCGAAGGCGGGGTCGTCGAAGGCCACGGTCGGGACCGGGCGCTCGCCCCAGAAGGCGGGGGAGCGGAGGTCCCGCTCCAGGGCCGCGGCGACCTCGGCGGGCAGCCGGCCGGTGAACAGCGGCATGAGGTCGAGCGCGGTGCGGACGGGGACGGGGGCGCCGGCCGCCAGGGTGGTGAAGCGGCTGCCGTCCCAGCGCCGGGCGACCAGGAGCGCGGCGTGCGCGGCGGCGTGCGCGCGCCATCGGGCGGCTTCGGCGGGCCGGCCGAGGGCGTCGGCGATGTCGGCCAGGCGGTCGGCCTCCAGGACCAGGTAGGAGTTGAGGTCCGGGGGCTCGGCGCGGGGGCCGTAGTCCCAGATCGGGCTGTCGTCGAGGCCGGACGAGTAGGGGTGCAGATACTCGGGGAGGCCGTCGCCGTCCGGGTCGGAACCGGCGAACCACCACTCGTGCGCCCGGACGAGCCCTGGATAGACGGCGGCGAGGAAGTCGGTGTCCGGGTCGCTCTCGTGGACCTTCCAGACCGCCCAGGCGGCCAGCGGCGGCTTGGTCACCGGCACCGGCGCGCGGGTGGGCCGGCTGCCGTTGGCGCTGCCGACGTGCTCGGCCAGCCGGGCGTGGTCCGCGCGGGGCAGGTCGGTGGTGTCGGCGAGCACGCCGTGGTCGTGGACGACGTCGGGGAGCCGGCCGTCCGGGAGCTGGTGGTCGAGGAAGAACAGGATCTGCTCGCGGGCGAGCGCCGGGGAGGCGTGCCGCAGGGCGACGACGTGGAAGAGGGCGTCCCAGTTCCAGACGCCGACGTAGCCGTACTTGGACGGGACGAGCCCCTCGCGGCCGGCGATCGGCAGCAGGTTGACGGCCAGCGTCCACCAGGCCATCCGGGCGCGTTCCGCGAGGTCGGGCCGGACCGGCGGCATGCGGTCGAACCACTCCGTCCAGCGGGCCTCGGCGGCGGCGCGTACGGCCGGGGCCGACCACTCGCCCGGCGGACCGGTCAGGACGTGGCAGCCGTCGAGGGCGAGCGTCCGCCCGGTCCCGTCGGGCAGCCGCCAGGACGCCGAGGCCCCGTGTCCGGTGAGCACCAGGGTCGCGGGGTCGGCGAACAGCAGCGACACCCCGCCCTCGAAGGCGACTTCGACGGGCGTCGCCGCGCGGACGGGCAGCGGCCGTCCGGCCGGGTCGCGCACGACGAGCGCGGAGAGTTCGGTGGTCTCGTCGAGCGGGGTCTCGTACTCGGCCCTGGCGACCCGCAGGCCGTCCGGCCCTGCGGTGACGAGGAGGCGCGAGCCGCGGTCGGTGAACGGCCGCTCGACCAGGTCGAGTCCGACGTCGTACGAAGGGGACATCAGCGTCCTCCCAGGCCCGAGGAGGCCATGCTGTTGAGGATCTTGCGCTGCCCGATCAGGAAGGCGATCAGCATCGGCACCACGGTCATCGCGGAGAGCGCGGCGGTGAGTCCGTAGTCGATGCCGCCGCGCTGGGAGTTGAAGGAGTCGAGCAGCAGCGGGACGGTGAAGAGCTCCGAGGTGTTCAGGAACACCAGCGGGAAGAAGTAGCTGTTCCAGCTGGCCAGGAAGACGATGATGCCGAGCGTCCACAGACCGGGCCGGATGTTGGGCAGGACGATCCGCCAGAAGATGGTCCAGCGGCCGGCGCCGTCGATCCGGGCCGCCTCCTCCAGTTCGACCGGGACGGCCCGGATGAACTGGCGCAGCAGGAAGACCGCGAAGGGGTTGGCGACGGCCGGCAGGATCAGCGCCAGGTGCGAGTCGATCAGGTGCAGCTTGGCCAGCATGATGTACAGCGGCACGATGGTGACCTGGGCCGGGACCATCTGGGTGGCGAGGAAGAGGCCGAAGAGCGGCCCCGAGCCGCGGAACGGGATGCGGGCGAAGGCGTACGCGGCCATCGCGCCGGTGAGCAGGGTCGCGGCGACGGTGATCGCCGCGATGTAGAGGCTGTTCCAGTAGGCCCGGCCGATGGGGACCCCGTCGAGCACGTCGGGGTAGTTCCGGGCGCGCCAGGGGGAGGGGAGCCAGGACAGCGGCTCGTGGATCATCTGGCCGACGCCCTTGAAGGAGGTCAGGACCATCCAGACGAACGGGAACAGCATGAGCAGGCCGCCGATGGCGAGGCCGGCGTGCAGGAGGAGCCGGCCGGGGGCGGTCGTGTTCCGAACGGTCATGGGGGCGCCTCAGGACTCGTAGTGGACGAAGCGCTTCTGCGCCTTGAACTGGACCGCGGTGACCACCAGGGTCAGCAGCAGCAGGAGCAGCGCGGCGGCGCTCGACAGGCCGAAGTGGAACTCGCGGAAGCCCTGCTGGTAGACCTTGTAGACGATGGTCTGGGCGCCCTCGTTGTGGTCCGGGTTGACCAGGACGTACACGAGGTCGAACGCCTGGAACGAGCTGATCACCGACACCACCACGGTGAAGAAGACGGTGGGGGAGAGCAGCGGGAGGGTGACCGAGCGCAGCGTCTGCCACGGTCCGGCGCCGTCGATCCGCGCGGCTTCGAGCAGGTTCGGCGGGACGGTGGAGAGCCCGGCCAGGAAGATGACGACGTTGAGCCCGAGCGAGGACCAGATCGTCACCACGCCGACGGCGACGACCACCCAGTCCGGGTCGGACAGCCAGTCGGGCAGGGTGATCCCGAGCAGGTCGTGCACGGTGCCGTTGAGGATGCCGTCGGCGCCGCCGCCGAGGATCATCTGCCAGATCACCGACACCGCGACGGAGCTGGTCACGACCGGGAGGAAGTAGACCACCCGGTAGACGGTCCGGCCGCGGACGTTGTGCAGGGCGAGCGCGATGAGCAGGGCCAGGGCGAGCCCGCCCGGGACGGTGATCAGACCGATCTTGACGGTGTTCCAGACCGCGCGGCCGAACTCCGGGTCGGTCAGCAGGGCGCGGAAGTTGTCCAGGCCGATCCAGGTGGAGTCGCCGAGGCCGTCCCAGCGCATGAAGGAGAGCACGACGGCGAAGCCGAGCGGGCCGACCAGGAAGACCAGCAGGCCGAGCAGCTGGGGGGCGAGGAAGAACAGGGCCCACCGGCGGTCGCGGCGCCGCCAGAGCGGCTCGCGGCCGGCGGCCGGGGCGGCGGGGGCCGGCCCGGCGGCGGAGGTCTTCCGCCGCCGGGTCGCCGACTGGGTGAGGGCGCTCACCCCTGCTTGCCCTTCATGTCGTCGACGAGGGTCTGGAGCTGGGTCATGCCCTCGTCGAAGCCGACCTTGCCCTCCCAGATCTTCATCAGCTGGTCGTTGATCGCCTTGGTCAGGCCCGGGACGGCGACCTCGTCGGGGTAGTTGGCGAAGCCGCGGTCGCGCACGTCGAGGAAGGTCTTCGCGTGCGCCGGGTAGTTCCCGTCGGTCACGAGGTTCTCGGCGCCCTTGACGGAGGGGACGGCGCTGCCGCCCTTGAGCCGCAGCTTCTGGCCCTCCTTGCTCACGAACTCGGTGAGGAAGGCGAAGGCCTCCTTCTGGTGCCCGCTGTCCTTGTTGATCGCCAGGTACGAGGCGGCGACGGCGCCCGGGATCGGCCGGCCGGACTCGGAGGGGAACGGCACGACGTCGTAGCCCTCGCGGGACCCGCCCTTGTCGATGTTCTCGATGACCCAGCGGCCGCCGGCGTAGAAGCCCGCCTTGTGCTTGATGAACTGGGTGCCGGCGCTGTTGCCCTCGGGCAGCAGGTCGGCGGAGGCGAAGGTCTTGTCGCGGTAGCCGTCGGCGAGGGTCTTGAACGCCTGCCGGGTCCTGGGGTCGGACGGGGCGACGAACCTGCCGTTCTCCCAGACCTTGCCGCCGAAGCCGTTGACGACGCTGTAGTTGGCGCCGTACCAGTTCCAGAAGACGGAGCCGTACTTGCCCGCGGCCTTGAGCTTGGCGTTCATCTCCAGGAACTTGGCCATGGTCCACTGGCCGGCCTCGTTCAGCGCGGCCGGGTCCTCGGTGATCCCGGCCTCGGCGAGGGCCTTCTTGTCGAACCAGAGGACCTCGGGGTTGGTGTCGTTCGGGACGCCGTAGGTGACGCCGTCCTTCTTCGCGCCGCCGTAGATGCCCTCGAAGAAGTCCTCGGGCCTGCTGTGGCTCTGCGGTCCGGCCAGCTGCTTGTCGAGGGGGGCGAGCACGCCGTCGGCGACGAGCTTGCCGATGTAGTCGTCGCCGACGTAGACCACGTCGGGGGCGGTCCCGGAGGTGAACTGGGTGATCAGCTTGGGGTGGTAGTCCTCGTAGGAGGAGACCTGCTCCAGCTTGAGGGTGATGTCCGGGTGCTCCTTGGCGAACTCGTCGGTGAACGCCTTGAACACCGCGGCGTCCTCGGCCGAGCCCCAGGTCGCCCACCGCAGGGTGACCTTGCCGCCCTTCCCCTCCGCCCCCGCGCCGGCGCCGCTGCACGCGGAGACGGTGGTGGCGAGGGCTATCGCGAGGGTGAGCAGGGTGGTTCTTCTCGTGAAAGCGGACAACGGGTGCCTCCTGGGCTTTCGTGAGGGGGAGAGGGGGAGGAGTGGTGCGGGTACGGGGTCAGGCGAGGCCGCCGCCGTCGACGACCAGGGCGGAGCCGGTCATGTAGCTGCTCGCGTCACTCGCGAGGAAGAGCACGGCGTTGGCGATCTCCCGGGGCGATCCGGCCCGGCCCATCGGCCGGTCGGCGGCGTCCTTCTCGAAGGCCGCCCACTCCTCCTGGAGTTGGCGCGCCTCGTCGCGGAGCATCGGGGTCATGGTGTCGCCCGGGTTGACCGAGTTGACCCGGATGCCGGCGGCGGCGTGGTCGATGGCCAGGGCGCGCGTCATGTTGACGACCGCGGCCTTGGAGGCGCAGTAGGAGAGCGCGTCGCCGCCGCCCTTGAGCCCCCAGCCGGAGCCGGTGTTGACGATCGAGCCGCCCTCCGTCATCGCCGGGACGGCGAAGCGGCACATCAGGTAGACGGAGCGGACGTTGACGGCCATCACCCGGTCCCACTCCTCGACGGAGGTCTCCAGCGCGGTCCGGCGCCGGATGATCCCGGCGTTGTTGAACAGGACGTGCAGGCCGCCGAAGGTCTCGACCGCGGTGGCGACGATCCGCTCGCAGTCGGCCTCCTCGGAGACGTCGGCCCGCACCGCCACCGCCCGGCCGCCGGCGGCCTCGATCCCCCGGACGACCTCGCCGGCGTCCGCGAGGTCGGCGACGACCACGGAGGCGCCCTCGGCGGCGAACAGTTCGGCGGTGGCCCGGCCGATGCCGGAGGCACCGCCGGTGACGACGGCGACCTTGTCGCTCAGGGTGTTCATGGGAGCTCCTCACTGGCGGACTGGATGCGGTAGAGCACGGATTCACGGTGGCCGGTGACGACCCGGACATGGCCGGCGAAGGCGGCGTCGGCCGCCGGGTCGCCGCTGTCCACGAGCAGCGGCCGCCCGCCGAGCGCGGCGAGCTTCTGCTGGGTGGCGAGGACGACGACCCCGCCGAGCGCGGCCAGCACCCGCGGGCTGAACTGCTGGTTGCCGCGCCCGATCACGAAGCCCTGGCCCCCGATGACGGACAGGACGCCCTGCGTCACCTGTGACATGGCACAGGTGTGCAGCTGCTGCTCCGTCACATCGGAGGCGAGCAGGACGCCGTCCCGGACGACGTCCACGCCCAGCGGCGTCAGCGCGAGACCGAGCGCGCGCCCGACGGCGAGCGTGGTCGCACCGGGCCCCAGCGCGTAGGCGACACCGGGGCGCATGGCCGCCACCACCGCGCGGGCGATGGAATCGGCCGAGCCCGGCGGCGCCGTCGAGGAGCCGGTCTTGCGGCCGCTGAGCCGAGCCCGCGCCGCCGGCACCCGCAGGGTCCCGTACAGCCGGGCACCGACCTGCCCCGACCGGTACGCCTCCTCGTCCAGGTCGACGACCTCGGCCTCGACGGTCCCCCCGTCGAAGCCGGCGGCGGTCGCCCCGGCCGCGAACGGGCTGACGGCGAAACAGCCCGAGTAGACCTTCACCCCGGCCGGCACACCCAGCACCGGCGGGCGCGGCCCGGCGTCCAGCACGTCCCGCGCCGTGCCGTCGCCGCCCGCGAACAGCAGCAGGTCCACCGCGCCGAGCGCCGCCACCGCCGCGCGGGTGTCCCCGGCGCCGGTGGCGGCCCCGGCACGGGGACGGTGGGCGATCTCGTACGGGACGGCGGCGGCCAGCGCGCTGTCCTCGCCCATCGGGCCGGCCACGGTACGGACCCGCAGCCCGGGGCGCCGGGCCCGCAGGGCGCGCAGCGCGGCGGCCGCACGCCCGCCCGCCCGCGGGACGGCGCCCAAAGCCAGCGCCCTGGCCTGGACGCCGGGCCCGTCGCTGCCCTTGAGGGCGACGGCGCCGCCGAGGCCCGCGACCGGGTTCACGATCAGGCCGACGATCATTCCTGCGGCGTCCCGCCCCGCGCGCCCTCGCGCTGCCCGCCGTGCTTCCGCAGATAGGCGCGCCAGCTGGGCGACCACTGCGCCGGATCGTCCAGCGAGGAGGCGTCGATGCGGTGCACGGTCTGCCGGTAGGGCGCGTTCCGTACGAACTCGGCGTTCTCCCGGGCCTCGTCGGCGACGTGGGCGAGGATCGCCGCGTACTCGTCCAGGTCCTCCCGGGAGTAGGACTCGGTGGGCTCCAGGGTGAACGGCTCCGGCACCACGTACGGGTGGTGGCTGGTCCAGTAGTGCACGCCGAAGTCGGCCGCCCGGACGCCGATCTCCTCCGAGTGCACACCGGTCTCCTCGGTGAGCTCCGCCCAGGAGTAGCGGACCTGCTCGACCCGCCGCCGCTGCGCCCACGGGACGGAGGCGCCGGGGATCCGCAGGACCTTGCTCATCAGGTAGTTGTTGTTGAGCACGGCGGTCTCGGCGACCTCGCGCAGGCCCTCCGCGCCGAGCGCCATCACCCAGGCGTAGGCCCTGACGACATTGGGCGTGACCCCGAGGAACGGCCGGATCTTGCCGACCGACCGCTCCGGCACGGTCAGCGTGTACGCATCCGCGCCGGACTCCGCGCCGGACACGGCCCCGTGGCCGCCGTCGGCCACGCGGTCGACGACCGGGCCGGGCAGGAACGGCACCAGCGCCTCGGCGACCCCGCACGCGCCGGCCGCCGGACCGCCGCACGCGTGCGGCGTGGAGAAGGTCTTGTGCAGGTTGAAGTGGCACAGGTCGAAGCCGGCGTCCCGGGCCCGGGTGATGCCGAGGATGCCGTTGGCGTTGGCCTGGTCGTAACAGGCCAGGCCGCCGACCGCGTGGACCAGGTCGACGAACTCGCGGATCCGCGGGTTGAAGATCCCGGTGTCCTCCGGGTTGGTGATCATCAGCGCGGCGGTGCGCGGGCCGACCGCCGCGCGCAGCGCCTCGATGTCGGGCAGGCCCTCGGCGTCCGGCATCAGGGTGATGACCTCGTACCCGGCGACCTTGGCGCAGGCCGCGTTCGAGGGGTGCGAGAACATCGTGGTGATCACCTGGTCGCGCTGTTCCCCCTCGCCCCTGGAGGCGTGGTACGCGCGGATCATCGCGATGTTGGCGTAGATCGCCGAGGAACCCGCGCCGGGCTGGAGCGAGACCCGCGCCATCCCGGAGATCTCCTTGAGGATCTGCTCAAGACGCCAGTACACCTCCAGCACGCCCTGCACGGTGGACTCGGGCTGCAGCGGGTGCAGGTCGGCGACCCTCGGGTCGCGGGCGAAGGCGTCGTTGACCTTGGGGCTGTACTTCATCGTGCAGGTGCCCTGGCCGACGTCGATGTTCAGATCGGCGCCCAGCGTCTCCTGGGAGAGCCGCAGATAGTGCCGGACCACCTGGTTCTGCGACAGCTCCGGCAGCGCGGGCGGGGTGCGGCGGGCGACGCCCTCGGGCAGCTCCACCAGGGGCGCGTCCGGGGCGGGGACGCCGACTCCGCGCCGTCCGGGGCGGGACAGCTCGAAGATGACCTCCTCGTCCCAGCGGGCCTGGTGGAACCGCCGCAGCGCGGGCTTGGGCGCGACCGGCAGGGTGGCGAAGGGTTCGGGTGCTCCGTGCGAGCTCATGCGGTGCCTCCGAGGGCGGAGAGGGCGTCCTTGACGGCCGCGGCGAGGGTGTCGATGTCGGCGACGGAGTGCGTCTCGGTGACGCAGACCAGCACCTCCCGGGGGCCGAGCCGCACGCCGCCGAGGATCCCCCGGCGGTGCAGGGCGTCGAGCAGGGCGTCGGCGTCCGGGACCTCGACGGCGAACTCCCGGAAGTGGACGGCCTCCTGGTGGCGGACCACGGCGCCGGCGGCGGCGAGCGCCCGCATCGCGTACCGGGTGCGGGCGAGGATCGTCTCGCCGATCTCCCGCATGCCCCGCGGGCCCATCAGGGCGAGGTAGACGCCGGCGGTGATGCCCCACAGGGCGGCGGCGGTGCCGACCCACTCCTTGCCCTCCTCGCGCAGCGCGAAGGAGGTCCGGTCGTAGAAGACGTCACCGAAGCCGTACTCGCCGGGGACGGCGGTCGGGGCGATGCCGAACAGCCGGGACGGGAACTCCGCGACCAGGCGCTCCTCGTCGTGGGAGGCGATGAACCCGGCCTGGCCGCCGCCGTACTGCGGGTGCATGCCGAGCGACTGGATGTCGCCGCAGACCAGGTCGGCGCCGTAGGAGGCGGGCGGGGCGAGCACCCCGAGCGAGATCGGGTCGGTGCCGACGACCAGCAGGGCACCCGCCCCGTGCGCCAGCTCGGCCAGTTCGCGGCCGCGGGTCTCGACGACGCCGTGGACGGTGGGCGTCTCCAGGTACAGGGCGGCGAAACCGTCGTCCAGCCGGACCTCGCCCATCTCGCCCGAGTCGGCCACCGGGGCGAGCAGCACCTCGACGTCCGGGGCGAGGTAGTCGCGGATCTTGGCCAGCTTGTCGGCCGCGATCGCCCCGCTGACCATCACCCGGCTCCGGCCGGTGCGGCGCGCGGCCATCCGCAGCGCCGTACCGGCCGCCTGGAAGCCGTCGTACGTGGGGACGTTGACGACGTCCATCTCCAGCAGCTCGGCCATCATCGAGACGTACTCGAAGAGGGCCTGGAACCGGCCGTGGTCCTCGTAGGGCTCGCCCGCGTAGGCGGTCAGGAACTCGCTGCGCCCGTTGACCTCGTCGCAGACCGCCGGGACGTGGTGCGGATAGCAGCCGTGGCCGAGGAAGCTCAGCAGCTGGGCCGGGTCGGTGTTCCGGGCCAGCAGGCCGCGGACGTGCCGGACCAGGCCCTGCTCGTCGGCGAACGGCGCGGGCAGGTCGAGCGGGCGGGCGAGCCGCAGGTCGGCGGGGATGTCGCCGTAGAACTCGGCGACGTCGGGGGCGCCGATCTCGGCGAGCATCGCCGCCCGCGCCTCGGGCCCCGCGTTGGGGATGTAGGGATGGGCCACTGGCACTCCTCGGTCAGGGCTTCGGTCAGGACTTCAGGACCACGGCGTCGCGTGGCGCGATGGTGACGGGACCGGCAGGCAGCGTCCGGCCGGTCAGCAGGTCGGTGGGCGGGGTGTCCGCGCGGGGCGCGGCGAGCGCCGGCAGCGGGACGGTCGCCGGTGCGTCCCCGTGGTTGAGCAGGAACAGGTACGGGCCCCGGCGGCAGGCCTCGACCCCCTCGGGGAGGCCCTGCCCGGTCACCCCGGTGATCCCGGCGGCGGCCAGCATCCCGTCGAGCAGCGGCGCCGGGTCCTCGGGCAGGAAACTCAGGTAGGTGGCGGTGCCGCGCCGGGTGGCGGCCGGGCGGCCGTCCAGCGGCCCGCCGGAGTAGCGCGCCAGTACTTCCACGTCCTGGGCGCTCCCGGCGTCCTCGCCGTCGCCGTCTTCTCCGTCCTCGCCGTCGACGGAGAGCCATTCGCTCCAGGTGCGGGCGAGCAGCCGGGTGCCGTCCGCCGTCACCACCTCCTGGCTCCCGCCGTCGGGGATCGGCCGGCACTCCTCCACCCGTACGCCGAGCAGTCCGCGCAGCGGGCCGGGGGCGCCGCCGTCGTGGACCTGGTCGTCGGCGTCGACGACCCCGCTGAACGGGCCCACCACCAGCTGCCCCGGGAAGGCGGCCAGAGCGGCGGCCCGCTCGGCGGTGCACAGATAGAGGTTCGGGGCGATGACCAGCCGGTACGAGGAGAGGTCGCGGTCCGGCGGGGCCAGGTCGACGGCGATGCCGCGGGCGTGCAGCGGCGCGTACCAGGCGAGCAGGAGCTCGTGCAGCCGGAGCCGGTCGGAGGGCATGGACTCGGGGGCTTCGAGACCCCACCAGCTGTCCCAGTCGAGGAGCAGGGCGACCTCGGCCTCGGTGGTGCTGCCCGCGATCTCGGCCAGCCGGCGGACGTCCGCGCCCAGGGCGACCGTCTCCCGCCACTGACGGGTCCGGGTGCCGCCGTGCGGGAGCATCGCCGAGTGGAACTTCTCCGGCCCGTACCGGGCCTGGCGCCACTGGAAGAACATGACGCCGTCCGAACCGTGCGCCAGGGCCTGGAGACTGTGCAGGCGCATCACGCCCGGGTCCTTGGGGACGTTGACCGGGCGCCAGCTGACCGCGCTCGGCGCGGATTCGAGGAGCAGCCACGGCCCGCGCTTCAGCGAGCGCATCAGGTCGTAGCTGAGCGCGGCCTTCACGGGGGAGCGGGGGTCGGCGGGGTCGGGGTAGGCGTCGTCGCTGACCAGGTCCTCGGCGGCGGCCCACTTCCAGTAGTCGAGGTCGCGCAGGACGCTCATGAAGTTGGTGGTCACCGGGACGTCCGGCGTGACCTCCTTGAGGACCTCGCGCTCGGCCTCGAAGCAGGCCAGCAGCGCGTCGCTGGAGAACCGGCGCCAGTCGAGCAGCTGGGTGGGGTTGACCGGTCCGGGGGCCTTGCGGGGCGGCTCGATCTGCTCCCAGTCGGTGTAGTGCTGGCCCCAGCAGGACGTCCCCCAGGCGGAGTTGAGCCCGGCGAGGGTGCCGTGGCGGTGCCGTAGCCACCGCCGGAAGTCACGGGCCGACTCCTCGCAGAAGCACTCGGCGGTGTGGTCGGCGTACTCGTTGCTGATGTGCCACATGGCGAGCGCGGGGTGCTCCCGGTAGCGCTCGGCCATGGCCCGGGCCAGCCGGACGGTGGCGGCGCGGAAGACCGGCGAGGACGGGCAGTAGCCCTGCCGCGAGCCGAACTCCAGCCGGGTGCCGGTGGCGTCGACGGGCTGGACCTCGGGGTGGCTCCGGACCAGCCAGGGCGGCGGGGTGGCCGTCGCGGTGGCGAGGTCGACGGCGATGCCGTGCGCGTGGAGCAGGTCGAGGACGCGGTCGAGCCAGTCGAACGCGTAGGCGCCGGGGGCGGGTTCCAGTCGGGACCAGGAGAAGACGGCGACGGTGACCAGGTTGACGCCGGCCTCGGCCATCAGCCGGACGTCCTCCTGCCAGACCTCGTCCGGCCACTGCTCGGGGTTGTAGTCGCCTCCGAACAGCAGCCCCGGCACCCGTGTCAGGCCGCCCATGTTCCCCCTCCTCCGGGGTCGGGGACCCCGTCCGGTGTTTTGTATTCAAAATACTTAGTTCAGTACTCTGCATACGGTCAAGGGGTACGCTGGAGATCGGAAGAAGACGGGGATTGGGGACCTTGATGGCGATCGAACGCCGCCCGCTGCGCGAGCAGATCCGCGACGAGCTCATGGACCGCCTCACCCGCGGCGAGTTCAGCGCGGGTTCCGATGTCAACGAAGCCGCGCTGGCCGCCGAGCTGGGCGTCAGCCGCACCCCGCTGCGCGAGGCCCTGATCGCGATGGCGGGCGAAGGCGTGCTGGAGAGCAGTCAGGGGCGCGGCTTCCGCTTCGCGCCCGTCAGCCGCCAGGAGTTCCGCGAACTGGTGGCCATCGTCGCGGCCCTGGAGGCCCTGGCGCTCGAATCCTCGGACCCGGCCCACCTGCGGAGCATCGCCCCGCGGCTCCTCGACCTGGCCCAGGGGTTCCCCGACCAGGTCGCCGCGCACGAGACGGTCGACCGGCGCGACGACGAATGGCACGGCCTGCTGCTCAGCGGCTGCACCAACGAACGGCTCCTCGACCTGCTCACCCGGGTCAAGGGCGGGATGCGGCGCTACGAGAACCTGGTCGTCGCCGAGGACGAGCCGGTGGCCCGCGAGTCGGAGGAGCACTGCGAGATCGCCCGCAGGCTCCTGGACGACGACCTGCCGGGCGCCATCACCATGCTGCGGGCGAACTGGGTGGGCGGCATGGAGCGCATGCTCGCCCACATCCCCGGGGACTGACCCCCGGGGCCTCCGCGGGCGTCACCGAGGACGCCTGCGTCGGATGCCGATGTCAGAGGAAGGTCATGCCCTCGCCGCGGTACGTGGGCACGGTCGCCGTGACCCGATCGCCCTCGACCAGGTGCAGGCTCTCGAACCGCTCGCACAGCTCCCCGGCCTTCGCGTGCCGGAACCAGACCTTGTCGCCGATCCGCAGATCGTCGGCGGGGGAGCCGAGCAGCGGGGTCTGCACCTCGCCGGGACCCTCCTGCGGGTCGTACCGGAGCCCCTCCGGCAGATACGGCACGGGCAGCCGGTCCGGGCCCGCGGCACCCGACGCCGGGTAGCCGCCGCCGAGCACGGTGACCACGCCCACCCCGGGGCGGCGGACGACGGGCTGCGCGAAGAGCGCGGCCGGGCGCCCGCTGAAGGACGTGTAGTTGTCGAACAGGCGCGGCACGAACAGCCCCGAACCCGCCGCGATCTCCGTCACCGCGTCCTCGGCGGCCGTGTGCTGCACGCTGCCGGTGCCGCCGCCGTTCACGAACTCCAGCTCCGGCGCCACCGCCCGGACCGCCCGCACCACGGCCGCCCTGCGCTCCGCCAGCTCCCTGCGGGCCGCGGCCTGCATCAGCCGGATCGCCCGCGAGCGCAGCGGCCGGCCCGCGACCGCGTCCCCGACGCCGGCGACATGCCCCTCGTACGCCATGATCCCGACCAGCCGGAAACCGGGACGCCGCACCACGGAACGGGCCAGCTCGGCCAGCTCGGCGGGCTCCCGCAGCGGCGAGCGCCGCGCCCCGACCCGTACCCGACCGCCGAACAGGTGCAGCGCGGTGTCCAGCTCCAGGCAGACCCGCACCTCCTCCGTCCCGCCCGCGCGGGCGGCGTCGATCAGATCGAGCTGCGCCACGTCGTCCACCATCACCGTCACGGCGGCGGCGAGCTTCGGATCCCGCGTGAGTTCCCCGAATCCGGACCGGTCGGCCGACGGATACGCGAGCAGCACGTCCTCGAACCCGGCCCGCGCCAGCCACAACGACTCGTCGAGCGTGAACGACATGATCCCGGCGAACCCGTCCCGCGCGAGGACCCGTTCGAGCAGCGCCCGGCACCGCACGGACTTGCTGGCCACCCGGATGGGCTTGCCCCCGGCGCGGCGCACGAGGTCCGCGGCGTTGGCGTCGAAGGCCTCCAGGTCGACGATCGCCACGGGCGCGTCGAGGTGAGCGGTGGCCCGGTCGTAGCGGGCCCGGTCAGCGGCACGGGGAGTCATGGCCCGAGCTTGCCAGACAGGTTTACGGGTGGGTAGCCCCTGGGTTCCCGTGCTCGGGGGAACAGCCCGTAGAGTGGCGGACATTGTCGACACGAGCAGGGGGACGGGGATGACCGGCGAGCACCGCCCCACGCCCTCCCGCATCACGGACGCCCTCCTCCCGACGGACCCCCCGGCGACCGAGACGACGACCCGCCTCCGCGCCGTCTCCCCGACGGACCCCCGCCCGGCGACGCCCCCACGGCCCCACCCGGCGACGCCGCCGCCCGGCCCGGCGGCGGATCCACCGACCACACCGCCCGCCCCACCCCGACCCGCCCCGGCCCCCGCCGGGGCGACGCCCGCTCCGGCCGGGTCGGCGTCCGTTCCCGCTGGTCCGGCGTCCGTTCCCGCTGGTCCGGTGTCTGCTCCGGCTGGTCCGGTGTCTGCCTCCGCCGAGGCGATCCCCCTTCCCGCCCGCCCCGCGGACGCCCCCGCAGGGCCCACGGACGCCCCCACACGGCCCGCGCCCGCCCCACCCCGACCCGCCCCGGCCCCCGCCGGGGCGACGCCCGCTCCGGCCGGGTCGGCGTCCGTTCCCGCTGGTCCGGTGTCGGCCTCTGCCAGGGCGATGCCGGTTCCGGCTCGGCCGGTGTCCGCTCCGGCTGGTCCGGTGTCTGCCTCCGCCGAGGCGATGCCCCTTCCCGCCCGCCCCGCGGACGCCCCCGCAGGGCCCACGGACGCCCCCACGCGGCCCGCGGCCGCCCCCGCCTGGTCCGCGTCGGCCCATGACGCGTCCAGCGGCGGGCCCGTCGAGCCCGCGGCCGGGATCGCCGGGGCGGGCGCCGCCCGGCCCGACGCCACCCCCGCTCGGCCCACGACAACCCCCGCCGGGGCGGCGGGCGCCTCCCCCCGACCGGTGGCCGGCCCGGCCCGGCCCGTGGCCTCCGCTTCCGGGCGCCTTGCCAAGGCCCCGCAGGAGCCCGCCGATGCGGTTGCCGGGCGCCCCGCCGGGGCCCCGCACGAGCCCGCCCGCCCCGCGCCCCACGCTTTCGCGCGCCCCACCGGGTCCCCGCTCCCGCCCGCCGCGTCCGTACCTCCGCGTCCCCTCCCCCCGTACGGCCACCCCTACGGCTCCGGCGTGACGCCGCCCGAGGCGCCCGGCGAGGTCACCACGCGGCTGCGGGCCGTGCGGGAGCGGCGTGTCGGGCGGACCGTGGCCGTGGCGGTCTGCGCCGTGCTCGGGTTCGGGCTGATCGGAGGGGCGCTCGCCGGGGTGTGGCTGGCCGCCGCCGAGCCCGGGAAGCCCGCCGAACCCGTCGGATACGCCGAGGCGAAGGACCTCTGGCACGACGTGCCCGTCGACGCGCTCTTCCCCCGCACCCTCACCGGGCCCGGCGCGGGCCCCGGCGGCGCGGACCGCGTCTGGACGCGGATCGTCGTCGCCCCGGACGCCGCGTGCACCCCCGCCGTCCTCGCCCAGGGCCTCCTCGCCACCGTCGAGCCGCTCGGCTGCGAGCGCGTCCTGCGGGCCACGTACACCGACGCCACCTCCAGCAGCGTGATCACCGTCGGCCTCGTCTTCACCCGCGCCCAAGCCGCCACCCAGCGCACCCTCGGCAAGGACCTCACCGTCAGCCTCGGCACGGACGTCCCCCCGGCCCTCGCCGGACCCGGCACCGTCGCCGAACGCTTCGGCGCCCCGCAGCGCGCCGCCTGGTGGCTGAACGCCCCCGCCGACCTCCCCGTCGTCGTCACCGCCGTCTCCGGCTTCGCCGACGGCCGGACCGTCGACGGCGGGCCCGTCCCCGCCGACCGGGCCATGACCGCGAACCGTACCGACGCCACCGCCCAGTCCGGCCTCGGCCACGAGGCCAAGGGCATCACCGAACGCCTCGTACGCCTGCTGCGCACGGCCGCCACCACGGCCGCCGAGGAGAACGCCCGGTGACCCGACCCACCCACCGGCACCGGGCCCGCGCCGGCGCGGCCGCCCTGCTCGCCGCCGCCTTCTCCGTCCTGCCCGCCACCACCGCCCCCGCGCACGCCGACACCATCCGGGCCCGCCAATGGGGCCTCGAAGCCCTCCACACCACGGAGGCCTGGCGCACCACCCGGGGCAAGGGCATCACCGTCGCCGTCCTCGACACCGGCGTCGACGCCGAACACCCCGACCTCGCGGGCTCCGTCCTCGCCGGACGCGACCTCATCGGCTTCGGGGCGTCCAGGGGCGACCGCGCCTGGGCCCGGCACGGCACCGCCATGGCCGGCATCATCGCCGGGCACGGCCACGGGCCCGGCGGCCAGGACGGCGTGCTCGGCGTCGCCCCCGACGTCCGGATCCTCCCCGTGCGGGTCATCCTGGAATCCACCGACAAGGCCCGCGACAAGGCCCGCAAGGCCCGGGGCACCGCCCTCGCCGAAGGCATCCGCTGGGCCGCCGACCACGGCGCCGACGTCATCAACCTCTCCCTCGGCGACGACTCCAAGTCCGCCCACCCCGACGCGGGCGAGGACGCCGCCGTCCAGTACGCCCTCGCCAAGGGCGTCTCCGTCGTCGCCTCCGCCGGCAACGGCGGCGAGAAGGGCGACCACATCTCCTACCCCGCGGCCTACCCCGGCGTCATCGCCGTCGCCGCCGTCGACCGCTACGGCACCCACGCCGCCTTCTCCACCCGCCGCTGGTACGCCACCGTCAGCGCCCCCGGCGACGACATCGTCATCGCCGACCCCGACCGCCGCTACTACGAGGGCTGGGGCACCAGCGCCGCCGCCGCGTTCGTCTCCGGCTCCGTCGCCCTCGTCCGTTCCGCGCACCCCGACCTCACCCCCGCCCAGATCAAGCGGCTCCTCATCGACACCGCCCGCAACCGGCCGAAGGGCGGCCACAGCGACGCCAAGGGGTACGGGACGGTCGACCCGGCCGCCGCGATCGCCGCCGGGGCCCGGATCAAGGGCGGCGACCCCAAGAACACCGCCACCGGCTACCAGGGCCGGTACTTCGGGCCCGGCCCCCTCCCCGCCGCCGAGGAGAGCCACCCCCTCGGTCTGCTCGCCCCCGTCGCCGGCGGACTCGGCGCCCTCCTGCTCCTCACCGCCGTGATGCTCCGGCGCGCCCACGGGACCTCCTAGCCGACGCCCGGAAGGCGCCGGTTAGGCTCGGTGCGTGGCGCTCAAGAACATCCCTGACCCCGGTTTCTCCGAAGACGACGGCACCGCCGACCCGCGGCTCGCCGCGGCCCTCGCGGCCTGGGCGGAGGACAGAACCGCCCACGGCCCGGTCCTCGAAGCCCTGAGGGGGGCCCGGCTGCTCGTCCCCGTGGTCGCCGTCCTCGGCGAGGTCGAGATCGACCCCGAGACGGGCCTGAAGCAGGAGAAGACGAGCGACATGGCCGTCCCCACCCTCACGGCCGGCGACCGGCGGGCCCTGCCGGCCTTCACCTCGATCGCCTCGCTCGCCCTCTGGGACCCCGAGGCCCGCCCCGTGGCCGTCCCCACCCACCAGGCCCTCGCCGCCCTCGTCCACGAGAAGGCCGACACCCTGGTCCTGGACATGTCCGGCCCCGTGCCGTACCAGGTGACCGGCTCCGCGCTGCTCGCCCTCGCCGAGGGCCGCTCCAGCACCGACCCGCTCGACGACCCGGCCGTACGGGACGCCGTGCGCGCCGCCGTCGCCGCCGAGCCGGCCGTGCTCCGCGCCCACCTGGGCCCCGGCACCGCCGACGGCACCCTCGCCCTGGTCCTCGACGCCGACGCCTCCCCGGCGGAGGCCGCCCAGCGCGTCGCCCGCGCCCTGGCCGCCGACGAAACACTGAGGGCCCGCCTGGTGCGGGGCCTCGACCTGGCACTCCTGCCGGCCTCGGCCACGCCTCCCGGCGAGCCCTTCTACGTCAAGCGGTAACCGTCCCGACCGGGTCCTAGCCGTACACGGGGCCCGTGTACTTCTCGCCCGGCCCCTGGCCCGGCTCGTCCGGGATCAGGGAGGCCTCGCGGAAGGCGAGCTGGAGGGACTTCAGGCCGTCCCGCAGGGGCGCCGCGTGGAAGGAGGAGACCTCCGTCGCGCCGGCGTCCAGGAGGCCCGCGAGCGCGTGGATCAGCTTGCGCGCCTCGTCGAGGTCCTTGTACTTGTCGCCCTCCTCGGTGAGCCCGAGCTTCACCGCGGCGGCGCTCATCAGGTTGACGGCGACCGTCACGATCACCTCGACCGCCGGGACCTCCGCGATGTCGCGGGTCATGGATTCGAAGTCGGGGGAGTCCGTGGACTCGTTCTGGGGCGTCTCGCTCATGCCCACACGATAAGCGGACGTACGGTTCGCGCCGACCGCCGGGTCCTGCTAACCTTGTGTAACGACCGGCCGGACATCTCTGTGTCCGGCCCACAAGTGGAGGCTCCGTACTCCCACCTGACCACCCTCACGGGTGGCGGGTCACCGGTCAGGTGGCGCCCATCGTTCCGTACGGACGATGGAGCCGCCCGATGTGCGCCCCGCGGTTCACCGTGGTGGTGCTCCGGTTTTCCGTGGAGCCCCGCCTGTGTACCGTCCGGGGCATTTTTCATGTACCGGCCCGGTTGGTCTCAACTGTTTCACGTGACGTGTCCGTCCGCCAAGGCGGTCGCGTGGTGCTACCGAGGAGGATCCATCAGCGCCGAGCCCCGCATCAACGAGCGGATTCGCGTTCCCGAGGTGCGTCTTGTCGGCCCCAGCGGCGAGCAGGTGGGCATCGTCCCCCTTGCCAAGGCCCTGGAGCTCGCTCAGGAGTACGACCTGGACCTGGTCGAGGTCGCGGCGAACGCCCGCCCGCCCGTGTGCAAGCTCATGGACTACGGGAAGTTCAAGTACGAGTCGGCCATGAAGGCCCGTGAGGCGCGCAAGAACCAGGCGCACACGGTCATCAAGGAGATGAAGCTCCGGCCGAAGATCGACCCGCACGACTATGACACCAAGAAGGGTCACGTCGTCCGGTTCCTCAAGCAGGGCGACAAGGTCAAGATCACGATCATGTTCCGTGGTCGTGAGCAGTCCCGCCCGGAGCTCGGTTACCGACTTCTGCAGCGCCTTGCCGAGGACGTCCAGGAGCTTGGATTCATCGAGTCCAACCCGAAGCAGGACGGCCGGAACATGATCATGGTTCTCGGTCCGCACAAGAAGAAGACCGAGGCCATGGCCGAGGCTCGCGAGGCCCAGGCCGCGCGCAAGGCGGAGCGCCAGGGCGGTACGTCCGAGGCCCCCGCCGCCGCTGCCGAGGAGACCTCGACCGAGACCCCGGCCGAGAACGCCGAGGCGTGATCCGCGGGGGCTGCCTCCCGGCGGCCCCCGGATTCCGTCCGGTCCCACCCAATCGAAGAATGACGCTCCCCGCCGACCGGTGCCCGCACCGGGGGGAGCGCCACTGACGAGGAGAGAACGGCGCTATGCCGAAGAACAAGACGCACTCCGGTGCCAAGAAGCGCTTCAAGGTCACCGGCTCCGGCAAGATCCTGCGCGAGCGCGCCGGTAAGCGCCACCTGCTCGAGCACAAGTCGTCCAAGCTGACGCGTCGCCTCACCGGCAACGCCGAGATGGCCCCGGGTGACTCCGCCAAGATCAAGAAGATGCTGGGCATCTGATCTGATCTCCCGCCCTCGGCGACGAGGGCATCCGGCACCGTCCGGGACCCATCCGTTTTTCGGGTCGTGTGAGGACCACCACGACCCCGCTACAAGGAGTTAAGAAGTGGCACGCGTCAAGCGGGCAGTCAACGCCCACAAGAAGCGCCGGGCGATCCTCGAGCAGGCCTCCGGCTACCGCGGTCAGCGTTCGCGCCTGTACCGCAAGGCCAAGGAGCAGGTCACCCACTCGCTGGTCTACAACTACAACGACCGCAAGAAGCGCAAGGGCGACTTCCGTCAGCTGTGGATCCAGCGCATCAACGCCGCTGCCCGCCAGAACGGCATGACGTACAACCGCCTCATCCAGGGTCTGAAGGCCGCCAACATCGAGGTGGACCGCAAGATCCTCGCCGAGCTGGCCGTCAACGACATCAACGCGTTCGCCGCGCTGGTCGAGGTCGCGCAGAAGGCCCTCCCGGCCGACGTCAACGCCCCGAAGGTCGCCGCCTGATCTTCCAGGCCCGCAGTACTTCCGCCCGGACCCGCAGCGCGCTCGCGCCTGCGGGTCCGGGTGCGTCGGCCCCAGGAAACCCCTAGCCCGGCCCGTAGGACCACCGGCCGCCCGTACCGTCCCCGGCCCCGAAGAGAGAACCGCCGCACCTCATGGTCACCCCCGAGCTGATCTCCCCGCGTTCCCCGCGCGTCGTCGCCGCCCGGCGGCTCGCCAAGCGCAACTTCCGGGGCAAGGACCGCCTCTTCATCGCCGAGGGCCCGCAGGCCGTCCGCGAGGCCGTCGAGCACCGGGGCGCCGGCGGCGAGCCCACCCTCGTCGAGCTGTTCACCACCGTCGAGGCCGCCGAGCGCTACGCCGCGATCATCGACGCCGCCCGCGCCGCCGGCGCCCGCGTCCACTTCGCCTCCGACGCCGTCCTCGCCGAGGTCTCCCAGACCGTCACCCCGCAGGGCCTCGTCGGCGTCTGCCGCTTCCTCGACTCGCCGTTCGAGGACATCATCGCCGCCAAGCCCAAGCTGGTCGCCGTCCTCGCGCACGTCCGCGACCCCGGGAACGCCGGCACCGTGCTGCGCTGCGCCGACGCGGCCGGCGCCGACGCCGTCGTCCTCACCGACGCCTCCGTCGACCTCTACAACCCCAAGTCCGTCCGCGCCTCCGTCGGCTCCCTCTTCCACCTGCCGGTGGCCGTCGGCGTCCCCGTCGAGCAGGCCGTCGCCGGCCTCAAGAGCGCGGGCGTACGGATCCTCGCCGCCGACGGGGCCGGTCAGGACGACCTCGACGACGAGCTCGACGCCGGCACCATGGGCGGGCCCACCGCCTGGATCTTCGGCAACGAGGCCTGGGGACTGCCCGAGGAGACCCGGGCGCTCGCCGACGCCGTCGTCCGCGTCCCGATCCACGGCAAGGCCGAGAGCCTCAACCTCGCCACCGCCGCCGCGGTCTGCCTGTACGCCTCCGCCCGCGCCCAGCGCCCCCGAACCTCCGCCTGAGGGGTCCATTCCGCCCTCCCCGCCCAGTAGAGTGACGCACTCGGGGGCCCACTGCACTGCACGGAGGGGTGGGGAACGGGGATGACGGTCGGCACGGACAGTCCCGCACAGGCACGGAGCAGCACCCCGCGCGCCCCGGAGCCCCCCGAAACCGGCCCCGAGCCGCAGGGAACCAGCCCCGCGCCGCCCGGAGCCGCCGCAGAGCCACCCGGCCCCGGCCCCGTATCGACCGACGTGTTCGCCGGGATCGATCCCGACGACCTGCCCGACGGTCTCGTCATCGCCGACGAGACCGGCCGCGTCGTCTGCTTCAACGCCGCCGCCGGCCGCATCACCGCCGTCCCCGGCGACCGGGCCCTCGGGCTCCCCCTCGAAGAGGCGCTGCCCCTGGAGGACCTCAAGGGGCGCCGCTGGTGGGCGCTGACCGATCCGTACGGCGGCCTCTCCACCCGCAGGGGCCAGCCCGAGCGCAATCTGCTGCTGCCCGGCGGCCGCGAGGTCCTCGTCTCCGCCCGGTACGTCCGTGAGCACCCCACCGGGCCCGTCCGCCGGGTCGTGGTCTCCCTGCGCGGCACCGAGGCGCGCCGCCGCACCGAGCGCAGCCACGCCGAGCTGATCGCCACCGTCGCCCACGAGCTGCGCTCCCCGCTCACCTCCGTGAAGGGCTTCACCGCCACCCTCCTGGACAAGTGGGAGCGGTTCAACGACGAGCAGAAGCGGCTCATGCTGGAGACCGTCGACGCCGACGCGGGCCGCATCAAGCGGCTCATCGCCGAACTCCTCGACATCTCCCGGATCGACTCGGGCCGCCTCGAAGTGCGCCGCCAGCCCGTCGACATCGCCGCCGCCATCGGCCGGCACATCCAGGTGCACACCACCGGCGGCCAGTCCCCGGACCGTTTCTTCGTACGGATCAGGCCACAGCTGCCCGCGCTCTGGGCCGACCCCGACAAGATCGACCAGATCCTCGGCAACCTCCTCGAAAACGCGGTGCGCCACGGCGACGGAACCGTCACCATCGAGGTGGCACCCACCACGCTGGGAGACGACGGAGAAGAGGGGACGGAGGTCACCGTGCGCGACGAGGGCCCCGGCATCCCCGAAGCGTCGATGAGCCGCGTCTTCACCCGCTTCTGGCGGGGCAGCAAGCGCGGCGGCACGGGCCTCGGCCTCTACATCGTCAAAGGCGTCGTCGAGGCCCACGGCGGCACCATCACCGTCGGACGGGCCCCCCGCGGCGGGGCCGAGTTCCGATTTATCCTGCCCGTCGGCACCCCGGCCCATCTCCTCTGAGGTCTCAGCAGTCGAGACCGTACGAGACTCAGGAGCCGCCCGGCCGCCCACGGGCTCATTCGCGTCCCCTCACCCCGTTAGACTCGTCCTTTGGCACGTTTGCGCCCTTGACGTCGAGCGGGGCCGCCCAGCCAGCCAACGGAAGCACGGGAAGAGATGTCGGCACCCAATAAGTCGTACGACCCGGTCGAGGTCGAGGCCTTGAAACCGGAAGAGATCGAGCGCATGCGGGACGAGGCGCTCGCCGCCTTCGCCGCCGCAGGCGACCTCGACGCGCTCGCACACGCGAAGACCGCGCACACCGGTGGCACCTCGCCGCTGGCGCTCGCCAACCGTGAGATCGGCGCCCTGCCCCCGCAGGCCAAGGCCGCCGCCGGAAAGATCGTGGGCCAGGCCCGCGGCCTCGTCTCCAAGGCGCTCGCCGCCCGGCAGGCCGAGCTGGAGGCCGAGCGCGACGCACGCGTCCTCGTCGAGGAGGCCGTCGACGTCACCCTGCCGTACGACCGCGTCCCGGCCGGTGCCCGGCACCCGCTGACCACGCTCATGGAGCGGGTCTCCGACGTCTTCGTCGCCATGGGGTACGAGGTCGCCGAAGGCCCCGAGGTCGAGGCGGAGTGGTTCAACTTCGACGCCCTCAACTTCGTCCCGGACCACCCGGCCCGGCAGATGCAGGACACCTTCTTCGTCCAGGGAACCACCGAGGGAACCGTCACCACGGGCGACGAGTCCGGTGTCGTGCTCCGTACGCACACCTCGCCGGTCCAGGCCCGCACCCTCATCGACCGGGAGCCCCCGGTCTACGTGGTGTGCCCCGGCCGCGTCTACCGCACCGACGAGCTCGACGCCACGCACACCCCGGTCTTCCACCAGATCGAGCTGCTCGCCGTCGACGAGGGCCTGACCATGGCCGACCTCAAGGGCACCCTCGACCACATGGTCCAGGCGCTCTTCGGCCCGGACATGAAGACCCGGCTGCGGCCGAACTTCTTCCCCTTCACCGAGCCGTCCGCAGAGATGGACATGCTCTGCTACGTCTGCCGCGGCGAGTCCGTCGGCAACCCGGACCGTCCCTGCCGCACCTGCGGCAGCGAGGGCTGGATCGAGCTCGGCGGCTGCGGCATGGTCAACCCGAAGGTGCTCGTCGCCGCCGGTGTGGACCCCGAGAAGTACAGCGGATTCGCCTTCGGGTTCGGCATCGAGCGGATGCTGATGTTCCGCCACAACGTGGAAGACATGCGAGACATGGTCGAGGGTGACGTCCGGTTCACCCGGCCGTTCGGGATGGAGATCTGATGCGGGTCCCGCTTTCTTGGCTGCGGGAGTACGTCGACCTGCCGGAGACCACCACCGGCCGCGACGTCCAGGCCAAGCTCATTTCGGCCGGCCTCGAGGTCGAGACCGTCGAGCAGCTCGGCGCCGGCCTGACCGGCCCGCTGGTGGTCGGCAAGGTCCTCACCATCGAGGAGCTGACGGAGTTCAAGAAGCCCATCCGCTTCTGCACCGTCGACGTCGGCCAGGCCAACGGCACCGGCGAGCCCCAGGAGATCATCTGCGGCGCCCGGAACTTCGCCGAGGGCGACAAGGTCGTCGTGGCCCTGCCCGGCGCCGTGCTCCCCGGAGACTTCCGGATCGCCGAGCGCAAGACGTACGGCCGCGTCTCCCGGGGCATGATCTGCTCCGGCGACGAGCTCGGCATGGGCGACGACGGCACGCACGGCATCATCGTGCTGCCGCCGGAGCACGAGGTCGGCACGGACGCCACGGTCCTCCTGGAGCTGTACGACGAGGTCCTCGACATCGCCGTCACCCCGGACCGCGGCTACTGCCTCTCGATGCGCGGCGTCGCCCGCGAGACGGCCACCGCCTACGGCCTGCCGCTGCGCGACCCGGCGCTGCTCGACGTGCCCGCGCCCAACGCGTTCGGCTACCCGGTGCAGATCGCGGACCCGCTCGGCTGCGACCGCTTCACCGCCCGCACCGTCACCGGTCTCGACCCCGAGGCCCGCAGCCCGATCTGGATGCAGCGCCGCCTGCAGAAGGCCGGCATGCGCCCGATCTCGCTCGCCGTCGACATCACCAACTACGTGATGATCGAACTCGGCCAGCCGCTGCACGCCTACGACCGCAGCCGCGTCGACGGGCCCATCGGGGTCCGCCGCGCCGCCGCCGGCGAGAAGTTCACCACGCTCGACGGCACCGCCCGCGTCCTCGACTCGGGCGACCTGGTCATCACCGACAACAGCGGGCCCATCGGCCTCGCCGGTGTCATGGGCGGGGCCAACACCGAGATCGCCGACCCGGTCACCGACCCCGAGACCGGCGCCGTCACCGGCACCACCGAGGTCGTCATCGAGGCCGCGCACTTCGACGCGATCTCGATCGCCCGCACGGCCCGCCGCCACAAGCTGTCCTCCGAGGCGTCCAAGCGCTTCGAGCGCGGTGTCGACCCGCAGGCCGCCGCCGCTGCCGCGCAGCGCACGGTCGACCTGCTCGTGCTCCTCGCGGGCGGCACCGCGGAGGCCGGCGTCACCGAGATCGCCGCCCCCTCCGCGCCGCACACCATCACCATGCCGGCGAACCACCCCGACAAGGTCGCGGGCGTCGACTACGGCCGCGAGATCGTCGTCCGCCGCCTCCAGGAGGTCGGCTGCGACGTCTACGGCCAGGACGAGCTCGTCGTCACCGTCCCGTCGTGGCGTCCCGACCTCTACGTGCCGAACGACCTGGCCGAAGAGGTCATCCGCCTGGAGGGCTACGAGAACCTGCCCTCCACGCTGCCGAAGCCCCCGGCCGGCCGCGGACTCACCGAGCGCCAGCGCACCCACCGCCGCGTGGGCCGCGCCCTGGCCGGCGCCGGCTACGTCGAGGCGCTGAACTACCCGTTCATCGGCGAGCAGGCCCTCGACCACCTCGGCCTCGACGCGGACGACGCCCGTCGCCGTGTCGTGAAGCTGGTCAACCCGCTCTCCGACGAGGAGCCCGCGCTCCGTACGACGCTGCTCCCGGGCCTGCTCGGCGCGCTCCGTCGCAACGACAGCCGCGGCAGCCACGACCTGGCGCTCTTCGAGACCGGTCTGGTCTTCCGCCCGACCGAGGGCCAGCCGGGCGTCGCCGTCCGCCTGGGCGTCGACCAGCGCCCCTCCGACGAGGAGATCGCCCGGGTCAACGCCGCGTTGCCCGAGCAGCCGCGCCGCGCCGCCGTCGTCCTCGCCGGTGCGCGCGAGCAGGCCGGCTGGTGGGGCAAGGGCCGCCCGTCCGACTGGGCGGACGCGATCGAGGCCGGCCGGACCGTGGCCGCCGAGGCCGGCGTCGAGCTGATCATCAGCGCCGACCAGCACGCGCCCTGGCACCCGGGCCGCTGCGCCGCGTTCCACGTCGAGGTGGACGGCGAGAAGGTCCTCGTCGGCCACGCCGGCGAGCTCCACCCGCGCGTGGTGAAGGCGTTCGGCCTCCCGGCCCGCGCCTGCGCGATGGAGATCGACCTGGACCTCCTGGAGAAGGCGAACGAGGGTCCTGTGAAGGCCCCCCGTATCTCCTCCTTCCCGGTCGCCACCCAGGACGTCGCCCTGGTCGTCGCCTCCGACGTCCCGGCCTCCGACGTCGAGGCCGCCCTCACCGAGGGCGCGGGTGAACTCCTGGAGTCCATCCGGCTGTTCGACGTCTACACCGGCGACCAGCTCGGCGAGGGCAGCAAGTCCCTGGCGTACGCGCTGAAGTTCCGCGCCCCGGACCGCACCCTCACGGTCGACGAGGCCACCGCGGCCCGTGACGCCGCGGTCGCCCTGGCCACCGAGCGCACCGGCGCCGTCCTGCGCGGCGCCTGACCGGCACGGCAGCACCACCAGGAGGGCCGCCCCGGGGATTCCCCGGGGCGGCCCTCCGCCGTTCGACGGAGCCCTGGATCCGCACGCCCGCTCGGGATCCGGCCGCCCGTGCCCGTGGCGGAGCCCTGGCGGAGGGCGGCGCGGCAGGGGTGCTCACTCCTTCGGGTGAGATCGCCGAGGGGTGTTCCGCGGCGGACCGAGGGGTCGGCAGAATCGACGCGGCCGCAGGCGCGGACCTGTGTGCCGCAGGGCCTTCGGGCGCTGTCGTGGCTCGGGAAGGGCCGTGCATGATCCGTACCAGGTCGTTGCCCGCAGATGGCTCCCGGCTCCGCCGACTGGCCCCGCTCGGCCTTCCCGCCGCGTGGGGTGCCGTGGCCGTGGCGTGGAGGTTCGGCTGTCCGCTGGCCCGGCAGCCGGGGCTGCCCATGCGGATCGCCACCAGCGTCGTCTTCGTCACCGTGGGCTTCGGCATGGTGCTGGGCATGCGACGGGGGCTCGTGCGGGAACTGGACCGGGTCCGGGCCGTCGCGGCCGCCACCCAGCGGGTCCTGCTGCGCCCGCCGCCGGCCCGGCTCGACGGTCTCGCGCTGGCCGCCGGGCAGCTGTCCGCCTCCCGGGGCGCGTCCGTCGGCGGCGACCTGTACGAGGCGGTGGCCACCCCCTACGGGGTGCGGATCGTCATCGGGGACGTCCGGGGCCATGGGCTCGCCGCGCTCGGCGCGGTGGTCGCGGTGCTCGGCAGCTTCCGCGAGGCCGCCCACGACGAGCCCGAACTCGCCGGGGTGCTGCGGCGGTTGGAGCGGGCCCTGGAGCGTCATCTGCGGGAGCGGGCGCGGGACGAGCACCCGGCGCGGGCGGGGGCGGACCCCGAGCACCCGGCGGCGGAGGAGTTCGTCACCCTGCTGCTCCTGGAGGTCCGCGCCGACGGGCGTCTCGCCGTCCTCAACTGCGGCCACCCCGGCCCGTACCGCCTCGGACACCGGGTGGAGCGGCTCCCGGTCGGGGACCCGCTGCCCCCGCTCGGGGTGCTGCCGCTGCCCGCCGCGATCGTGCCGTACGCGGCGGCCCGGCTGCTGCCCGGCGAGACGCTGGTCTTGCACACCGACGGCGCGGAGGAGGCGCGTGACCGGCGGGGCCGGTTCTTCGCGCTGGACGCGGCCCTGGCCGCGATGCCCGGGGAGGCGCCCGCCGCCGTGGTCCGCCGGGTCCACGAGGAGCTGCTGCACCACACGGGCGGCCGGCCCGCCGACGACATCGCGCTGCTCGTCGTACGCAACGACCGTGTCCGGGTACCGGCGCAGCCCGCCGAACCCGGGCTGCGCCGTCCCCGGCCCGCCCCCTCCTCGCACTGCTGAGCGGAGGGGGCCGGGACCGGCGCCGCCCGCCCCGCCACGGAGTGTCGGGCAGATCAGCGGGGCGGACGGCGCGGACCGGGCGGCCGCACTGTACGAGGGGGAGCCGGCGGCCCGGTCGTCGCCTTGCGGCGAGAAGCACAGTCAACCGGGGCCGGGACGAGCGTGGCAGAGTACGCGGACCGGGAGAACGGGTACTTCGTTCACACCCCGTGCGAAATCGGCCACCGCTACGCTGAGCCCACCGAGCGAGCGGAGCGGCCATGCGAGCCACCGGAGCGGCCATGCAGCCCAACACCCTGCTCGACGCCCTGCTCGACGAGGCGGGCGTCTCGAACGCGGGCCTGGCCGCCCATGTGAACCGGGCGGGCCGGGCCCGGGGCCTCGCCCTGCGGTACGAACACACCGCCGTGGCACGCTGGTTGAAGGGCCAGCGGCCGCGAGGCCAGGTGCCGGACCTGATCTGCGAGGTGCTGGCCGCCCGGCTGCACCGGCAGGTGACCCTGGACGACATCGGCCTCGGGGTGCCGGGCGGCCCGCCCGCGGCGGCCGGTTCGCCGCTCTCCGTCTTCGTGGAGCGGGCGGCCGCGCTGTGGCGTTCCGACGAGCAGCAGCGGCCGCACATGGTCGCCGCGGCCGCCGTGACCGGCACCCCGGCGGTGATGCCCGTGTGGGAGTGGGAGAACCCGCCGGAGGACGTGGACGTCTCCCGTACGGGCCGGACGACGGTCTCGGCGGCCGACATCACCGTCCTGATCGCCGCCCGGTCGCACTACGAGCAGATGTACCGCAGGGCCGGCGGCATCGCGACCCGGGCCCGGATCGTCGGCTTCCTCAACGCCCAGACCGCGCCGCTGCTCAGGGGCGCGTACGGCGACGCGCTGGGGCGGCGTCTGCACCGGGCGACCGGCGGGCTGGTCGCGGTGGCCGGGATCTGCGCGTACGACGCCGACGCGCACGGGCTGGCCCAGCGCTACTTCCACCAGGCGCTGCGGCTCGCGAAGGCGAGCGGGGACCGGGGGTTCGGCGCGTATGTGATCGCGCTCCTGGTCAACCAGTCCCTGTTCCTGGGGGAGTACCGGCAGGCGGTGGCGTTCGCGGAGGCGGCGCTGCGGGCGGCGGGACGGCGGATCACCCCGGCGCTGGCCGCCGACCTGACGGCGATGCAGGCGAAGGCGTACGCGCATCTGGGCGACGGGGCGGCCGCGTTGGCCTGCATCGGGCGGGCCGAGGCGGCGGCGGAGCGGATCAGCCCGGGGGAGGAGCCGGTCGAGACCGGTTACGTCCAGCCGGGGCTCGTCAACGTCCAGGTCGCGGAGGCCCTCCTCGGTCTGGGTGAACTCGCGGCGGCCCACGAGCACGCGTCGGCGGCGGTCGGGATGCCCTCGCACGACCGGGGCCGGGTGCACCGGCTCGCCATGCTGTGCCAGATCGAACTGCGGCAGGGAGAGGCCGACGGGGCGGCGCGCACGGCGGTGGAGATGACGGAGCAGGCGCGGGGGATGGATTCGCGGCGGGTGCGGGACCGGCTGACGCAGGTCCGGGAGCATCTCCTCGCGAGCGGCGGCGGGGACGCCCGGGAGGCCGCCGCCCTCATCGACGGCGCGCTGCGCGTTCCCCTGTGAGCCGTCAACTGCTGCGATATTGCCACCAAACAAGCACCGACCGATCGGAAGGTGGCAAGAACGTGCAGTGGACGAAACTGAGTGAACGCTCCGTCTATGAGAACCGCTGGTTCCGGGTGAACCTCGCGGACGTCGAACTCCCGGACGGCCGCCACCTCGACCACTATCTGATCCGGCTCCGCCCGGTCGCCGTCGCGACGGCCGTCAACGAGGCCGACGAAGTCCTGATGCTCTGGCGCCACCGCTTCATCACCGACAGCTGGGGCTGGGAGCTGGCCGCCGGCGTCGTCGAGGACGGCGAGGACATCGAGGCCGCCGCCGCCCGCGAGATGGAGGAGGAGACCGGCTGGCGGCCGGGGCCGCTGCGCCATCTCCTCACCGTCGAACCCTCGAACGGCCTCACCGACGCCCGCCACCACCTCTACTGGGCGGAACGGGCCACCTACACAGGGCCGCCCGAGGACGCGTTCGAGTCCTCGCGGCGGGCCTGGATCCCGCTGAAACAGATCCCCGACATGATCGCCCGGGGCGAGATCCCGGCGGCCAACATGGCGGCCGGACTGCTGATGCTCCACCATCTGCGCCTCGGCTGAGACGGGGAGCGGGATGTGCCGGACGGCCCGTACCTGTGCGGGGATGCGGGCCGTCCGGCCGGAGTTCGGCGTCAGGGGTCGGACGCCGGACTCCGTGTCTGGGGGTGCCGGTCGTTCAGGAGTACGGGTAGAAGCCCGAGCCCGTCTTCCGGCCCAGCCGACCCGCGTCCACCATGCGCTGGAGCAGCGGGGGAGCGGCGTACAGCGGCTCCTTGAACTCGGAGTACATCGAGTCGGCGATCGACGCGATCGTGTCCAGGCCGATCAGGTCGGAGAGCTTCAGCGGGCCCATCGGGTGGGCGCAGCCGAACTCCATGCCGTTGTCGATGTCCTCGCGGCTCGCGATGCCCGACTCGAACATCCGGATCGCCGAGAGGAGGTACGGCACGAGCAGCGCGTTGACCACGAAGCCGGAGCGGTCCTGGGCGCGGATCGCGTGCTTGCCGAGGACCTTCTCCGCGAAGGCCTGCGCCCGGCTGATCGTGCCCTCGGAGGTGGTGAGGGCCGGGATCAGCTCGACGAGCTTCTGCACCGGGGCCGGGTTGAAGAAGTGGATGCCGATGACCTGGTCGGGGCGGGAGGTCGCCACCGCCAGCTTCACCAGCGGGATGGAGGAGGTGTTCGAGGCCAGGATGGCGTCCGGCCGGGTGATCACCTGGTCGAGGACCTGGAAGATCTCGGTCTTGACCTGCTCGTTCTCCACGACCGCCTCGATGACGAGGTCGCGGTCGGCGAACTCGCCCAGGTCGGTGGTGAAGCTGAGGCGGGCGAGCGTCGCGTCCCGCTCCTCCTCGCTGATCTTGCCGCGTTCGGCGGCCTTCGCCAGCGAGTTGTAGAGCCGTGCGCGGCCGATCTCCAGCGCCTCGCCGGTGGTCTCGGCGACCTTCACCTCAAGCCCGCTCCGGGCACACACCTCTGCGATGCCTGCGCCCATCTGGCCGCAGCCCACCACTCCGACGCGCTCAATGTCGGCCATGGAGTCCGTCACCTCGTGCCTTTCGCTCTTCTCCGTCGGCGGAGCGCCCGTGTGATTCCGGGTGCGTCCGTCTCTACCCCCACGACGTTACCGCTCATTAACCGATGATCGATCGTCTGGGGCGGGCATGCTGTCCGGGTGCGTGTGACGTATCCGACAGAGGAGGGGTACAAGTGCGGCCTATCGGCAGAAGAGGGTTCGTGGCCGGTGTCGGCGGAGCGGCGCTCGCCGTGACGGGAACGACAGGAGCCTCGGTGGCCGGTGCCCCGCCGCCGGCACGGC
This sequence comes from Streptomyces sp. NPDC004284, assembly GCF_042874035.1. Classification (NCBI taxonomy): domain Bacteria; kingdom Bacillati; phylum Actinomycetota; class Actinomycetes; order Kitasatosporales; family Streptomycetaceae; genus Streptomyces; species Streptomyces sp. NPDC004284. The sequence continues at coordinate 222,287 of NZ_JBIAMJ010000006.1, read as the reverse complement.
GGAAGCCGTACCGGAAGCGGGAATTCCGTGGCATGTGGCTGGCGACGGTCGCCAACCGCGACTGGCCCTCCCGCGCCGGGCTGAGCGCCGAGCGGCAGCGCGAGGAGCTGCTCGGCCACCTGGACACGGCCGTCGAACGCCGGCTCAACACGGTGGTCCTCCAGGTCCGGCCGACCGCCGACGCCCTGTGGCCCTCGCCGTACGAGCCGTGGGCGCAGTACCTGACCGGCACGCAGGGCCGCGACCCCGGCTGGGACCCGCTGGGCACGGCGGTCGACGAGGCCCACGCCCGGGGGCTCGAACTGCACGCCTGGTTCAACCCGTACCGCGTGGCGAACCACACCGACCCGGGCCGGCTCGTCGCCGGCCATCCGGCCCGGCTTCACCCGGAATGGGTACTGCCCTACGGCGGGAAGCTCTACTACAACCCCGGACTGCCCGAGGTGAGGAGCTTCGTCCAGGACGCGATGCTGGACGCGCTGCGCCGCTACGACATCGACGCCGTGCACTGGGACGACTACTTCTATCCGTACCCGGTGGCCGGGCAGGTCTTCGCCGACGACGAGGCGTACGCGCGGTACGGCGGGGACTTCCCGGACAAGGCGTCCTGGCGGCGGAACAACACCGACCTGCTGGTCTCCGAGATGTCCGCCCGGATCAAGGAGATCAAGAAGCACACGGCGTTCGGCATCAGCCCGTTCGGGGTCTGGCGGAACATCGCCACCGACCCGGAGGGCTCCGACTCCCGCGCCGGGGTCCAGACGTACGACGACCTGTACGCCGACACCCGGAAGTGGATCAGGGAGGGCTGGATCGACCACGTGATCCCGCAGCTGTACTGGAACATCGGGCTGCCCGCCGCCGACTACGCCAAGCTGCTGCCCTGGTGGGACGCGGTGGTCCGGGACACCGGAGTCGGCCTCTACGTCGGCGAGGCGCTCTACAAGGCGGGCGACCCCGCCCAGCCCGCGGCCTGGCAGGACCCGCGGGAACTCTCACGCCACCTGGAGCTCGCCCGTGCGTACCCCTCGGTCGGCGGTCACTGCTTCTTCTCCGCGAAGGAGGTCGCCGCGGACCCGATCGGGGCGATGACCACCGTGGTGGCCGATCACTACCCGACCGGCGCCCGTCCGCCGAAGTAGGGAATCAGCCGGTCCCCGACTCCGGCCTGTGGCGTACGACGGTGTCGGGGCCCGGCGACATCAGGGCCTCGTGACCGTCGTCCTCGAACTTCACGCGGTACGGGGGAGTGCCGTTCTCCCCCAGTACCTGAAGGACCTTGGCCGTGCGGTCGTGGTGACCGACGGTCCGGCCGTGTACCAGCAGCTTGTCGCCCACGCTCGCCTGCATCGGGGTGACCTCCTCGCGACCGGGCTCTTCCTGTTCTGTACTGCGCAGGGCCTCCTTCTGCCATTGTGGCCCGTTCGGCCCCGATTCGTCGCGTCAGCTCTTCGCCCGCTGGGTGACGGCGATGCAGACCAGGACCGCCACCGCGGCGACCGGGGCGGCCAGCGGCAGGGTCTCGCCGAGCAGGAAGACCGACCAGAAGAGGGTGAGGAGCGGCTGGGCGAGCTGGAGCTGGCTGGCCCTGGGGATGCCGATCGCGGCCATGCCCCGGTACCAGACGTACAGGCCGAAGAAGGTGGAGCCGGCGGCGACCCAGGCGAGGCCGATGATTCCGTGCGCGGTCAGGCGGACCGGCTCGATCGACAGCGCGACGGCCGAGGCGACGGACATCAGCGGCAGGCAGAGGACCAGGGCCCAGCCGATGACCTGCCAGCCCGGCATGAGCGCGGCGAGCCGGCCGCCCTCGGTGTAGCCGGCCGCGCACACGAGCAGCGCCCCGAAGAGGTACAGGTCGCCCGTGGAGACCGCGCCACCGCTCTGCTGGAGCGTGAAGCCCAGCACCACGACGGCGCCGGAGACGGCCGCGATCCAGAACGTACGGGACGGCCGCCGCCCGGTCCGCACGGCGGCGACGGTCGCGGTGGTGAGCGGCAGGAGGCCCACGACGACGGCGGCGTGCGAGGTGGTGGAGGTCTGCAGGGCCAGCGTGGTCAGGAGCGGGAAGCCGATGACGACGCCGCAGGCGACCACCGCGAGGCCCGCCCAGTGACGGCGCTCGGGCAGCGGCACCCGGCCCGCGAGGAGGAAGACGCAGGCGATGAGCGCGGCGAGGGTGGAGCGCACGGCCACCAGCGACCAGGGGCCGAAGCTCTCCAGGCCCCAGACGGTCGACGGGAAGGTGAGCGAGAAGGCGACCACGCCGAGACCGGCGAGCAGCGTGCCGCTCGTCCCGGGGGCGGCGGTGGCGCGGGCGGACCCGGTGGGCGGAGACCCCGGCCGCGGGGATCCGGTGACGGTGACCGCTATCGTCGTCGGGGTAGTAGCGCTATCGTGTGCTCTCATGCACGAGCGTAGCAGCGTCGCGGAACTGGCGAAATCCCTGAAGGCCGAGCTCGACCGCTACTCTCCCGGTGGGAAGCTGCCGTCGAGTCGGGCGCTCGTCGAGCGCTACCACGTCTCCCCGGTCACCGTCGCCCGAGCCCTCGCCCAGCTCGCCGCCGAAGGGCTCGTCGTCACCCGCCCCGGCGCCGGCGCCTTCCGCGCCGCACCGCGCACCCCCACCCCCGTCGTCGGTGACACCTCCTGGCAGGAGGTCGCCCTCAGCGCCGACACCGCCACCGAACTCGTCCCCCGGGCCGTCGACGCCTCCGGCGTCCTCGTCACCCTCTCCGCGCCCCCGCCCGGCGTGATCGAGTTCAACGGCGGCTACCTCCACCCCTCCCTCCAGCCCGAGAGCGCCCTCGCCGCCGCCCTCGCCCGGGCCGGCCGCCGCCCCGGCGCCTGGGGCAGACCGCCCACCGACGGCCTTCCCGAACTGCGCGCGTGGTTCGCCCGCGAGCTCGGCGGCAGCGTCACCGCCGCCGAGATCCTCGTCACCGCCGGCGGCCAGTCCGCGATCAGCACCGCGCTGCGCGCCCTCGCCCCGCCCGGCACCCCCGTCCTCGTCGAGTCGCCCACCTATCCCGGCATGCTCGCCGTCGCCCGCGCCGCCGGACTCCGCCCCGTCCCCGTGCCGACCGACACCGACGGGGTGCGCCCCGAACTCCTCGAAGCCGCCTTCCGCGCCACCGGCGCCCGCGTCTTCGTCTGCCAGCCGCTCTTCCAGAACCCCACCGGCACCGCGCTGCGCCCCGAGCGCCGCCGGGAGATCGTCCGCATCGCCCGCGCCGCCGGGGCCTTCGTCGTCGAGGACGACTTCGCCCGCCGCCTCGTCCACGAGGACGCGGGCCCGCTCCCCGCGCCGCTCGTCGCCGACGACCCCGACGGCGTCGTCGTCCACATCCACTCCCTCACCAAGATCACCTCGGCGAGCCTCCGCGTCGGCGCCCTCGCCGCCCGCGGGCCCGTCCTGGAACGACTGCGCGCCATCCAGGTCGTCGACAGCTTCTTCGTCCCCCGGCCCCTCCAGGAGGCCGCGCTCGAACTCGTCGGCTCCCCGGCCTGGCCCCGCCACCTCCGCGCCGTCGCCCAGGAGCTCAAGAACCGCCGGGACGTCATGACCGCGGCCCTCACCCGTCACCTCCCCGAACTCGCCCTGCCGTACATCCCCTCCGGCGGCTACCACCTCTGGCTGCGCCTCCCCGACACCCTCCCCGAGGCCTCCCTCCTCACCGCCGGCCTGCGCGCCGGGGTCGCCGCCGCCCCCGGCCGCCCCTACTTCTGCGCAGAGCCCCCCGCCGGCCACATCCGGCTGAGTTTCGCGGGTGTCGCCGGCCCCACGGAGATCGCCGAGGGCGTGCGGCGCCTGCGGACGGCGGTGGACGAGCTCACCGGCTGACCCCGGCGGCGGGGCCGCACCGCGTCCGGGTGCGGCCCCGCCCCGTCCCCGGCCCGGGGCAAATTCGCCTGACAAGCCCCGCCCGCCCCTGGAAGCCTTCGCCCATGAGCGACAGCGCCACCCCCGACACCCCCGGCACCCCTGTCATGCACGGGGCGTACGAGATCTCAGCCGACCCCGCCCGCGTCGACGCCGCCCGCGTCCACCACTGGCTCTCCACCGACTCCTACTGGGCGCTCGGCCGACCTCGGGAGAAGCAGGACCGCGCCATCGCGGGCTCGCTGAACCTCGGCGCCTACCACCGGGAGACCGGCGAGATGAGCGCCTACGCGCGCGTCGTCACCGACTACGCCACCTTCGCCTGGCTCTGCGACGTCTACGTCGACCGCCCGGCCCGCGGCACCGGCCTCGGCACCGCGCTCGTCACCGCCGTCCGCGACCACCTGGCGCCGTACGGACTGCGCCGCATCATGCTCGCCACCGCCGACGCGCACGGCGTGTACGAGAAGGTCGGTTTCACGCCACTGCAGAATCCGGACAAGTGGATGTCTCTCGGGCAGCAGTGAACCCCACCCCCTCGGACCCCGCCACATGACCCCTTGACCAGCAGGGTCACCGGCCTCACGATCGCGGCCATGAGTCTTCGGGTGACGCTCGTCACGGCGGCACGCAGCTCCTCCCTGCTCGCCGAACGCTTCGACGACGACCGGCCGCTCGACGAGGCCGGCTGGTACGAGGTGCAGCAGGCCGCGCCCGCGCTCATCCCGCTCGGCGCGGCCGAACTGCGCTACTGCTCCCCGACCCCGCGCAGCCGCGCCACCGGCACCGCCCTCGGCTACGCCCCGCTCGCCCAGCCCGCGCTGCGCGACTGCGACATGGGCCGCTGGCGGGGCCTGACCCTCGCCGAGGTCGCCGCCCTCGAACCGGCCGCCGTCGACGCCTGGCTCACCGACGCCCGCACGGCCCCGCACGGCGGCGAACCGCTCCTCGCCTTCATCGCCCGGATAGGGAACTGGCTCGACACCCGCCCCGCCGAGGACGGCTCCATCGTCGCCGTCGCCGAACCCTCCGTCGTACGCGCCGCCCTCGTGTACGCCCTCAAGGCCCCGCCCGCCACCTACTGGAACGTCGACGTCCGCCCCCTCTCCACCCTCACCCTCACCGGCCGCCCCGGCCTCTGGCACCTCCACCTCACCGCCGCCCTGTGCTGACGGCTCCCCGGTCGCGCGCGAAGGTGGGGAACCGGGCCCCCGACCGGCTAGCCTGAGAGCACGATGAACCGTTTGAGCACGTCATGGGGCGCCTTCACGCTGACCCGATTCCCCGAGGACCCGCGCGACCAGCTCCGCGCCTGGGACGCGTCCGACGAGTACCTCCTCGAGCACCTCGCCGAGGCCGGGACCGATCTCTCCGGCAGCGTCGCCGTCCTCGGCGACCGCTGGGGAGCCCTCGTCACCGCGCTCCAGGCCGCGGGACCCCGCGAACTCGTCCAGATCACCGACTCGTACCTCGGCGAGCAGGCGACCCGGGCCAACCTCGCGCGCGCCGGAGCCGCCCCGGACGCCGTCCGGCTGCTCACCACCCAGGACCCGCCGCCCGAGCGGATCGACGTGCTCCTCGTCCGCGTCCCCAAGAGCCTCGCGCTCCTGGAGGACCAACTGCACCGGCTCGCCCCCGCCGTGCACGAGGACACCGTGATCGTCGGCACGGGCATGGTCAAGGACATCCACACCTCCACGCTCAAGCTCTTCGAGCGGATCCTCGGCCCCACCCGCACCTCGCTCGCGGTGAAGAAGGCCCGGCTCATCCACACCACCCCCGACCCGGCCCTCGAGCCCGGGCCGAACCCGTGGCCCTACACGTACGACCTCCCGGCCGACACCCCCGCGCCCGGTCTCCCCGGACTGCCCGTCGTCAACCACGCCGGCGTCTTCTGCGCCGACCGCCTCGACATCGGCACCCGCTTCTTCCTCGCGAACCTCCCCGGCGGTCTCGGCCGCGCCCGCGTCGCCGACCTCGGCTGCGGCAACGGCGTCGTCGGCCTCGCCATCGCCCTCCACGAACCCGACGCGGAACTCGTCTTCACCGACGAGTCGTACCAGGCGGTCGCCTCGGCCCGGGAGAACTTCCGCGCCCACGTGGGCACGGACCGCAAGGCCGAGTTCCTCGTCGGCGACGGCCTCACCGAACTCGCCCCCGGCTCGGTGGACCTCGTCCTCAACAACCCGCCGTTCCACAGCCATCAGGCCACCACCGACCGCACCGCCCGCCGCATGTTCACGGACGCGCGGCGCGCCCTGCGGCCCGGCGGCGAACTGTGGGTCATCGGCAACCGCCACCTCGGCTACCACGTCACGCTCCGCCGCATCTTCGGCAACAGCGATCTCGTCGCGAGCGACCGGAAGTTCGTGGTCCTGCGGGCGGTCCGCAGGGACTAGGGCCCACCCGGCGGACCAGGGGCGGACCGGCCCCGGTCATATGCTCCAGGAGCGGGAGCACAGGACGAGCCGGTACCCGTCCGGGTCGGCGACGGTGACCCCGTACTCGTCCCCGTACGGATGGTGCGAGGGCACCCGGGTCCCGCCGGCGGCGAGCGGCCGCTCCACCTGCTCCTCCTCGGCGGGCGCGCCGAGGTGGACGACGAACAGGTCCTCGACGGTCGGCGTGGGCTCCACCGGGTGCTCGGGATCGAAGGCCGGCTCGAAGTGCCGGCCCCCGCCCCGGGGGCCGACCGTGAGCAGGTCGTGCCTCCCGGGCACCCGCTCGGTGCTCCGCCACCGCACTTCGAGGCCGAGCCCGTCGACGTAGAACCGCTCGGCGGCGGCGAGATCCCGCGAAGGGCGGGCGACCCGTACGTGGGTCTGCGCATCGATGATCATGTCTCAAGGCCAGGACGCCAGGTGGCGGTGTTCCTCGGGGATCACCCCTTCCCGCCCCGGACTTGACCCTGACACGCGGGGCAGGGGCCAGGGCCGGGAGATCCGGGACGCGGACGGGGCGCCGGGCCGACGACGAGCGTCAGCAGTCGGGGAAGGCCAGGTCGAGCGCGCGTACCCGGTCCTCCCCGGTGGTGAGGGAGAGGGTGACGATCCGCTCCCGGCGCAGCGTGGCCGCGAACGCCGAGACCGGCCGGCCGGCCGCGAAGCCGACCGCGCCCACGGCCCCGTCGACCAGCGCCGGCCGGCACGCCTCCGCCCTCCGGGCGAAGGCGGCGGCCGTCTCGGCGACCGCGGCGACCCCGTGGACCGGTCCACCCTCGGAGTACGCGACGACGCCCGGGTCGAGGACGGCCACCAGCGCGCGGACGTCACCCGCGCGTGCGGCCGCCAGGAACCGGGCCACCACCACCCGCTGCCGTTCCCGCTCGCCCTCGGTACGGGACACCCCGCCGCCCCGGATCCGCTCCCGGGCCCGCCGGGCCAGCCGCGCCGCCGCCTCGGGGGAGCCGCCGAGGATCCGGGCGGTCTCGGGCGCCGGCAGCCCGAACACGTCGTGCAGGACATAGGCGAGCCGCTCCTCGCCCCCGAGCCTCTCCAGCATCACGAGCAACGCCAGCCACAGGGACTCGACCCCCTCGTGCTTCTCGGCGTCATCGCACCCCTCGACCCCATCGCACCCCTCGGTGCCGTCGCGCCCATTGCGCCCATCGCGCCCATCGCGCCCGTCTAGCCCATTGCGCCCGCCGACCCCGCCGACTCCGTCGACCCCTCCGCCCCCACCACCTCCGTCGGCCGACGTGACGAGGCGCCCGAGCGCCCCGTCACCCCGCCCCGGCCCCCACGCGTGGGTCCTCCGCTCCTGGACCTTCCGCACGCATGCCTGGCCCACGGCCGCCGTCAGCCAGGCGCGTACCGTCGCGCCCTCGTCCTGTCCGAGGCCAGCCCGGGCCGCCGCGAGCGCCTCCTCGGCCTCCGCAGGCGACCCCGTGATCCGCAGGGCGACGGCCCGCAACCGGTCCTCGTGGGCGTCGAAACGCCCGGTCAGGGCGGTCAGAAACGTGTCGTCGTGCATGGCGCCTCACTCCTCGTCGGTTCCGTCACCGCGTTGACGCGAGGACCCGCCGGGATGTGACAGCGACCGTCCGGGGAGCTCGCGGGATCAGCGCCGTACGAGCTCCCGCGCCACGCCCCGCTTCGCCTCGGCGAGGTCCGCGTCGACCTCGGCCGCCCGCGCCGCGTCCAGGACGATCAGGGCCCCGCCCGGGGTGCCCCGCGTCAGCCGCCGGTGCCGCAGATGGGTGGGCGGGTGCGTCGAGTCCACCTGGTGACCGCGGCGCTCCGCGACCCGGCGCAGCCGCTCGTACTCGCGCTCCGGAACCGATGCCGCGTGCGCGGCGAGCCGCTCCCACAGGCCCTCGGCCGGATCCTCGCGGCGCGCCGCGCCGCCGATCCGGGTCCGGGCCGCCACGGACTCCCGGCGGAGCGCGCCGGCGACGGACTCGCCGATGAGGAGCCGGTCCATCAGCCCGGCCGCCGCCTCCGCACCCGCGGTGCGGGCGGCGGTCGAGTCGGCGAGGTACTCGGCGCGCTGCGACTGGCGCAGGGTCAGGTGTTCGAGCAGGACGAGCAGGCCGTCGACGAGCAGCCGGGGCAGGGCGGTCGCCAGGTTCGCGAAGTGCTCGACCAGGGTGTGGGCGGGCGCCGGGGCCAGCGTGTAGCGCCAGGTGCCGAGGGACTGGAAGGCGCCGCCGACGAGCAGGGAGTGGCGGGTGTCCCCGTGGGCGTAGTGCCCGAACTCGTGGCCGAGGAGGGCGATCCGCTCCTGCGGGGACAGGGCCTCCCAGAGGCCGAGGCCGATGTGGAGCACGCGGTGCCGCCGGATGCCGTACGTGCTGACCGAGGCGTTGAACTCGGCGTCGATCACCACGGCCCGTACGCCCGCCGTGCCGACCGTCCCGGCGACCTCGTCGAGCAGGGCGAAGAGCCGGGGCGCGTCCGCCGGGCGCAGGACCGTCCGGTGGCCCTCGTCCTTCGGGAGGCGGCTGAACCGGGGCCGGAGCACGACGGCGAGGGCGATCAGGAAGCCCCCGAGCACGGGCAGGGCGCCCCTGCCCCAGCAGCCGACGAGCAGCCACAGTCCGCCGGCGAGCAGGGCGACGGTCACGCCGTGGACCGTCACCGCGAGCGCCGCCGCGAACCAGCCGGCCACCCCGCGCCGGGCCCCCGTCCGGGCACCGTCCGCCGCCGCCCCGGGCTCGGCCCCGGCGGCCGGGTCCGCGAGGTCGGCGAGGAGCTGCTCCCCGTACTGCTGCGCGAGGCGCCGCCGTACGCGCTCGATCCGTCCCGGAGACTCCTCGTCCCGCACCTCGGGGTCCACGTTCCAGTCGCACGCGGTGCACCAGGTGACGTACTGCCCGCCCTCGGCCACGGGCTCCCCGCACTCGGGGCAGTCCCTCTCCGCCGTCCGGGCCGCGTGTGCCGTCTCCGTCATTCCGTACTCCCCACCCCGGGCGCGCTCCGACGGCGCGCCCCCTTCCGTTCCGGGCAGACGCTAGCGGGGCCGCCGCGGTCGTCGTGAACCGCTTCGACCAGCGAAAAGGCCGGTCCGACACAAAGGTGTCGAACCGGCCTTCCCCGGTCGTGGCGCCGTGCGTCAGTCCGTGCCGAACTCCATCGCGGCCCGGTCCAGCATCTCCTCGTCCTCGGAGACCTCGCCGCGGGAGGCGATGGCCTCGGCGCCGCCCTCGGGCATCTGCGGCATGGTGCCGATCAGCCCGGTCGCGGCCGCCTGGGCGGCACCGATGGCGGGGCTGCCGGTGCCGATCAGGCCGAGGCCCGCGTACTGCTCCAGCTTGGCGCGGGAGTCGGCGATGTCCAGGTTGCGCATGGTGAGCTGGCCGATCCGGTCCACCGGGCCGAAGGCCGAGTCCTCGGTGCGCTCCATGGACAGCTTGTCCGGGTGGTAGCTGAACGCCGGGCCCGTGGTGTCGAGGATCGAGTAGTCCTCGCCGCGCCGCAGCCGCAGCGTCACCTCGCCGGTGACGGCCGCGCCGACCCAGCGCTGGAGCGACTCGCGGACCATGAGGGCCTGCGGGTCCAGCCACCGGCCCTCGTACATGAGGCGGCCGAGGCGGCGGCCCTCGTTGTGGTACTGGGCGAGGGTGTCCTCGTTGTGGATCGCGTTGACCAGGCGCTCGTAGGCGGCGTGCAGCAGCGCCATGCCGGGGGCCTCGTAGATGCCTCGGCTCTTGGCCTCGATGATCCGGTTCTCGATCTGGTCGGACATGCCCATGCCGTGGCGGCCGCCGATGGCGTTCGCCTCCATGACCAGGTCGACGGGGGAGTGGAACTCCTTGCCGTTGATCGTCACGGGGCGGCCCTGCTCGAAGCCGATCGTGACGTCCTCGGTGGCGATCTCGACCGACGGGTCCCAGAACTTCACGCCCATGATCGGGTCGACGGTCTCGACGCCCGTGTTCAGGTGCTCCAGGGTCTTGGCCTCGTGCGTGGCGCCCCAGATGTTGGCGTCGGTGGAGTACGCCTTCTCGGTGCTGTCCCGGTAGGGGAGGTCGTGGGCGAGCAGCCACTCCGACATCTCCTTGCGGCCGCCGAGCTCGGTCACGAAGTCCGCGTCCAGCCAGGGCTTGTAGATCCGCAGGTGCGGGTTGGCGAGCAGGCCGTAGCGGTAGAACCGCTCGATGTCGTTGCCCTTGAAGGTCGAGCCGTCGCCCCAGATCTGGACGTTGTCCTCCAGCATCGCGCGGACCAGCAGGGTGCCGGTGACGGCGCGGCCGAGCGGGGTGGTGTTGAAGTAGGCGCGGCCGCCCGAGCGGATGTGGAACGCGCCGCAGGTGAGCGCGGCGAGGCCTTCCTCGACCAGCGCGGCGCGGCAGTCGACCAGGCGCGCGATCTCGGCACCGTAGGTCTTCGCGCGGCCGGGCACCGAGGCGATGTCGGGCTCGTCGTACTGGCCGATGTCGGCGGTGTAGGTGCAGGGGATGGCGCCCTTGTCGCGCATCCATGCGACCGCGACGGACGTGTCGAGGCCGCCGGAGAAGGCGATGCCGACGCGCTCGCCGGCGGGCAGGGAGGTGAGGACCTTGGACATGGGAAGATTATGCATGAACTCGCATGGTCATGCAAAGGGTGGTTCTTCCGGAGGCGCTCGAAGACTTACGAAGCCGCTCGGGCCCGGGGCATGGAGCCGCTCGGGCCCCGGGCAGAGGGCCGCTCAGGTCCCCGGGCGGGGGCCGCTCGGGTCCCAGGCAGGGGAGCCGCTCAGGCCCCCAGGTCGGGAACGCCCGCCCGGTCCAGCAGCGCCCGCATCTCCGAGACCGGCAGCGCCCGGTTGCAGGCCGCCATCGACCCCACACTCGGATCCTCCAGCAGTTCCACGATCCTGGCCACCGGAAGCCGTGGGTCGCAGGCGGCCGTGCCCCGCACCCACCCCGCCGGGTCCCGGCTCAGCCGCTCGACGAGCGCGGGCGTCGCCCCCGGATCGCGCAGAGCCAGCATCCGGGCCTCCCACTCCGGCGCGTCCGCGAACCGCGCCGCGAGACCCGCCGCCGGGAACCGCGGCCGGGAGGTCAGGGAGGCGGTGGCCCGGTGGGTGCCGTTCAGGTACAGGTCGAGCAGCAGCTCGGGCGGCGCCACCGGGTGGCACTCGGCGAGCAGCAGCCGTACGGCGAAGTCCGTGTCGGCCGCCAGCAGCTCCACGCAGTCCTCGGGCAGCTCCCGGCACACCGCGGCGCTGCGCCGCAGCCAGGTGTGCGCCGACCTCGCGCAACGCCGCAGGACGTCCGGGTCCTCGCGGGCGTCCCACACCCACCGCAGGGTGTCGAGCCGGTCCTCGGGCCCGACCTCCCAGTCGATCGCGGCCCGCTCCTCCTCCGACAGCTCGGGGCGGGCGGAGACCGCGAGCCGCACGGCGGGGTCCTCGTGCGCCGCGAGGCCCGCCGCCAGATCGGCGGGGAAGGCCGGGTTGCGCACGAGCTGCGCGAGCCGCGTCCCCCCGGCGAGGAGGCGCTCGGCGAGGGCGCGCCCGAGCCGGCCCCGCTCCAGCACGTCCCCGAGCCGCCAGTCGTCCGCGAAGGCTTCGACGAGCTCGGCCGTACGCTCCTCGTCCTCGTGCATGACCTGCATGGACGCGGCCGTCCGTACCGCCGGGTCCGCGTCCGCGAGGAGCGCGGCACGCACCTCGTCGGAGAGATCGCCCCAGACGCGCCGGCAGGCGGCCCGCCGGAACAGCGGGTCCTCGTGACCGGCGAGCGGCACCAGCACGTGCGCCGGCACGCTGGCCGATTCGACGGTCTCGTACCGGACCACGTCGCGCTCGTGGGTCAGCAGCCGCTCGTACGCCCGGTCGGGCAGGGGTGGCGCCACGGCCCGGTAGGGCTCAGGGCCGATGGCGACCAGGATGGCGTCCGACGCCGGGCCGTCGAGGAGACGGGCGCGCAGCTCGGGGTCGGCCGCCACGCTCTCCGCGAGCAGGCCCCGTACCCGGCGCTCCGGATGGTGGAGCATGGCCTCGGCCACGCTGTCGGGCAGCGACGCGCGCAAGGACAGCCGCCGCGCGATCCAGTCGTCGCCGTCGTACAGTGCGAGGACCCGCAGCAGTACGTCGGCCGGAGCCGCCGGATTGCTCGCAAGCCCGTCCACCGCGTGATGTGCCGCCATGAGTTCCCCCGTTCATCGTTCCCCGTACGTCCCACGGGAGCGTACGGCTGTGCGGCGTGGTCTGGTGCGGCCCGCCCCGGAGCGGCCGGCTGCCGTGGTGGCACGAGCGGTGCCGGCGTTCGCAGGCCGCGTCCGAGCGGTCGGCGGGAGCCGAGAGCTCGGCGAGGGCGCGGAGGCGGGTCAAGCCGGCGAGGACCTCGTCGCGGCGGTCCGCGGACTTCGTCCAGGGCGGCAGCCGGGCGAACATCGCCATCGACGGGGAGGAGTGGCGGTGGCGCAGCCGCGCGCCCACGTACGCGGCGAGCGCGTCGACGTGCTCCTCGTCGTAGGCCCAGAGGATCCGCCCCGCGCAGCGGGTCTGGAGCCGGAGCGGCTGCAGGAAGAAGGGATCCACCGCCCCGTCGCCCGCCGAGCCGACCGGACCGGTGCATCGCTGCTCGGTCGTCCACTCGGCGACGGCCCCGTAGCCGCAGGTGAGGCGACGGGCCGGGAGAGCAGGGTGTTGAGGCACTTCGGTGCGGGGAGGCCGGGCCGGGGCGCGACGAGCGCACGGCCGCCGCACTTCGGGCAGACGACGAGCATCCGCCCGATGAACCGGAGGAGGTAGGTGCCGTGGTCGTGGTGGCGGACGGGTCCGGAGTGCGCGGGCTCGGAACGCATGGGGGACACCCTGTCAGGCCGTACGTCGACGGACGACCGGATATCGGGAGCGCTGAACGCCGGACGCGCCGACCGGCACATCGTTGCATAAAAGTTCGGCGACACGTATAGTCATGCCATCCATGAGGAGGGTTTCGATGACGGTACGAGTAGCAGTGGCGGGTGCGAGCGGATACGCGGGCGGAGAGCTCCTGCGTCTCCTCGTCGCCCACCCCCACGTGGAGATCGGGACGCTGACCGGCCACTCCAACGCCGGCCAGCGACTCGGAGCCCTCCAGCCCCACCTGCTCCCGCTCGCCGACCGCGTCCTCGCGCCCACCACCGCCGAGGAGCTCACCGGACACGACGTGGTCTTCCTCGCGCTGCCGCACGGCCAGTCCGCCGCCGTCGCCGAGCAGCTCGGGCCCGACGTCCTCGTCGTCGACATGGGAGCCGACTTCCGCCTCGTGGACCCGGCCGACTGGGAGACGTACTACGGCTCCCCGCACGCCGGGACCTGGCCCTACGGCCTCCCCGAACTGCCGGGTGCCCGCGCCGCGTTGGAGGGGTCCAAGCGCGTCGCGGTCCCCGGCTGCTACCCGACGGCCGTCTCGCTCGCCCTCTTCCCGGCGTACGCGGCCCGTCTCGCCGAGCCCGAGGCCGTCATCGTCGCCGCCTCCGGCACCTCCGGCGCCGGCAAGGCCGCCAAGCCGCACCTGCTCGGCAGCGAGGTCATGGGCAACATGTCCCCGTACGGCGTCGGCGGCGGCCACCGCCACACGCCCGAGATGATCCAGAACCTCAGCGGACCGGCGGGGGAGCGGGTCACCGTCTCCTTCACGCCCACCCTGGCCCCGATGCCCCGCGGCATCCTCGCCACCTGCACCGCCACCGCGAAGCCCGGCGTCACCGCCGAGACCGTGCGCGCCGCGTACGAGAAGGCCTACGCGGACGAGCCCTTCGTCCACCTGCTCCCCGAGGGGCAGTGGCCCGCCACGGCGTCCGTCTACGGTTCCAACGCCGTTCAGGTGCAGGTCGCGTACGACGCCAACGCGAACCGGATCATCGCCATCAGCGCCATCGACAACCTCACCAAGGGCACCGCCGGCGGCGCGGTCCAGAGCATGAACATCGCCCTCGGTCTCCCCGAGACCACCGGACTTTCCACGATTGGAGTCGCTCCGTGAGCGTCACCGCAGCGCAGGGATTCACGGCGGCGGGCATCGCCGCCGGGATCAAGGCGAACGGCAACCCGGACCTGGCCCTCGTGGTCAACACCGGGCCCCGCCGCGCCGCCGCGGGAGTCTTCACCTCCAACCGCGTCAAGGCCGCGCCCGTCCTCTGGTCCCAGCAGGTCCTCGCCGACGGCGAGCTGACCGCCGTCGTCCTCAACTCCGGCGGCGCCAACGCCTGCACCGGCCCGCAGGGATTCCAGGACACCCACGCCACCGCCGAGAAGGTCGCCGAGGTCCTGGAGATCGGCGCGGGCGAGGTCGCCGTCGCCTCCACCGGCCTCATCGGCGTCCTGCTCCCCATGGACAAACTGCTCCCGGGCGTCGAGGCGGCCGCCGCCGAACTCTCCGAGCACGGCGGCGAGAAGGCCGCCATCGCCATCAAGACCACCGACACCGTCCACAAGACCGCCGTGGTCACCCAGGACGGCTGGACGGTCGGCGGCATGGCCAAGGGCGCGGGCATGCTCGCCCCCGGCCTCGCCACCATGCTCGTCGTCCTCACCACCGACGCCGACGTCGACGCCAAGGGCCTCGACGCCGCCCTGCGCAGCGCCACCCGGCTCACCTTCGACCGGGTCGACTCCGACGGCTGCATGTCCACCAACGACACCGTCCTCCTCCTCGCCTCCGGCGCCTCCGGCGCCACCCCCGCGCAGGACGAGTTCGCCGAGGCCGTACGGACCGTCTGCGACGACCTCGCCCGCCAGCTCATCGGCGACGCCGAGGGCGCCAGCAAGGACATCCGCATCGAGGTGATCAACGCCGCGACCGAGGACGACGCCGTCGAGGTGGGCCGCTCCATCGCCCGCAACAACCTCCTCAAGTGCGCCATCCACGGCGAGGACCCCAACTGGGGCCGGGTGCTCTCCGCCATCGGCACCACGAAGGCCGCCTTCGAGCCCGACCGGCTGAACGTCGCCATCAACGGCGTCTGGGTCTGCAGGAACGGCTCCGTCGGCGAGGACCGCGACCTCGTCGACATGCGCTACCGGGAGGTCGTCATCACCGCCGACCTCGCCGCCGGCACCGAGTCCGCCGTCATCTGGGCGAACGACCTCACCGCCGACTACGTCCACGAGAACAGCGCGTACTCGTCATGAGCAACACCGCGCGGAAACACACCGCCCTCCCGAAGGCGCAGACCCTCATCGAAGCCCTGCCCTGGCTCACCCGCCACCACGGCAAGACCGTCGTCGTCAAGTTCGGCGGCAACGCCATGATCGACGAGGACCTCAAGGCCGCCTTCGCCCAGGACATCGTCTTCCTGCACCACGCCGGCCTCAAGCCGGTCGTCGTGCACGGCGGCGGCCCCCAGATCAACGCCGCCCTCGACCAGGCCGGCCTGGTCAGCGAGTTCAAGGCGGGTCTGCGGGTCACCACCCCCGAGGCGATGGACGTCGTCCGGATGGTCCTCGCGGGCCAGGTCCAGCGCGAGCTCGTCGGCCTGCTCAACCAGCACGGCCCGCTCGCCGTCGGTCTCACCGGCGAGGACGCCCACACCATGACCGCCACCAAGCACCAGCCGGTGATAAACGGCGAGACGATCGACATCGGCCGCGTCGGCGAGATCACCGCCATCGACACCGGCGCCATCAAGGCGCTCCTGGAGGACGGCCGGATCCCGGTCATCTCCTCCATCGCCCGCTCCCAGGACGACGGACATGTCTACAACGTCAATGCTGATACGGCGGCTGCGGCACTCGCTGCGGCGCTGGGCGCCGAGACCCTGATGGTCCTGACCGACGTCGAGGGCCTCTACGAGGACTGGCCGAACAGCGACGAGGTCATCAGCAGGCTCACCGCGAGCCAGCTGGAGAAGCTGCTGCCCGAGCTCTCCAGCGGCATGGTCCCCAAGATGGAGGGCTGCCTGCACGCCGTACGGAACGGGGTCACCACGGCCCGCGTCATCGACGGCCGGGTCCAGCACTCGATCCTGCTGGAGATCTTCACCGACGAGGGCATCGGCACGATGGTCGTGCCGGACGCCCGGGGCGCTCAGAACGATCAGGGGGAGAAATGACCGGCAACGGCAACACGGAGCTGACCCAGCGGTGGCAGGGCTCCCTCATGAACAACTACGGCACCCCCCGGCTGCCGCTCGTCCGCGGTGAGGGCGCCAAGGTCTGGGACGCCGACGGCAAGGAGTACCTGGACTTCGTCGGCGGCATCGCCGTCAACGCCCTCGGCCACGCCCACCCGGCGGTCGTCGAGGCCGTGTCGCAGCAGATCGCGTCCCTCGGCCACGTCTCCAACCTCTTCGTCGCCGAGCCGCCCGTCGCCCTCGCCGAGCGGCTCCTCGGCCTCTTCGGCCGCCCCGGCAAGGTCTTCTTCTGCAACTCGGGCGCCGAGGCCAACGAAGCCGCGTTCAAGATCGGCCGGCTCACCGGCCGCTCCCACATGGTCGCCACCGACGGCGGCTTCCACGGCCGGACCATGGGCTCCCTGGCGCTCACCGGCCAGCCCGGCAAGCAGACCCCCTTCCTGCCGCTCCCCGGCGACGTCACCCATGTGCCGTACGGGGACGTGGAGGCGCTGCGGGCCGCGGTCACCGAGGACACCGCCTTCGTCATCATCGAGCCCGTCCAGGGCGAGAACGGCGTCGTCGTCCCGCCCGCCGGCTACCTCAAGGCCGCCCGCGAGATCACCCGCGCCACCGGCACCCTCCTCGTCCTCGACGAGGTGCAGACCGGCATCGGCCGCTGCGGACACTGGTTCGAGCACCAGGCCCACGAGGGCGTCGACCCGGACGTCGTGACCCTCGCCAAGGGCCTCGGCGGCGGCCTGCCGCTCGGCGCGACCGTCGCCTTCGGCGAGGCCGCGGAGCTCTTCGCGCCCGGCCACCACGGCACCACCTTCGGCGGCAACCCGGTCGCCTGCGCCGCCGGACTCGCCGTCCTGGACACCCTCGCCGCCGACGCGGCCCTCGACCACGTGAAGGCGGTGGGGGAGCGGCTCCGGTCCGGAATCGAGGGTCTGGGCCACCCGTTGGTCTCCCACGTCCGTGGTGCGGGCCTCCTGCTGGGTATCGTGCTCACCGGGCCCCTCGCACCCCAGGTGCAGCAGGCGGCCCAGGACGCCGGCCTCCTGGTGAACGCGCCCGCCCCCGATGTCGTACGGATCATGCCTCCGCTGGTCCTCACCGACGCCGAGGCGGACGCCTTCCTCCGGGCGCTGCCGGGGGTCCTGGACGAGGCGAACGGGCAAGGACGAACCGGAGAATGAGACGACGATGACCGACGCGCAGGAGAACGAGCACGGCGGGCCGTCCGTTCCGCAGACCCGCACCGCACGCCACCGCAGGATCGTCGACATCCTCAACCGGCAGCCGGTGCGCTCGCAGAGCCAGCTCGCCAAGCTCCTCGCGGACGACGGGCTGAGCGTCACCCAGGCGACGCTCAGCCGCGACCTCGACGAGCTCGGCGCGGTGAAGATCCGCAACACCGGCGGCGAGCTGATCTACGCGGTGCCCAGCGAGGGCGGCTTCCGCACCCCGCAGGCGCCGCTCGGCGAGTCCGCCAAGGAGGAGCGCATGCGCCGCCTCTCCGGCGAACTGCTGATCTCCGCCGAGGCCTCCGCCAACCTGGTGGTGCTGCGGACCCCGCCGGGCGCCGCCCAGTTCCTCGCGTCGGCCATCGACCAGGCCGAACTCCACGCCATCCTCGGCACGATCGCGGGTGACGACACCCTGCTGCTCATCAGCCGCGACCCGGTCGGCGGCCAGGCGCTCGCCGACCACCTGCTGAAACTGGCCCAGAAGTAGCGGCGGAAACAGCTCAGTACCGCGTGATCGCCGTCGGACCGCCCCGCGTTCCGACGGCGATGTGCGGTCGGCGCGCGGGATCCGCCCAGGCGAGGACCGCGCGCATCGCGTCGGCCGGTACGGAGACGCAGCCGGCGGTCGCCCCGCGCCCGTCGACGTGCAGGAAGATCCCGGCCCCGCGCCCGCGTACCGGACGCTCGTAGGTGAAGCCGATGACGAGCGCGTACGCGTACGGGGTGCCGTACGAGGCGAGGTGCTCGGCCTCGGTCGCGCGGCAGTCCCCGGGCAGCCCCTCGACCCAGCGGTTGTACGCGCGCGCGTGGTTGTCCTGGCACCACCAGGACCGCTCGGTGACCCGGGCGTACGGGAAGCGGGTCCCGGCGGGCCTGGCCCGCACCCCGAAGGCGTACGGCAGCCGGTACAGCCCGGTGGGCGTGGTGGACGTGCCCTGCCGGCGCGAGGCGCCCTCGGCGAGCCCCTTCGCCCCGAACCGGGCGGGCGCGGACCCGGCCTCCACCCACCGCCCGCCCCGCCGGTCCCACCAGGTCAGCGTCCCCGTGGTGGCACCCGTGTCCGGGGCCTCGGCGGTGATGAGCTGCGAGCCCCCGCCGGTGTCGGCCATCCGCTCGGGCAGCGATGCGGGTGCGGGTGAGGGCGCGGCGCCCAGGGAGAGCAGGGCGGCGCCGAGGACGAGCAGAGTGCGCATGGCCGCGACGCCAGGACCGCACGGGACCCCCCGCCTCTCGTACGGGGCTATTCGGCGGGCAGCGGCGGCAGCGGGAGCGGCAGCGCGGGCAGTCCGTCGAGGCTGCTCGCGATGTGCTCCTTCCGCTCGCAGTACGCGTTGAACTCCTCGTCCGTCTTCCGGTTGAAGTACTCGGCGTGCAGCGACCGGTCCTCCTGGTACTCCATCAGCGGGACGGCGAACCCGCAGGCGTCGCTGACCCGCCGCGCGTGCACGAGGACGATCGCCCGCGCGCTGCCCTGCCCCTCGACGGCCTCGGCGGGGAACCGTGCGAACAGCTCGCCCCACCGCGGATCGTCCCGCAGCACGACCTCGCCGGTCCCGTGCACCCGCACGACGGTCGGCGGCCCGGAGAACGCGGTCCACATCAGGGTGATCCGCCCGTTCCCCGGCTCCCGCAGATGCGCGATCGTCTCGGCGCTGCTGCCGCCGAAGTCGACGTAGGCGAGGGTCAGTTCGTCGAGCACGACGAGCGTGCCCCGGCGGCCCTTGGGGGAGAGGTTGACGTGACCGTCACCGGAGAGGGGAGCGGTCGCGGCGAAGAAGACCGGCTGCTCCTCGATGAAGGCCCGAAGCCGCCCGTCGATGTGCTCGTATGTTTTTCCCATGGCCCGATTCTCCCCCTTCCCGGTGTCCTCCACGGAGACGTCTCTCCGGTCGTGACGTCAGCTCCGGAGCATCGCCCGGGAGTTGGCGCGCAGCTTCGGCTCGGCGTCGTCGATCAGCGACCAGGCGATCTCCCGGAGGCCCGGGCCGCCCTGCGCGATCAGCAGCCGGAACGCCCCCACGCGCACGTGCCGGGGATGTCCCGTGCCGAGCCGCGCCCGCAGGGGCTCCACCGGCAGCCGGACCGCGTACGGCGCGAGGGCGGCCGTCGCCTCCCGTACGACCCCGGGCGCGGGGTCGTCGAGGAGCGGTGTCAGGCGCGCCGTGTCCACCGCGTCCAGGACGCGCAGTCCGGCCACGGCGTGGGCGCGCACACCGGGGTGCGGGTGCTCCGTGAGGTCCCACAGCAGGGCGGTGTCCTCGCGCGCGCCGCACTCGGCGAGCCCGAGGGGCGCGGCCGGGGGCGTCGACCCGTCCGCGCACAGGGCCCGGTAGAGCGGGGCGGCCTCGATGCCGTACTGCCGCAGCACGTACCGCGCGCACGCCCGGACCATGGGCGACCGGTCCGCGAGGAACGCCTCGGCCTCCCCGGGGCGTCCGGCCCGGCGCAGCGCCGTGACGCCGGCGGCGCGCACCCGGGAGTACGGGGAGCGCAGCAGCGGGAGGAGCACCTCGTCCCCGGTCTCCGGGCCCACCCCGGCGACCGCGCCGTTCGCGCAGATGTCCTGGACCACCCCGTCCGGGTCGCCGGCCGCGGCCGCCGCGAACCGCTCGGGGGAGAAGTGCCGCCGCTCGACCGCGATCCGGTGCGCGAGGCGCCGGACCGCCCGGTCCCCGCTCGCGAGGACGGCGTCGAGGACGGGCCCCGGGCCTTCCCGGAGCGCCGCCTCCAGCATCGTCCGGGCGGCCTCGCCGTGCCGGCGCGCCGCGATCCGCAGGACGACGGCGGCCAGGACGGCGATCGTCTCGGGCCCGACACGGGGGAGCGCGGTCCGCAGCAGGTCGCGGGCGGGTTCGCGTACGGGCTCCGCCCAGTCCGCGCAGCGGATCGCCACGAGGGGCAGCAGCGGAAGCAGGTCGGGGGCGGGGAGGCCGGCCGCGCGACGGAGGGCCGCCTCGCGTGTCCGGCCGTCGGGGTGGCAGAGCGCGACGGCGGGTTCGGGCGCGTCGGGTTCGCGGCGGGGCGGGGGCGGGGAGGGCGGCGGCGCGTTCCGCTTCCACCGGAAGCGGCGGCCGGTCGCCCGCGCGTGCTCGGGCGGCGTGGGCGGACGGAAGCGGGCGAGCTCCCGCACGGCGAGGTCGAGACCCGTCCAGGCGGTGGCGTCCGAGGTGTCGATGGCCGAGGCGAGCGGTGTTCCCCCGGCCAGTCGGGTGGCTGCCGCGGTGTGGGTGTCGTCCATGGACGGAGCGTAGGGACAGGGTGGAGGGGGACGCCCCTGAATTTCGCCTCCCACGGACCGTGATTGACAAAACATACGGCCATCCGCATAGTTATGCCTATCAACGTCGACCTTGCGTCATCCGCCCACGTTCGATCGAGGAGCAGCAGTGAGCAGCAACAACGGTGACGTCCGGCTCTGGGGCGGACGGTTCGCCGACGGCCCCGCCGAGGCCCTGGCGAAGCTCTCCGCTTCGGTCCACTTCGACTGGCGTCTCGCGCCGTACGACATCGCCGGTTCCCGTGCCCACGCGCGCGTGCTGCACAAGGCCGGCCTGCTCACCGAGGACGAGCTGACCCGCATGCTCGCCGGACTCGACCAGCTGGAGGCGGACGTCGCCGACGGCTCCTTCGTCGGCACCATCGCCGACGAGGACGTCCACACCGCCCTGGAGCGGGGCCTCCTGGAGCGCCTCGGCGCCGAGCTCGGCGGCAAGCTGCGCGCCGGCCGGTCCCGGAACGACCAGGTCGCCACCCTCTTCCGGATGTACCTGCGCGACCACGCCCGGATCATCGGCGGCCTGATCGCCGACCTCCAGGACGCCCTCGTCGGCCTCGCCGAGGCCCACGCGGACGTCGCCATGCCCGGTCGTACGCACCTCCAGCACGCCCAGCCGGTGCTCTTCGCCCACCACGTCCTCGCCCACGCCCAGTCCCTCTCCCGGGACGCCGAGCGGCTGCGCCAGTGGGACACCCGGACGGCCGTCTCCCCGTACGGCTCCGGCGCCCTCGCGGGCTCCTCCCTCGGGCTCGACCCGGAGGCGGTGGCGAAGGACCTCGGCTTCGAGCGGGGCTCGGCCGGGAACTCGATCGACGGCACGGCCTCCCGCGACTTCGTCGCCGAGTTCGCCTTCATCACGGCGATGATCGGCGTCAACCTCTCGCGGATCGCCGAGGAGATCATCATCTGGAACACGAAGGAGTTCTCCTTCGTGACCCTGCACGACGCCTTCTCCACCGGCTCGTCGATCATGCCGCAGAAGAAGAACCCGGACATCGCCGAGCTGGCCCGCGGCAAGTCCGGCCGCCTCATCGGCAACCTCTCCGGCCTGATGGCCACCCTCAAGGCCCTCCCGCTCGCCTACAACCGGGACCTCCAGGAGGACAAGGAGCCGGTCTTCGACTCCTGCGACCAGCTGGAGGTCCTGCTCCCGGCCTTCACCGGCATGATGGCCACCCTCACGGTCAACCGCGACCGCATGGAGGAACTGGCCCCGGCCGGCTTCTCCCTCGCCACCGACATCGCCGAATGGCTGGTCAAGCAGGGCGTGCCCTTCCGGGTGGCGCACGAGGTCGCCGGCGAGTGCGTGAAGGTCGCCGAGTCCGAGGGCAAGGAGCTGGACGAGCTGACGGACGAGCAGTTCGTCAAGATCTCCGAGCACCTCACCCCCGAGGTCCGCACCGTCCTCAACGTCCCCGGCGCCCTCGCCTCCCGCAACGGCCGCGGCGGCACCGCCCCCTCGGCGGTCGCCACCCAGCTCGTCGAGGTCAAGGCGGACCTGGTGATCCAGCACGCCTGGGCCGAGGCCAAGAAGAAGTAACCCTCAGCGCGTCACAGCGCCGCCGCCCACTCCGCGAGCGCGTCGAAGTCCGGCCGGAGCAGTCCGAGCCTGGGGTCGACGTGCAGCAACAGGGCGGCGGCGAGGTGGTTCCGCTCCACGTACTCGTGGTCGTACGGCGTGATGTCGTCGTCCACCCATGCGAACGGCCGCCCCGCCGCGTACTCCAGGATGTACTGGGTCTTCCAGAACGTCCCGCGCGGGGCGGCTCCGTGCATCTTCGGCCAGTCGATGAACGGCAGTTCGGGGAGCCCGAGATGGGGCCCGATCCAGTCGTTCGCCTCGCCCTTCCAGGTCGTCGCCCACACCAGCTCGTACGCCTCGGACAGTGCGATCAGCTCGCTCCCGTGATCCGGATCGAGCCACACCCGCAGCGGCTTCGCGCCCGCCCAGGCCGTGGGACTCATCCGATGCGTCTCGTACCCCTCCGGGCGCCGCTCGCGCTGCGCCGCGTACGGATTCAGCGGCCCGTCGACATCGATCAGCAGCAGTGGCTTCGTCATGTTCACAGCATTCCGCTCCCGCCTGCGGTGAGGCGTTGAATTATCGAATGAGACATTGATGTCTCATTGGGTGTATGGTTGTCTCATGTCAGTCGATCGCACCCAGGTGCTCCGTGCCGCCGCCGCCCTGCTCACCCGCAAGGCGACCGCCACCATGGACGAGGTCGCCCGGGCCGCCGGGATCGGGCGGGCCACGTTGCACCGGCACTTCGCCGGGCGGGACGCGCTGGTGCGGGCGCTCGAAGAGCTCGGGCTCCAGGAGCTGGAGGCGGCGCACGACCGGGCGCGCACCGACGAAGGGCCCGCCGACGAGGCCGTACGGCGGCTGGTCGGCGAGGTCGAGCCCGTCGCGCCGCTGCTCTCGTTCCTCGTGACCGAGAACCAGCTCTTCGAGGGCGACCAGCTGAACGAAGGCTGGGCACGCCTCGACGCCCGGGTCTCCGCGCTCTTCCGGCGCGGCCAGGAAGAGGGCGTCTTCCGCATCGACCTGACCCCCGCCTGGCTCACCGAGGCCTTCTACGGGCTCATCGGCTCCGGCGCCTGGGCCGTGCAGGACGGCCGGGTCGCCGCCAAGGACTTCCAGTACATGATCGTCGAGCTGCTGCTCGGCGGAGCGCGCAGGAGCGTGGAGAAGTGACCACCACCAGCATCAGGACCGAGAGCCATATCGAGGGCGGACCCCGCCCCGGCCGGTGGCTCGCCCTTTCCGTGCTCGTCCTGGCCGTCCTCCTCGTGGCGGTCGACGCCACGGTGCTCGGCCTCGCCACCCCCTTCCTCTCCGAGGACCTCGAACCCTCCGGCACCCAGCTGCTCTGGATCGGCGACGTCTACTCCTTCGTCATCGCCGGACTCCTGGTCTCCATGGGCAGCCTCGGCGACCGCATCGGCCGCAAGAAGCTGCTGCTGATCGGTGCCGCCGCCTTCGGTGCCGTCTCGGTCCTGAACGCCTACGCGAACAGCCCCGAGACGATGATCGTCGCCCGCGCCCTCCTCGGCGTCGCCGGCGCGACCCTGATGCCGTCGACCCTGGCACTCATCCGCAACCTCTTCCACGACCCGCGCGAGCGCAGCCTCGCCATCGGCATCTGGGGTGCCATGGCCTCGGCCGGCGCCGCCGTCGGCCCGGTCGTCGGCGGGTTCCTCCTGGAGCACTTCTGGTGGGGCTCGGTCTTCCTCATCAACCTGCCCGTCATGGCCGTCCTGGTCCTCGTCGGCGCCAAGCTGATCCCCGAGTCGAAGAACCCGAACCCGGGCCCCTGGGACCTTCCCAGCGTCGCCCTCTCCCTGGTCGGCGTCATCGGGATCGTGTACGCGATCAAGGAACTGGCCTCCCACGGCCCCACCCTCGACGCCGCCGTCGCGGCCCTCGCCGGCGTCGCCGCCCTGACCTGGTTCGTCCGTCGGCAGCTGACCCTGCCCGCGCCGCTCCTGGACATGCGGCTCTTCCGCAACCGCGGCTTCTCCGGTGCCGTCCTCGCCGACCTGCTGACCGTCCTCGGCCTCTCCGGCCTGGTGTTCTTCCTGTCCCAGTTCTTCCAGCTGGTCCAGGGCCGTGAGCCCCTGGAGGCCGGACTCGCCGAACTTCCGGCCGCGATCGGCTCGGTGACGGCCGGTCTCGTCGCCGGTCTCGTGGCCCGCCGCTTCTCCGTACGGTCCGTGGTGGCCGGCGGCCTCGCGGCGGTCGGTCTCTCCCTCGCCGTCCTGACGACGCTCGACCAGCACACCGGCTACCCGATCCTCGGCGCCTCCCTGCTCGTCGTCGGCGTGGGCGCCGGCTTCGCCTTCACCGTGACCGCCGACGTGATCCTCTCCAGCGTCCCGAAGGAGCAGGCCGGAGCCGCCTCCGCCGTCTCCGAGACCGCGTACGAACTGGGCGCCGCGCTCGGCATCGCCGTCCTCGGCTCCATCGTGACCGGCGTCTACCGGGGCTTCGCCACCCCGGCCGGCGTCCCCTCGGACACCGCGGCGGCCGCCCACGAGTCGCTCGGCGGCGCGGTCCAGGCCTCCGGCGGCCTCGCCCCCGAGACGGCGACCGCCCTGGTGACCTCCGCCCAGGAGGCCTTCGTCGACGGCCTGCGGATCGCGGCCGGCGTCGGCGCGGCGGTCCTCCTCGCGACCGCGGTCGCGGCCTGGTTCCTCCTCAAGGGCCAGAAGCTGGAGGAGGGCGTCGAGCACTGACGCGTCCGGCGCATACGAAAGTGCCCCGTACGGCCGTCGGCCGTACGGGGCACCTCGACGTTCGTGAGCCGGACTACGCGGCCTTCGCCTTCGTGGCGTACATGTCCACGTACTCCTGCCCGGACAGCCGCATCACCTCGGCCATCACCGAGTCCGTCACCGCCCGCAGCACGTACCGGTCGCGGTCCATCCCGTCGTACCGCGAGAACTCCATCGCCTCGCCGAAGCGGACCGTCACCCGGCCCGGCCGCGGGAAGCCCGCGCCGCCCGGCTGGATCTTGTCGGTGCCGATCATCGCGAACGGGATCACCGGCGCCCCGGTCATCAGGGTCAGCCGCGCGATGCCCGTACGGCCCCGGTACAGCCGGCCGTCGGGGGAGCGGGTGCCCTCCGGGTAGATCGAGAAGATCTTGCCCTCCTCGAGCACCCGACGGCCCGTCATCAGCGCCGCCACACCACCGCGGCCGCCGTCCCGGTCCACCGGGATCATGCCGACGCTGGTGAAGAACCAGGCCATCGCCCGGCCCTTGACGCCCTTGCCCGTCACGTACTCGTCCTTGCCGATGAAGTAGACCGGACGGTCCAGGCAGATCGGCATGATCATCGAGTCGATGAAGGTCAGGTGGTTGCCCGCGAGGATCACGGGACCGGTACCGGGGATGTTCTCGGCGCCCTCCACGCGGGGGCGGAACATCAGGCGCATGACCGGCCCGAGCACTGCCTTGATGATCGCATGACGGGACAACGGTTCCTCCGGTGGGAAGCGGGTCGGTCGAGTTGTCGAGACGACGGTTGCAGCTGGCGACGATACTCGCGGGTCACCCTCACGCGCACATCGGGTTCACCGAGTGGATACGCAGTGTTGACGTGTGTTTCCGCCATGTTCGGCCGAGGTCTGCCGCCCGTAGGGGCCCGCTGCCTAGCGTCGGGGACAACAGTCGACAGGTGCGGGACATCAGACCGCGGTACACACAGGAGGATCCCCCATGACCCAGGGCGAACGCCGGACCCCGGCACGGCGCACGGTTCTCGGAGCGGCGGGCGCCACCGTCCTCGGCGCCTCCACGACCCTCGCGGCCGGCACCGCGCGGGCGGACGCCCCGGACCGCACGCCCGGCCGCGGCCACGGCTACCGCTCCCTCCCCGTCCCGATCGTCATCGGCCACCGGGGCGCCGCCGGCTACCGCCCCGAGCACACCCTCGGCTCCTACCGGCACGCCCTCGACCTCGGCGCCCACGTCGTCGAGCAGGACCTCGTCCCCACCCGGGACGGACACCTGGTCTGCCGTCACGAGAACGACATCAGCGGCACCACCGACGTCGCCGACCACCCCGAGTTCGCCTCCCGGAAGACCACCAAGACCGTCGACGGGGTCACGCTCACCGGCTGGTTCACCGAGGACTTCACGCTCGCCGAGCTCAAGACCCTGCGGGCCAAGGAGCGCATTCCCGCCACCCGCCAGGAGAACACCCTCTACGACGGCCGCTGGACGGTCCCCACCTTCGAGGAGGTGCTGGACTGGGCCGAGGAGGAGGGCCGCCGCCGCGGCCGCGAGATCTGGCTCCACGTCGAGACCAAGCACCCCAGCTACTTCCGCTCCCTCGGCCTCGGCCTGGAGGAGCGCCTCGCCAAGCTCCTGCGCCGGTACGGACGCCACCGCGCGAACTCCCCGGTCTTCCTCCAGTCCTTCGAGCCCAGCAGCATCCAGCGCCTGGCCGAGCTGGTGGACGCCCCGGGCGTCGTCCTGCTCTCCGGCCCGAGCAGCCGCCCCTGGGACTTCGTCGAGGCCGGGGACCCGCGCACCGTCGCCGACCTGGTCACGCCCGAGGGCCTGCGCTGGATGGCCTCGTACGCCAAGGGCATCGGCCCCACCCTCGACCTGGTCATCCCCAAGGACGCGAGCGGCCGGCTCGGCACCCCGACCACCCTGGTCCGCGACGCGCACGCCGAGGGGCTGATCCTCCACCCGTACACGCACCGCAACGAGAACACCTTCCTGCCCGCGGACTTCCGCAAGGGCACGGACCCGACGGCGTACGGCGACGCCTTCGGAGCCCTCAAGCGGTACCTGGAGACGGGGATCGACGGCATCTTCTCCGACAACCCGGACACCGCCCGGCTCGCCGCCGCGGACCTCGCCGCCCGCGACTGACCCGAGACGAGGGGGTCGTACGCCCGGCGCGACCCCCTCCCGGGTGGTTTACGCCCGGTACGACCCCCTCCCGGGTGGTTTACGCCCGGCACCGCAACCACGGCCGCGCACCCCGGCATCGTGCCGGTCATGACCTCCCCCGAGACGCTTCCCGACGCCGGCCTCCTCGCCGCCCTCGCCCCGCTGCTCTCCGCCGAGTCCGACGCCGAGGCACCGGCCGCCGGCATCGACCCGGGCGACCTCGAACAGGCCGTCTGGCTCCGCCTCCTGGAACGGCTCCAGGAGACCGGCACCGCCCCCGAACGGCCCGCCGAATGGCTGCGCCGCGCCGTCCGCGCGGAGGCCCGCCGAGCCCGCAGGACCCACGACCGGGAACGCCCCTACCGGGACGAACCCGCCGATGAGCCGGGCGGCGCCGAGCCCCACGGCTCCCCTGAGCACTCCCTGCTGGTCGCCGAGGGGCGCCGCACCCTGCGCGCCGCCGTCACCAGGACCCCCGGCCGCTGCCCGAAGGTGCTCACCGCGATGCTCGACCCGGAGGACCCCACCTACCGGGAAATCGCAGGAGAGTTGGGTATCTCACAGGGCAGTCTGGGGCCGATGCGTTCCCGTTGCCTGGGATGTTTGCGCAGAATGCTGGCGGCAGAGGTTCCCGCCCCGGGTCGACGGGGAAGGGTGCGGTAAACCGATGATCGACCAGATGAGCGGGAGGCGTGCACACATGGGCCTGAGTGTGACCATCTCAGCGGCGGACGCGCGGGACGCGGAGCACATCCTGAAGCTGCAGTACCTCTGCTACCAGAGCGAGGCGGAGCTGTACGGGGACTGGTCCATCGAACCGCTCACCCAGTCGCTCGACGCCCTGCGCGCCGAACTGGACGAGGGGTACGGGCTCGTGGCCCGGCTCGGCGAGGAGGTCGTCGCCTCCGTGCGGGCCCGCCTCGACGAGGACGGCACGGTGCGGATCGCCAAGCTGATCGTCCACCCGCGCATGCAGCGGCACGGCCTCGGCGGCCGCCTCCTCGACGGCATCGAGCGCCACTTCGCCGCCGAGGCCGAGGAGACGGCGTCGGCGTCCGCCAAGCGCTTCCGGCTCTTCACCGGCCACCGCAGCGAGGGCAATCTGCGCCTCTACCGCAGCAAGGGGTACGCGCAGGTCGGCACCCGCGAGGTCGGCCCGAAGCTCACCCTGGTGACCCTGGAGAAGGCCGCCTAGGGCGGCCCCTGACCCCCCGTCGCCTACCGGGCGGCCTTGGCCGCCTTCCGCAGCCACCAGATGCCGGTCAGCGGAAGCAGCACCGGGATGAAGACGTAGCCGTAGCCGAAGTCCGACCAGACCGTCGCGTCCGGGAAGGCGGACGGCTCCACCAGCGTCCAGGTCCCCACGATCAGCACGCCCGCGAGCTCGGCGGCGCAGCACACCAGCGCCGCCCTGCGGGCCTTCTCGCCGCCGCGCACCAGCGTGTACGTGATGAAGACGTAGACGACCGCCGCCACCGCCGACAGGCTGTAGGCCAGCGGCGCACGGTCGAACTCACCGGCGATCTGGTAGATCGAGCGGGAGACCGCGCCGACCGACATCACGCCGTACAGCCAGACGAGCAGCATGCCCGGACCCGTGACGAGACGGGCCCTTCCCCGGGTCTCGGTCCCGGGAGTCTCGGTCGCGGTCATGGTCAGCCCACCGTCCAGATGTCGTAGAGACGCACTTCGAGCACGGCCAGGACGACCGCGCCGGCCGCCACCGTCGCCGAACCCCACCGGCTGCGCTCCGCGAGCGACATGAAACCGGCGATGGGCACCGCGCACAGCGCGCCGAGCAGATAGGCGACGAAGATCGTCGTGCCCTCCTCGGCCTTCTCGCCGCGCGCCAGCTGCACGATGCCGACGATCAGCTGGACCAGGACCAGGAAGGTCACCACGGCCATGCCGATGAAGTGCCAGTCCTTGGTGGACTGGTCCCGGTAGGCGGCGAAGCCGCACCAGGCGGCGAGGGCGAGCGCGGCCACGGAGACCGCGACCGTCAGGACGTCAAGCATGCGCCCGAGGGTATTACGGTCCGAATGGCCCGATGCGCTCACCCCCCGGCTCGCCGCGCCCCGCCGGCCGCGTGGCCTTGGCCACATCCCGTACCGGATCACCCTCCCCGCCGCGACCGGACCCGAAGGCGCGTCCCTCCAGGCCACGCACGGGAAGGCGCGCCGGACACCGCCACCACCGCGTCCGCATGGCGTCTCAACGGTGTCCGCTATTCGGACAGCCCCCTTCCCTTCGCAGCTGCGCATGTTTTACTTGCAGACATGACCACGACGAGCAGCCGCACCCTTGCGACCGAGGCGAACACGACGCCCGGTGCTCGTTGTATGTGTCGAATGTGCGCCTTCTGAGGGCCCCCGCCTGAGCCTCGCGCCCCGAAGCGAGACCCCGACGGCCGAGCCGATCCGACCGCCATCCGGCGCCGGACCGTGCCTGCCCCGCGCACCGCTGCCGCCCGGCCACCAGCCGGAGCAGCCTCCCCGTGCGCCTGACTGTCCGAAATGACGAATGCCCCGTGCACGACGGACCCCGCGTCGCGCACTCGACAGTGACGGAAACCCCTGTGATCACCACTTCGGGCCTGACCAAGGTCTACGAGTCGCGCGGCCGGCAGGTCACCGCTCTGGACGGCGTCGACCTCCACGTCCGCGAGGGCGAGGTGTTCGGCGTGATCGGCCAGAGCGGCGCCGGCAAGTCCTCGCTCATCCGCTGCGTCAACCTCCTGGAGCGCCCCACCTCCGGCACGGTGACCGTCGACGGCGTCGACCTCACCGCCCTCGCCGGGAAGAGCCGCCGCGCCGGGAAGGACCTGCGCCGGGCGCGCAGCAGCATCGGCATGGTCTTCCAGCACTTCAACCTGCTGTCCTCCCGCACGGTCAAGGACAACATCGAACTCCCCCTGGAGATCCTCGGCGTCTCCGGCGCCGAACGCTCCCGCCGCGCCCTGGAACTCCTCGACCTCGTCGGCCTCGCCGACAAGGCGAAGTCCTACCCCGGCCAGCTCTCCGGCGGCCAGAAGCAGCGCGTCGGCATCGCCCGCGCCCTCGCCGGCAACCCCAAGGTCCTGCTCTCCGACGAGGCCACCAGCGCCCTCGACCCGGAGACCACCCGCTCCATCCTCCAGCTCCTGCGCGACCTGAACCGGCAGCTCGGCCTCACCGTCCTGCTCATCACGCACGAGATGGACGTCGTCAAGACGATCTGCGACTCCGCCGCCCTCATGCAGCGCGGCCGCGTCGTCGAGTCCGGCACCGTCGGCGAACTGCTCGCCACCCCCGGCTCCCAGCTGGCGGCCGAGCTGTTCCCGGTCAGCGGCGCCCCCACGGGCCCCGACCGCACCGTCGTCGACGTCACGTTCCACGGCGAGGCCGCGACCCAGCCGGTCATCTCCCAGCTCTCCCGCACGTACAACATCGACATCTCGATCCTCGGGGCGGCGATGGACACCGTCGGCGGGAAGCAGATCGGCCGGATGCGGATCGAACTCCCCGGACGGTACGAGGACAACGTCGTCCCGGTCGGCTTCCTGCGCGAGCAGGGCCTCCAGGTCGAACTCGTGGAAGACGACGCGCCCGTCGCGGACACCGCGCACGTGCTGGTGAAGGAAGGTGCCAAGTGACCTGGTCGGAGATGCAGCCCCTGCTCGAACAGGGCACGATCGACACCCTCTACATGGTCCTGTGGGCCACCGTCGTCACCGTCCTCGGCGGCCTGCCGCTCGGCATCCTCCTCGTCCTCACGGACAAGGGCGGACTGCTCCAGAACCGGCCGGTGAACAAGGTCGTCGGTGCGATCGTGAACGTCGGGCGTTCGCTGCCGTTCATCATCCTGCTGATCGCCCTGATCCCCTTCACGACCTTCGTCGTCGGCACCTTCATCGGCCCGACCGCGATGATCGTGCCGCTCGCCATCGGCGCCATCCCCTTCTTCGCGCGCCTCGTCGAGACCGCGATCCGCGAGGTCGACCACGGACTGGTCGAAGCCGTCCAGGCCATGGGCGGCGGCATCCCCACCATCGTCCGCAAGGTGCTGCTCCCGCAGGCCCTGCCCTCGCTGATCTCGGGCGTCACCACCACCGTGATCGTGCTCATCGGCTACTCGGCGATGGCCGGCGCGGTCGGCGGCGAAGGCCTCGGCTCCAAGGCCGTCACCTACGGATACCAGCGCTTCGACACCACGTTCATGCTGGTCACCGTCGTCGTCCTGGTCGCCATCGTGACCGTCGTCCAGCTCATCGGCGACGGAGTCGTCCGACTCCTCGCCCGCCGGGGCCGTACCGCGTAACGGCCCCCGGCCACCCCAAGACTTCGTTTTCGAAGAACAGCCCGGACTTGTTGTCCAGGCGTCCACCGCTCCACCGGAAAGAGGCACTCTTCGTGCGTAAGAACATCAAGCTCGCCGCCGGTATCGCCGCCACCGCCGCCCTGGCCCTCGGCCTCACCGCCTGCGGCACCTCCTCGGACCCGTCCTCCGCCAAGGACGCGGCCGGCTCCGCCGACAAGCCGCTCGTCGTCGCCGCGTCCCCGACGCCGCACGCCGACATCCTCAACTTCGTCAAGGACAACCTGGCCGAGAAGGCCGGCCTGAAGCTGGAGGTGAAGGAGTTCACGGACTACGTCCTGCCGAACACCGCCACCCAGTCCGGCCAGGTCGACGCCAACTTCTTCCAGCACAAGCCGTACCTCGACGACTTCAACAAGAAGAACAAGACCACCATCGTCCCCGTGGTCAACGTCCACCTGGAGCCGCTGGGCCTCTACTCCAAGAGCCTCAAGTCGGTGAAGGACATCAAGGCCGGCCAGACCGTCGCCGTCCCGAACGACACCACCAACGAGGGCCGCGCGCTCCACCTCCTCGCCGAGAACGGCCTCATCACCCTCAAGGACGGCGTCGGCACCGACGCCAAGCTCTCCGACATCACCGACAAGAAGGGCCTGGAGTTCAAGGAGCTGGAGGCCGCCACCGTGCCCCGCGCCCTGAACGACGTGGACGCCGCCGTCATCAACGGCAACTACGCCATCGAGGCCAAGCTCTCCCCGGCGAAGGACGCCCTCGTCCTGGAGAAGGCGGAGGGCAACCCGTACGCCAACTTCCTCGCCGTCAAGGCCGGCAACGAGAAGGACGCCCGCGTGCAGAAGCTCGCCAAGCTCCTCAACTCGCCCGAGGTGAAGAAGTACATCGAGGACACCTACAAGGGCTCGGTCATCCCGGCCTTCGGCGCCGCCGAGTAAGGCCACCGGGCAGGCCCCGCACCCGAGGGACCGTCAGACCGGTTCCCCCGTACAGTCCTTGAGCAGAAGGCCCCCCGCACCCCGTCCGGTGCGCGGGGCCTTCGCCACACCCCACCCGGCCATGCGCACCGGCGGCCGCATGCTGCATGCTGTGCGTTCACGGTCGATTCGGACGGTCCACGGCATGGAGCTGAGCATGACTACCACCTTTCCGGACATCTCCATCAACACGGACCGGTTGGTGCTGCGCGCGCTCGAAGAGGCGGACGCCCCCGCCCTCGCCGAGATGATGAACGACGAGATGGTCGCCGCCTGGACGGCCGTGCCCCAGCCGTACACCGAGGACGCCGCACACCGCTGGATCACCGAGTACGCCCCCGCCGAACGCACCGCCGGCCGAGGCCTCGACCTCGCCGTCACCGAGTTCCTCACCCAGCGGCTCGTCGGCATCGTCCAGCTGAGCAACACGAACTGGCGGGTCCGCTCCACCGAGATGTCCTACATCATCGCCCCCTGGGCCCGCGGCGAGGGCTACGCCTCCGAAGCCGCGCTCGCCACCGCCCAGTGGCTCTTCGGCGACCAGAAGTTCGAACGCCTGGAACTGCGCACCGCCGCCGACAACACCGCCTCCCAGCAGGTCGCCCAGAAGATCGGCTGCATCAGCGAAGGCGTCCTGCGCAACGCCTGCATAGCCCGCACCCGCACCGAGGACGGCGCCTGGACCGAACTGCGCACCGACTTCATCGTCTGGGGCCTCCTCCCCGAGGACCTCGACGGCGTCGCCGACCAGATGGCCGAGGCCGGCTACTCCTCGTACACCGACTGGAGCTGAGCCCCCGACGAACCCGGGGTACGCTCGGCACGCCCCCGACCTGCGACAACACCACAGGGAGACAGACGACGATGGCCGACCGCGTCACGGTGATCGGCTGGGACGGCTCGCCCCTCACCGCGGCGGCCCGCTCCGCGCTGTCCGCCGCCACCCTCGTCGCCGGCGCCGCCCACCACCTGGCGCTGCCCGAGGTGCCGCCCGGCGCCGAACGCATCCGCCTCGGCAGCGTCGACCTCGCCGCCCGCCGCATCGCGGGACACCGCGGCACCGCCGTCGTCCTCGCCGACGGCGACCCCGGCTTCTTCGGCGTCGTCCGCACCCTGCGCGCCCCCGAGCACGGCCTCGAGGTCGAGGTCGTCCCCGCCGTCTCCTCCGTCGCCGCCGCCTTCGCACGGGCCGGCATGCCCTGGGAGGACGCCCGGATCGTCGTCGCCCACCAGCGCACCCTGCGCCGCGCCGTCAACGTCTGCCGCGCCCACCCCAAGGTCGCCGTCCTCACCTCCCCGGGCGCCGGACCCGCCGAACTCGCCCTCCTCCTCGAAGGCGTCCACCGCACCTTCGTCGTCTGCGAGGAGCTCGGCACCGACCGCGAGCAGGTCTCCGTCCTCACCTCCGACAAGGCCGCCGACCACACCTGGCGCGACCCGAACGTCGTCCTCGTCATCGGCGGAGCGACCGGCGGCGTCCCCACCGCCCCCTGGCTGATGGGCCAGGACCCGGCCGCGCGCACGGTCCGCGGCTGGGGCCTTCCCGTCGAGGAGTACGACTCCGAGGGCGAAGGCCCCGGAACCGGACGGGCGCACACCGGCGCGGGCGCGGACCCCGCCCTCCGAGCCGCCCAACTGGCCCGCCTCGGGCCCCGCACCGGCGACCTCGTCTGGGACATCGGCTGCGCGGGCGGCGCCTTCTCCGTCGAGGCCGCCCGCTTCGGCGCCGCCGTCATCGCCGTGGACGCCGACCCGGCCGCCTGCGGCCGCACCGAGCGGGCCGCACGCCGCCACGGAGTGCCCCTCCAGACCGTCCCGGGCCGTGCCCCGCACGTCCTGGAGAGCCTGCCCGAGCCCGACGTCGTCCGGATCGCGGCCGGCGGGGTCCCCGTCGTCACCGCCTGCACCGACCGGCGTCCGGAGCGGATCGTCGCCCACGCCTCCACCCGCGACGAGGCCGAGGCGATCGGCGCCGCCCTCGCCGACGGCGGCTACGCCGTCGAGAGCCTCCTCCTCCAGACCGTCGGACTCGACCCCGGCGACTGGTCGGAACGCGAGCGTTCGGTCGTGTTCCTGCTGTCCGGACGCAGGATCGACCGCGCCCCGTGACCCGGCCGCCCCACCCGGGCAGGGTAGGCTGGCCGATTGTTGTACCGCACCGGGATGTTCGGCGGTCTGTTCGCCAATGTCCCGAATGGGTGGCCGCTTTGTGTCACCGATGTGGTACGTGACAAAGGGGGACCGCGCGACGTGGCGCAGTCCACAGCGCACCGTGGCGAATCTTCCTGCCACGATGGCCGAGGGCCGCGACAATGTGTGGATGTTCGCGCGCGCCTCGTGCCGCGCGGCGCGCGCGCTCGTTCTTGTCGACGGGCGCAGGTCTGAAGGAACACAAGCGATGGGCGAGGGGTACGCATGACGGACACCGGCCAGGTCCCGGGCGAGGGGCTGCCGGAGAACGCAGGCATGGTGGAACAGCCGGGCATCCCCGCTCCGGGCGCGTACACCTTCCTGGACCCCTCCGAGCACACCACCGAGGACGACGACGTACTGCTGATGCCGGGCGCCCAGGGCGCCTGGAGCGAGCACCCGCCGGGCGTCGTGCCCGCGCCGCCGGTCGCGGTGCCGCCGCCGGTCGTCCCGAACCAGGGCATGCCGCACGCGGCCGTCCCGGAGGCTCCGGCCCCGATGGGCGACCCGCTCACCGACCCGCTGCCGGACCCGCTCACGGGCCCGCTCCCCGACGGGGTCGCGCTCGCCGACGTGCTGACCGCCCCTCAGGGCCACACCCCGCCGCAGGGCGTGCCGTTCGGCACCCCCGCGCACGGCGTCCCCGTGGCCCCGCAGGAGCCGGTCGTCACCGAGCACGGCTACGAGCCCGGCATCCTCGACACCGGCGCCCACGAGGCCGCCGGCCGCGACACCGGCTCCGTCGACCTCGGCGGCGTCCGCGTGCCCCCGCCGGCCCCGGCCCCGCAGCCGCCCCGGCGCCCGCTCCACATGGGCCCGCCGGTGCCCGACGCCACCGGCGGCGTCGTGCTCTCCCTCGCCGACCGGGGCCCGGCCGCCGCCGCGCCCGCCCCGGCCCCGCAGCCCGCCCCGGCCCCCGAGCCGCTCGTGGCCACGGCCCCCGCCCCGATGCCGGTGCGGAACCCGGGCCCGCCGACCACCGGCCCCGAGTACTTCGAGATCGCGCAGGACCAGCAGCTCGCCCCGCAGGGCGCCGAGCCGTGGGTCGCGCAGCCGCAGGAGCCCGTCGCGCCGCAGGCCCCCGCAGAAACGGTCGTCCCGCCGCAGGGCCAGTTCGTCCAGGTCGAGGGCTCCGTCCCGACGACCCCGCACCTCGCCCCGGTCCCGACGGCGGAGGCGCCCCAGCCCGCCGAGGCGCCGGAGCCCGCCGAGCCGCAGCCGACGCCCGAGGTCCCCGTCGAGGCGCCTGAGGCCGTCCTGGAGCCGGCCCCCGAGGCAGCCCCGGCGCCCGAGGAGACCGCACCCGAGGCCACGGTCCCCGCCCCGCGCGAGGCCGAGCCCGTCGCCGAGACGCCCGCACCGGCCCCGGAGGCCGAGCCGCAGGTGGCCGAACCCGCCGCCGAGGTCCCGGCCGAGCCGGTCGCCGAGCCGGTCGCCGAGCCGGTCGCCGAGGTCCCGGTCGAGCAGGCCCCCGAGGTCGTGCAGCCCGTGGAGGAGCCCGCCCCGGCGCAGCCGGCCGAGGCCGAGCTCGCCGAAGCGGCCCCCGCCGAGGTCCCGGCCGAGACCGCCCCCGAGCCGGTGGAGACCGTCGCGGAGCCCGCGCCTGTCGAGGCCCCTGCAGGAGAGGCCCCGGCCGAGGCGCCGGTGGAGGCAGTGCCCGCCGAGGCCCCCGTCGTCGCCGAGGTCCCGGTCGTCGCCGAGGCTCCGGTCGTCGCCGAGGCTCCGGTCGAGCAGGAGCCCCAGGCCACCGCCGAAGCCCCGACCGCCCCGCAGCCGGAGCCGCAGGACGCCACCGAGACCACCGACGTACAGGCACCCGCCACCGAGGTACTGGTCGCCGAGGCCCCGGAATCCCAGGCTCCCGAATCTCAGGATCCGGAATCCCAGGCCGTCGAATCTCCGGCCCTCGAATCCCTGACTCCGGAATCCCTGGATCCGGAATCCCAGGCTCCGGAATCCGCGCCGGCCCCCGGCTACGACGACGCCGAGCGCGAGGCGGTGCTCCGCGTGATGCGCGAGCGCCGTGACATCCGCAACGGCTTCCGCAGCGACCCGATCCCGCACGAGGTGCTGCTCCGCGTCCTGGAAGCGGCCCACACCGCGCCCAGCGTGGGCCACTCGCAGCCGTGGGACTTCGTCGTCATCCGCTCGGCCGAGACCCGGCAGACGATGCACGAGCTGGCGCAGCGTCAGCGCGAGGCCTACGCCAAGTCGCTGCCGAAGGCCCGGGCGAAGCAGTTCAAGGAACTGAAGATCGAGGCCATCCTCGACACCCCGGTGAACATCGTCGTGACCGCCGACCCCACCCGGGGCGGCCGCCACACGCTCGGCCGCTACACGCAGCCGCAGATGGCCCCGTACTCCTCGGCGCTCGCCGTCGAGAACCTCTGGCTGGCGGCCCGTGCCGAGGGCCTCGGCGTCGGCTGGGTCAGCTTCTTCGACGAGCGCGAGATGGTCCGTGCCCTCGGCCTCCCGGAGCACCTCGAAGTGGTCGCGTACCTCTGCGTGGGTTACGTCGACGAGTTCCCGGAGGAGCCCGAGCTGATGCAGGCGGGCTGGTCCAAGCGCCGCCCGCTGGCCTGGGTCGTCCACGAGGAGACGTACGGCCGCCGCGCGCTGCCGGGCGAGGAGCCGCACGACCTCCTCCAGGAGACCGTGGCGAACATCCGCCCGCTGGACGCGAAGGCGCTCGGCGAGGCCTGGGAACGCCAGAAGCGCATGACGAAGCCCGCCGGGGCCCTGGGCATGCTGGAGATCATCTCCGCGCAGCTCTCGGGTCTCTCCCGCGTCTGCCCGCCCCCGATCCCGGAGCCGGCCGCCGTGGCGATCTTCGCCGGCGACCACGGCGTCCACGCCCAGGGCGTCACCCCGTGGCCGCAGGAGGTCACGGGCCAGATGGTGGCCAACTTCCTCGGCGGGGGAGCGGTCTGCAACGCCTTCGCGAACCAGGTCGGCGCCGAGGTCTGCGTCATCGACGTGGGCGTGGCGTCCGAACTCCCGGCCACGCCCGGCCTCCTGCCCCGCAAGGTCCGCCCGGGCACGGCCGACTTCACCACGGGCCCGGCGATGACCCGCGAAGAGGTACTCGCGGCGATCGAGGTGGGCATCGAAACGGCCCGCGACCTCGTGGCGGCCGGAAACAAGGCCCTGCTCACGGGCGAGATGGGCATCGCGAACACCACGGCGTCGGCGGCACTGATCTCGGTCTACACCGGAGCGGACGCGGCCGAGGTCACGGGCCGGGGCACGGGCATCAACGACGAGACGCACGCCCGCAAGGTGGACGTGGTCCGCCGCGCCCTCGACCTGCACAAGCCGGACCCGGCGGACCCGATCGGCGTCCTCTCGGCGGTCGGCGGCCTGGAGCACGCGGCCCTCGTGGGCCTGATCCTGGGCGCGGCCTCGCTCCGTACCCCGGTCATCCTCGACGGCGTCTCCACGGGCGCGGCGGCCCTCGTCGCCCGCGCCATCGCCCCGGAGTCCCTCGCGGCGTGCATCGCGGGCCACCGCAGCGCCGAGCCGGGCCACGTGGCCGCCCTCAACAAGCTGGGCCTGCGCCCCCTGGTCGACCTCGACCTGCGCCTCGGCGAAGGCACCGGCGCCCTCCTGGCCCTCCCCCTGGTCCAGAGCGCGGCACGCGCGATGCACGAGGTGGCGACCTTCGACTCCGCAGGGGTCACCGAGAAGTAAGCAGCACCACGGACGCGTCCCCCACCCACGCACGGAAGCGGGGGACGCGCAGGAACCGGGTTCGGGACGAAAGCGTGATTTGCGGCGCGCAAGGGCCTTGAAGACTGCCAGGCCCCGCAGGCGTCGTGAATCACGCAGTCCCGAACCCGTTTCCGCAGCGTCCCCCACGCCCCTGCCCACCGGCCGGGGGACATCCGTCACACCCAGCAATCCCCAGGTCACAGCTATCGTGACGGTGTACGAGCCGCTCCACCGCCGCAGCGGCACCCTCGCCCGCACCGCACGCTCTCCGAGGAGCCGCTCACCCATGGCAGAGAACGCCGAGCACCCCGCCTACCCCGTCGGCCTGCGCCTCGCCGGCCGACGCGTCGTCGTCCTCGGCGGCGGCCAGGTCGCCCAGCGCCGCCTCCCGGCCCTGATCGCCGCGGGCGCGGAGATCACCCTGATCTCCCCCTCCGCGACCCCGTCCGTGGACGCGATGGCGGAGACGGGCGAGATCACCTGGATCAGGAGGCGGTACGAAGAGGGCGACCTCGCCGAAGCCTGGTACGCCCTGGTGGCGACCACGGACCCGAAGGCGAACGCCGCCGCCTCCGCCGAGGCCGAGCGCACCAGGACCTGGTGCGTACGAGCGGACGACGCCGAGGCGGCGACGGCCTGGACCCCGGCGACAGGCCGGGACGCGGGCGTCACGGTGGCCGTGCTCACGGGTCACGACCCCCGCCGCTCCGCCGCCGTGCGGGACGCGATCGTCGAGGGACTCCGCGACGGTTCGATCGCCGCGCCCGCGCACCGCTCCCGTACTCCCTTCGTCGCCCTGGTGGGCGGCGGCCCGGGCGACCCGGACCTGATCACCGTCCGGGGCCGTCGACTGCTCGCGGAGGCGGACGTGGTCATCGCGGACCGGCTCGGCCCCCGCGACCTCCTGGACGAGCTGCCGCCGCACGTCGAGGTGATCGACGCGGCGAAGATCCCGTACGGCCGCTTCATGGCCCAGGAGGCCATCAACAACGCGCTGATCGAGCACGCCAAGCAGGGCAAGTCGGTCGTCCGCCTCAAGGGCGGGGACCCCTTCGTCTTCGGCCGCGGCATGGAGGAGGCCCAGGCGCTCGCGGCCGAGGGCATCGCGTGCACGGTGGTCCCGGGCATCTCCAGCTCGATCTCTGTCCCGGGAGCGGCCGGCATCCCGGTGACGCACCGAGGGGTGGCCCACGAGTTCACGGTGGTCAGCGGCCACGTGGCGCCGGACGACCCGCGTTCCCTCGTGGACTGGGAGTCCCTCGCCAAGCTCACGGGAACCCTGGTGATCCTCATGGGCGTGGACAAGATCGGCAAGATCGCCGAGGCGCTCATCGCCCACGGCAAGAGCCCCGACACGCCCCTGGCCCTGGTCCAGGAGGGCACGACGGCGACCCAGCGCCGCGTGGACGCCACGCTGGCGACGGTCGCGGAGACCGTCAAGGCGGAGGAGGTCCGCCCGCCGGCGGTCATCGTGATCGGCGAGGTCGTCACCGAGGGCCCGGACAAAACGACGAAGTAGCACCACCCGACCCCGCCGCACGCGCGGCGGGTCCACCCCGCCCCACGCATTGGCACCACACCCCGGACAAGGCAGTATCACCTCGTGGCCGAACTCATCACGATCGACGATCCCGACGACCCGCGCCTGCGCGACTACACCGGCCTGACCGACGTCGAGCTCCGCCGCAGGCGCGAGCCGGCCGAGGGCCTGTTCATCGCGGAGGGCGAGAAGGTCATCCGCCGCGCGAAGCAGGCCGGGTACGAGATGCGGTCGATGCTGCTCTCCGCCAAGTGGGTGGACGTCATGCGAGACGTCATCGACGAGGTCCCGGCGCCGGTGTACGCGATCCAGCCGGACCTGGCGGAACGCGTCACCGGCTACCACGTGCACCGCGGCGCCCTCGCCTCGATGCAGCGCAAGCCGCTCCCGGAGGCGGGCGAACTCCTCGCCGGCGCCCGCCGTGTGGTGATCATGGAGTCGGTGAACGACCACACCAACATCGGCGCCATCTTCCGCTCCGCCGCCGCCCTCGGCATGGACGCGGTCCTGCTGTCCCCGGACTGCGCGGACCCGCTGTACCGGCGCTCGGTGAAGGTCTCGATGGGCGCGGTGTTCTCCGTCCCGTACGCCCGCCTGGAGAGCTGGCCCCGAGGCCTGGAGACCGTACGGGAGGCGGGCTTCAAGCTCCTGGCCCTCACCCCGGCGGAGAAGGCGACCTCGATCGACGAGGCCGCCCCGCACCGCCTGGACCGGGTGGCGCTGATGCTCGGGGCGGAGGGCGACGGACTGTCCACGCAGGCCCTGCGCGCCGCCGACGAGTGGGTCCGCATCCCGATGGCCCACGGCGTCGACTCGCTCAACGTGGGCGCGGCGGCGGCCGTCGCGTTCTACGCGGTGGCGACGGGCCGCCCGGAGTCCTGACCCCCTGGGGTAGGTACTACCCCCTAGGGGGCTACCCCCTGTGGCATTACCCCTGAAGGGCCTGCGCGGCGGCGATGCCCAGGGCCACCACCAGGGTGACGACCACGAAGACGAAGAGCCGCTGCCGCAGCAGCCGGGGATTGGCGGGGCGGCGGCCCGTCGACGTGGAGCGGGCACCGGGCCGGGTCCCGGCACGGGACTGGGGCCCCCGCGAACCACCGGTCCTGGGCCCGGCCGAGGGCCGCGACGAGGGACCGGGCCCACGCCCCCCACCGCGCTCAGGGGTCCGCTCCGGGGCGCGACCGGGCACGTCCCGCTCGGTGTAGCGCTCGGTGGGCCGGATCGTGTTGCGGTCCTCGACCCGCTCCCGCTGCACGGGCGGCCGGGAGACCGGCAGCCCCTGGGCCTCGCGCGCCGCGATCTCCTTGAGCCGCATCGACAGCTGGAGCGTGCTGGGACGGTCCTCGGGGTCCTTCGCGAGGCAGGCCCGGATCAACGGCGCGAGCGCGTCCGGCACCCCGTGGAGCTGCGGCTCCTCGTGCACGACGCGGTAGAGCATGACCTCGGAACTGCCGTGCCCGAAGGGGGAGTCGGCCATCGCCGCGTACGCCAGGGTGGCACCGAGCGAGAAGACGTCGGTGGCCGGGGTGACGGCGGCGCCGCGCACCTGCTCGGGCGCGAGGAAGCCGGGCGACCCGACGGCGGTGCCGACATGGGTCAGGGTGCTGGCTCCGGTCGCCCAGGCGATCCCGAAGTCGATGATCCGAGGCCCCTTGGGCGACAGCAGGATGTTCGACGGCTTGAGGTCGCGATGGACGACCCCGGCCTCGTGGACGGCCACCAGGCCCTCCGAGAGCGCCGCCCCGATCGAGGCCACGTCGGCGGCGCGCAGCGCGCCCTCCTCGGCGACCCGGTCGTGCAGCGAGGGGCCGGGCACGTACTGGGTGGCGAACCAGGGGCGGTCGGCCTCCAGATCGGCGGCGACCAGGCGGGCGGTGCAGCCGCCCCGGATCCGCCGGGCCGCGGAGACCTCGCGGGCGAACCGCGAGCGGAACTCCTGGTCCTCGGCCAGATCGGGCCGGATCACCTTCAGCGCGACCCGCTGGCCGCGCCGGTCGGACCCCAGGTACACGACGCCCATCCCGCCGGCCCCCAGCCTGCGGTGGAGTCGGAACGACCCGACGATCCGCGGATCCTCGCGTCGGAGCCGCATCATCGCCATGTCCGTCCCCTCGTCCGTTCGACGTGGCACAGCTTACGTAGTGGCGCCCGTACGCGCTCATAGGCCGCGCCCTCGCACCGGGATCGATTGTCAGTACTGAGGGGGACACCGGGGGACCGGAGGCAACGGAGCCGGTCCCCAACCCCCGCCCCCGGAAACCCACTTGACGAGCGGTTCCGGATGCG
This sequence comes from Streptomyces sp. NPDC004284, assembly GCF_042874035.1. Lineage (NCBI taxonomy): Bacteria > Bacillati > Actinomycetota > Actinomycetes > Kitasatosporales > Streptomycetaceae > Streptomyces > Streptomyces sp. NPDC004284. The sequence continues at coordinate 179,976 of NZ_JBIAMJ010000006.1, read as the reverse complement.
GCCGGGTCGTCCGGAGGGCGGGCTCCGGGGGCTGCCGGGACCACGTCCGCCCGTACGGCGCGCAGGGAGGTGAGCTACGTCACGCCGCCACGCCCCCTCCGGGCGCCGCCTCAGGGAAGACCCAGGGTTCAGGGTCCCCGTCTCCACCCAGGGGAGTACGCCGCGCGGGCGGGAGTCATCCTCCGGGAGGCCCGGAAGTAGGTACGCGGGCATGACGTCCCGGGGCTTCCCGCTCCCTAGTGTTGAGGTCAAGCGGCGGGTGCAGCACTCGTCCCCCGAGGTCACGCACCCGCCGCGGCAGACACGACAGGAGAGGAACCATGGCGTACACGGCACACCGGACGACCCCCCGGCCTTCGGGCCGCCGTCACCCCCTGGTGGCCACCGCCATGGTCCTCCCTCTCGCGGCCCTGCTCGTGGTCGTCTTCGGCGGCTGGGACGCGGTGGTCACACAGGCGTCGTCCGTGGGCGTGATGCTGGGGCGCTGAGAGGCGCCCCGGACCCGGGAGAGCGGCCCGGGTCGGGACATCCGGCCATCAGCCCCGTGGGGACGGGGGTGCGGCGGACGGCAGCGTGGGGCCGGTCAGCTGGGGAGCTGACCGGCCCTCGCGCGTTCCCGACCGCCCGGCCCGGCGCCGTACCGCTCCGGAAGCGGACCCGGCACCCCGTACCCTCCGGAAGCGGACCCGGCACCCCGTACCCTCCGGGAGTGGACCCAGCACCCCGCACACCCACCCCACCGCCTTCCCCGCCCCACGGCGAAGGCCCGTCCGACGGCCCGCCCCACGGCGAAGGCACGCTCGACCGCCTCGCGGCCCTCGCCCACGCGGCGGCTCACGAGGCGGGCGCCCCCTGTCGCTGCGCGAGCGGCCTGGTCGGGGTGCTGGCCGACCGGGACGACGGGACCGTCGTACGGCACGGGGGACTCGTCGCCAAGGCGCACGCGCCCGGCACCGACCCGGAGGACCACCGCGCACGGCTCGCGCTGGCCGCGCACCAGGACGTCGGCGGCGTCTTCCTGCCGCCCCTCCCGCTGCCGCGGTCCGGCCCCCACGTGCTCGACGGCCGCCCGGTGACCGTCTGGCCGTACGGGCCGCCCGTCGACCCGGAGGACCCCGACGCCGCGCCGTGGGAGGACGCGGCGCGGCTCCTCGCCCTGCTGCACCGGACCCCGCCCCCGCCCGGCCGCGCCGGCCGCCTCCCGGAGATGCGGGCCCCCGTGAAGGCGGCGCTCGCCGTGGACCGGATGCGCCGCACGGCTCCCGGCCATCCGGCGACCGCCACCGTCCTGGAGGCCTGGCGGACGGTCCCGGAGGCCCCCGCGGCGTACCGGCTGCTCTGCCACGGCGACTTCCACCTGGGTCAACTGGTCAGGGCTCCCCGCTCGGGGGCCCACGCGCCCTGGCGGCTCATCGACATCGACGACCTGGGCCTGGGCGACCCCGCCTGGGATCTGGCCCGGCCCGCCGCCTGGTTCGCCGCCGGCCTCCTGCCGTCCGGGATCTGGTCGCGTTTCCTCGGCGCGTACCAGGAGGCGGGCGGCCCCGCCGTGGACGCCGACCCGTGGGGCCGACTCGACGTGCCCGCACGGGCCCTGACGGTCCAGACCGCCGCCCTGGCCCTCGCCAAGTCCACGGCCGAGCGCAGGCCGCTCGACGAGGTGGAGGAAGTGATGATCGACACCTGCGCCCGCATCGCAGGCCGGTGAACCGGGTAGGTCCTTCCGGCGTCCACGTAAGGTGAAGCACCATTCGAACGGCGATGTCAGGGAGTTGAGCCGAGCATGCAGTGTCCCAAGTGCCATGCGGCCATGCACACGTACAACCGCAACGGTGTCCAGATAGAGCAGTGCAGCGGTTGCCGGGGCATTTTCCTGGACTACGGCGAGCTGGAGGCCCTGACCCGCCTGGAGTCCCAGTGGGTCCAGCAGGCCCCGCCCGCCCCGCCGGCCTACCCGGCGCAGCCCGCCGCGCCCGCCTGGGGCGCCCCGCACCACGGCGGCCACCACGGTGGTCACCACGGCGGCCACTACCGCAAGGGCGGCTTCGGGCGGATGCTCTTCTCCTCCTGACCCACCGTGCCCCGGTCCCGGCCGGGGCACAGTCCCGACGGGGGCGCGGTCCCGACCGGGGCACGAAGAAGCCCCCGGCCGCGAGCTGCGACCGGGGGCTTCCCTGTGGTGCGCGATACTGGGATTGAACCAGTGACCTCTTCCGTGTCAGGGAAGCGCTCTCCCGCTGAGCTAATCGCGCGGGTGCACCCGAAGGGTGCCTGTACTGCGTGCGCGATACTGGGATTGAACCAGTGACCTCTTCCGTGTCAGGGAAGCGCTCTCCCGCTGAGCTAATCGCGCGGGTGCACCCGAGGGGTGCGTGAAGTGTGGTGCGCGATACTGGGATTGAACCAGTGACCTCTTCCGTGTCAGGGAAGCGCTCTCCCGCTGAGCTAATCGCGCGGGGGATCCGAGGATCCGGGATCCGAAGATCCAGTGGACGATACTGGGATTGAACCAGTGACCTCTTCCGTGTCAGGGAAGCGCTCTCCCGCTGAGCTAATCGTCCTTGGAGGTGGAGACGGGATTTGAACCCGTGTAGACGGCTTTGCAGGCCGTTGCCTCGCCTCTCGGCCACTCCACCAGGAGTGATAACGGGGGTTCGGGAAGATCCCCCACATCGAGCGGACGACGAGATTCGAACTCGCGACCCTCACCTTGGCAAGGTGATGCTCTACCAACTGAGCCACGTCCGCTTGTCGTTTCCGTTTCGCTTGCGCGTCCCGGCGACGTGTTGAACTCTAGCGGATTCCTGGGCCAGTACAAAAACGCGTTTCCGCAGCGTGCTGACCTGCACGCCCTTCCCGGTGCCCGGCCGGGCCTCCCGGAGCGTTCGCGTGGCGTTCACTCGCCGTGTCCCCGAGGTGGCGGGGAGCCCCCGCCTCCCGCGTCCCTCACGCCCCCTCCGCGCCCGACCTAGACTCGATGCGTGTACGACCTTGCTCCCCTGGCCCGCTTCGGCGGCCTCGTCGCGACCGACCTCCGGGACGTCACCCACGATCCCGAGGCACTGGACTCCGCAGGCTTCTGGGCCGTCTGCGCGGACTTCGAAGGGCGCCTCACCTGCGCGCGCTTCGGGGACGTCCGGCCCGACCCGGTCCCCACGCCCGTCCCGGGCGCCTGGCGCGGACCCGCCGCCGGTGACTGGACGTCCTCGCTCGACCGCGCCGCGTACATCGCGGGCGTACGGCGCGTGCGCGAGCACATCGCGCGCGGCGAGGTCTACCAGGCGAACCTCTGCCGGGTGCTGACCGCGCCGCTGCCGGTCCCGGCCGCGGCCGACGTGGACGCCCTGACCGCCCTCCTGGCCCGGGGCAACCCGGCCCCCTACGCCGGAACGATCCGCCTGCCCGCGCACGGCGTGGAGATCGCCACCGCCTCCCCCGAGCTGTACCTGCGCAGGGAGGGGGCCCTGATCTCCTCGGGACCCATCAAGGGGACCGGCCGCACCGCCGCCGACCTCCTGCCCAAGGACCACGCGGAGAACGTGATGATCGTCGACCTGGTCCGCAACGACCTGGGCCGCGTCAGCGAGACCGGCACCGTCGCCGTCCCCGAACTCTGCGCCGTCGAGGAGCACCCCGGCCTCGTCCACCTCGTCTCCACGGTCACCGGCGTCCTGCGCGAGGACGCCGGCTGGCCCGAGCTGCTCGCCGCCACCTTCCCGCCCGGCTCCGTCACCGGCGCGCCCAAGTCCAGCGCGCTGCGGATCATCGAGGCCCTGGAGACCGCGCCCCGGGGCCCGTACTGCGGAGGCATCGGCTGGGTCGACGCCGACGCGGGCACCGGCGAGCTGGCCGTCGGCATACGCACCTTCTGGATCGACCGCCCCGAGGGCGTGCTCCGCTTCGGCACGGGCGCCGGGATCACCTGGGGCTCCGACCCGGAGCGCGAGTGGGAGGAGACCGAGCTGAAGGCGGGCCGGCTCGTCGCGATAGCGTCGGGCGCCTACGAGGCACCGGGTGCCCACGAGGCGGGCGCCTATGAGGCGAGCGGAAAGGCCACTTCTCGATGAAACTCTGGGTCAACGGCGGGCTGCACGACGCGGAGACCGCCCTGGTCTCCGTGCTGGACCACGGACTGACCGTCGGCGACGGCATCTTCGAGACGGTGAAGGCCGAGCGCGGAGAAACGTTTGCTCTCACCCTCCACCTGGAGCGCCTCACCCGCTCCGCCCGTGGCCTCGGCCTGCCCGACCCGGACCTCGACGAGGTCCGCCGCGCCTGCGCCGCCGTCCTGGAGGCGAACCCGATGGAGCTGGGGCGGCTCCGCATCACGTACACCGGCGGGCTCTCCCCGCTCGGCTCCGAGCGCGGCGACGCCGGGACGAGCCTGGTCGTCGCCCTCGGCGAGACGGGCCGCCGCCCCGACTCCACCGCCGTGATCACCGTCCCCTGGACCCGCAACGAGCGCGGCGCCCTCACCGGCCTCAAGACGACCTCGTACGCCGAGAACGTCGTCGCCCTCGCCAGGGCGCGCGAGCAGGGGGCCTCCGAGGCGCTCTTCGCCAACACCGTGGGGCAGCTCTGCGAGGGCACCGGCTCCAACGTCTTCGTCGTGGTCGACGGCAAGATCCTCACCCCGCCCGTCTCCTCCGGCTGCCTCGCGGGCATCACGCGCGCGCTCGCCGTGGAGTGGACCGGCGCCGAGGAGGCCGACCTGCCGCTGGACGTCCTGGAGAGCGCCGACGAGATCTTCCTGACCTCGACCCTGCGCGACGTCCAGGCCGTGCACCGGGTCGACGGGCGGGAGCTCCCGGGCGCGCCCGGCCCCGTCACCGCCAAGGCGATGCGGGTCTTCGACGAGCGGGCGGCCGTGGACCGGGACCCGGGGTTCGCGTAAATCCGGATGACGGGCGGTGTGCGACTGGGTAGAACACCCATGATGACCACCACCCTGCGGCCGTCCGAGCCGCTCCAGCAGTCCGCCGACGGCGGCCGTTCCCGCACCTTCGACATCTGCGTGAACAGCCGCCGGGTCGGCTCCGTCCACCTCGCCACCGACCAGGTCTTCGGCGCCGCCTCCGGCCTGATCGAAGGCCTCCTGGTCGACGCGCCCGACCGGGGCCGCGGCCGGGGCACGGTGGCGGCGCTCGCCGCGGAGGAGGTCCTCCGCGGCTGGGGCTGCGGCGAGGTGCAGATCTCCGTGCCCGCCGAGGCGGAGGCCGCGCTGCGGATGGCCCGCTCGCTCGGGTACGTCGAGCGCAGCCGGAACATGGTCAAGGAACTGCCCGCCGAGCCCCCGCGGCTGCCGGAGGGCTTCACGCACCGGCCGGTGACCGAGCCCGAGTTCGAGGCGTGGACGGCGAAGTCCCGGGCCGCCTTCGCGCAGAGCTGGATCGACCGGGGCGTCCCCGAGGAGCAGGCGCTCGCCAAGGCCGAGGACTCCGGCCGCCGCTTCCTCCCGCAGGGCCTCGCGACCCCGGGCGTCACCGTGTCCGTCGGCACGCGCGACGGGCAGGTCGTCGGCTACCTGTGGGTGGGCCGCCTGGAGCGCGAGCCCGGGAAGGCGACGGGCTTCGTCTTCGAGGTCGAGGTCGCCGAGGGGGAGCGCGGGAAGGGGTACGGCCGGGCCCTGATGCTGCTCGCCGAACAGCACGCCCTGGAGGCCGGGGAGCGCCTCATCGAACTGCACGTGTTCGCGGGCAACACCCCGGCGATCAGGCTCTACGAGTCGCTGGGGTACCGCACGGTGCTCGTCAACAGCGCGAAACCACTGCTCTGACGACGGGGCCCGGTCCGGCGGTCCCGCCGGACGACCGGGCCCGGTCCGGTCCGGCCCGATCCGGCCCGGTCCGGCGGGGGACGGCCGGGCCCGGTCCGGCTTGATCCAGACCGGTCCCACGCGATCCGACCCGGCGCGATCCGGTCCGACGCGACCCGACGCGCTCCGGTCTGGCCCGGCCCGATCTGCCGGCCCGGTCTGATCCTGCCCGGTCTGATCCTGCCCGGTCTGATCCTGCCCGGTCTGGCCCGGTCCGGCCCGGCGTGCCTCGGTCCGGCAGGTCCTACCGGTCGGCCAGGAGGCGGTCGGTGATCTGCTCGATCCGCTCCCGCAGGCCCTCCTGGCTCTGGCCGCCGTCGAGGCGTTCGCCGCCGATGACGTAGGTGGGGGTGCCGGTGACCTTGATCGCCTTGCCCTCGGCCTCGTCGGCGTCCACGGTCAGCAGGTGCCGGCCGTCGATCAGGGCGGTGTCGAACTCCTCGGCGTCCAGGCCCAGTTCGGCGGCCACCTCCAGGAGGACCGGCTCCCCGCGGTCGCCGAGCTCGGCGGTCCTGGCGAGCAGCGCCTCCGTGTACGGCCAGCCCTGGCCCTGGCCGAAGGCCTCCTCGGCGGCCTGGGCGGCGGCGTACGCGTGCTTGTGCTTGGCCAGCGGGAAGTGGCGCAGCTGTACGTCGAGCCGGTCGCCGTACTTCTCGCGGAGGGCGCGGACGTCGCCGAGGGCCTGGAAGCAGTCGGGGCACTGGAGGTCGAACCACGCCTCCAGGACGACGGGGGAGGAGGGTGCGGTGGTGGAGTCGTTCATGCGAGCAGTCTCCCTCACCCCGACCTGGGGAGGAGATCCCGGCCGGGGCGACCCGGAGATCTCCCTGAGACGGGCCCGGGACCGTGGCCCCGGCGGGTCCGGCGGTGCAGGATGGAAGGGACGTATCGCCCGGCACCTGGAGGATCGCATGCTCGCCGAGACCATTTGTTCCGCGGTGTCCGCGGCGGGCCTGGGCATCGCCGCGATTTCGGCGTACCGGAAGAAGTTCCTGTCCGCCGCCCGGATCGCGGCCTACGCGCTGGTGCCGCTCGGCCTGGTGATGACGGGCGCGGTCGAGTGGCTCGTCGACACGGCCTTCAGTCCCGTGGCCTGGGCCGGCTTCGGTGTGCTCGGCGTCGCCTGGCTGCTCTTCCTGTCCACCCGGGCCGTGGAGCGGCGCCGGGCCGGCCGTGAGGTGACGACCGGGGGAGCCGAGCAGAGAGCCGTGGCCCCCGCCGCGTCGGCGTCCTCGCGTGCCGTGCCGGCGCGGCCGAAGGCCGGTCAGCCGGCCGGCGAGGACTTCAGCGACATCGAGGCGATTCTGAAGAAGCACGGAATCTGATCACTTCTGGCGATTCCGGTGTCCGTCCCCGTTCCGTGATCCACGGGAAGGGGTGAACGGCCCCCGCGGTCGGGTGTGTTGCGGGATTCGTCCGGTGCGGTGTGCGTCATCATCCCCCCGAGATGCTGGATACCTCGCGGGAGCCCGTCCCCGCCGCCACCGAAGCCCCCGCCGCCCCCGCCGAGGAGCCGCGCGGCTGCCTGTTCGCGCTCTCGCAGCCGCCGCTGATGATCTTCCTCGGAGTGATCGGCTGTCTGCTGCTGATGGCCGCGGTGCACGACCTCTTCGTGCTCTGACCCCGGCCCCGGCTCCGGCCCCGGCTCCGGCCCCGGCTCCGGCTCCGGCCCCGGCCGGAGCGGAGCCGGAGTCGGGTCAGCTCGCCGCTTCCTTGCGGCGCGCCCGGTAGGCGGCCACGTGCAGACGGTTGCCGCAGGTGCGGCTGTCGCAGTAGCGGCGCGAGCGGTTGCGCGAGAGGTCCACGAAGGCGCGGCCGCAGTCCGGCGCCTCGCAGCGCCGCAGCCGCTCCTGCTCGCCCGCCACCACGATGAACGCGAGGGCCATGCCGCAGTCGGCCGCGAGGTGGTCCGCCACCGAGGCGCCCGGCGCGAAGTAGTGCACGTGCCAGTCGTAGCCGTCGTGGTCGGTGAGCTGGGGAGTGGTGCCCGCACCCGCCACCAGCTGGTTGATCAGGAGGGCCGCGATCCGGGCCTCGGGGGCGGAGAAGACCGCCGCGAACTTCTCGCGCACCTGGAGCACGGCGCGCAGGTCGGCGGCGCCGAGCTCGCCCACGTCGCTGACCTTGTGCGCGCGCAGGAAGGCGTGGAGCTCCTGGAGGCCCGAGAGCTCGTCGGCACGCTCCCCCTGGGGGGCGGTGTTCATCAGATCGACGACGGTGTCGAGGGCGATCCGGGTGTCGTGGGGGATCAGCACGATTCGCTCCCTGGCCGGCCGCGGGCGGGCGCCCGCGGAATGGCGCTGACTCTAGCGCGCCCCGGGAAACGACACCGGCGCCCGCCACCGCGCCGGCTGCGCGGTGGGAGCGCCGGATCTCGTGCCTATGTGACTGTCCGCGCGGCGCCGTCTCCCCGAGTCGGACGGCGCCGTGCGGCTCTCGGCCTGGCTCAGCTGTCGGCCAGGATGTGGGAGAGCTCCGTATCGAGGTCGAAGTGCCGGTGCTCGGTGCCCGGCGGCACCGCGGCGTCGGTCCTCTTCAGGAACGACTCCAGGGCCCTCGCCGGGGCCTCGAGCAGGGCTTCTCCCTCGGGGGAGCTCAGCGCGATGCAGACGACTCCCTGACCGTGGCTGCGGGACGGCCAGACGCGGACGTCGCCCGTGCCGGTGGGCCGGTGCAGCCCCTCGGCGAGAAGGTCGCGGGCGAAGACCCACTCGACCGTCTCTTCGGCTCCGGTGTGGAAGGTGGCGTGCACGGCATACGGATCGGCCGTGTCATACCGCAGGCCCGCGGGTACAGGCAGTGAGGACTCGCTCGACACAACGAGGCGCAGGTGCAGCTCGCAGCTGACCGTGGTGTTCATAAGCGCCAGGGCCTTTCGCTCAGTGTGCGCTCGGGGATTCGCACGTCGGCGAAATCGACATGCCACCTCCGGTGCCGTTGTAAACCCCTCTGTCTGTTTTGTGATCGTTCAGGTAGCTCGTATGGGCGTGTGTGACCTGCGGTAATACGGCCATTCCGGTGGGGGGTCCCCGTCCGGTAGGTTGGGGGCATGAATGCGGAGAGTGACGAGCGCGCCGGGGAGTCCGCAGACGGCAAGGAAGCCGAACTGGGATCCCGCGCGCCGGAGTTCATCAAGTCCCGGCGAAGCCTGCATCTGAGCTGGCAGGTCGGCGTCTTCGTCGTGGGACTCGCCGTGGTCGGCGCCGGAGTGGTGATGCTGCCGCTCCCGGGGCCCGGCTGGCTGGTCATCTTCGCCGGCATGGCGATCTGGGCGACCGAGTTCGTCTGGGCCCAGCTCGTGCTGCGCTGGACCAAGCGCAAGGTCACGGAGGCCGCCCAGCGGGCCCTCGACCCCAAGGTCCGCCGCCGGAACATCATCCTCACCACCATCGGGCTGGTGATCATCGGGGCACTGCTCGCCGTCTACTTCTGGAAGTTCGGCTTCGTCATGCCGTGGAAGATCGACGAGTGACCTTCCGGTGGTTCGGAAGCACCGCTGACATGCGGTAATGTTTGCGGTGCGCCGGGGCGATTAGCTCAGCGGGAGAGCACTTCGTTCACACCGAAGGGGTCACTGGTTCGATCCCAGTATCGCCCACCACCCGGCCCGAAGGCCCGGAGACGGAACACCGTCTCCGGGCCTTCGGCGTCTCACCGCATCCGCGCGAGCCGCTCCCGCAGCCTCCGGGCGTCCCGCAGCCGCTGCTCGTACGTGGCGCCCACCCCGAGCAGCAGCAGCCCCGCCAGGGCCGGCGGCAGCCAGCGCGGCAGCGCGCCCACCACCTGCACCACGTACGGCGCCAGCTCGTGCAGCCCGTCCAGGGCGAGCACCGCGCCGCCGAGGACCAGCAGCGCCTGGAGCCGGAACCGCGCGCCGAGCAGCGTCACCACGAGCGCCGCCACCCCCAGGGCCAGCGGGCGCGCCCACTCCGGGTCCGTCCAGGCCGCCAGCAGGGCCGGCAGCAGCGTCGCCGCGAGACCGGGGCCGTACGCCGTCCAGGACGAGGCCTCCGGGTCCCGGCGCCGCCGCAGGAACCCGACGACCAGCGCGGGCACCGTCACCGGGAGCGTGTACGCCTCCGGGGCCGTGACGCCCCAGACCGCGAGCCGCACCCAGGCGGCCAGCAGGAACAGCACCGCCGCCGTCCACGAGGCGAACCGCCGCCGCTCGGGCCGCAGGGCGGTCGCCGTCGCGATCACCCCGCCGAGGGCCAGTACGAGCGCCAGGAACGCGGGCCGGTCCGCGGCGAGCCCGAGGGCGAGCAGCCCCACGGCGCCGCCCGTGATCTCGACCGCCAGGGCCACCGGGCGCGGCGCCCGGGAGCCGACGGAGGCGGTCGCCGCCGGGACGAGCAGCAGCGCGAGCGCCGTCCAGTGGTCCTCGAACCCGCCGGCGGCCGCCACGGCGCACACGAGCCCCGTCGCCACGAGCACCGCCCCGCAGGCGGAGACCGTCCGGCGCGCGCCCGCACCGAGCACCGCGACCCCCGCGAGGAGCGCCAGGACCACGCCGAGCGCGGCGAACGTGGCCCCCCGGACGTCCAGGGCCAGGGCGACCCCGCTCCCGGCGGACGCGAGACCGCCGACGTACGCGACCCACCCGAGGACACTCCCGGGCTCGGGGGCCTGCCTCCGGGGCGGGGAGGGCGCCCACACGGGCCAGGGCGTCACGGGCCCGAAGGCCCCGGGCGCGGCCGGGCCGCCGGGCGCCGGAGCGGTCGGGCCACCGGTCGTCGGTACGGAGGAGGCCGCGGCGGCCGTGGGCCCAGAGGCCTCCGGCGTGGCCGTTCCGGGAGCGCCGGGGCGTCCGGCCGGCCGCAGGCCGCGCGTCAGCGGGCCCGGGCGGACCGCGAGCCACAGGGCCGCCGCCGTCGTGAGCAGCTGGAGGACGAGCGTCGCCGCGTACGGCAGGCCGAGGGAGACCGGCAGGGCCGTGAGCAGGGCCCAGGCCAGGACGAGGGCCCCGCACCGGGCCCAGAGCCGGGGGAGCGCCGCGAGCGCGGCGACGGCCACCGCCAGGACCAGGACCGCCGTCGCCGGGTACGAGGCCAGGACGGGCGCGGTGTGCTCGCCCGACCACACCTCCGTCGTCCGGGCCGCCGGCCCGAGGAGCCCCGTCACCGCCGGCGGCAGCGCCCACACGACCCCGAGCGCCGCGACACCGGCGCCCGCGCCGGCGAGCCCGAGCCGGATCCCGCGCGGCAGACGCACACCGCCACCGACTGGGCCCACCGGGCCGGACTCCGCGCCGGTCGGCAGCGCCGCGCCGGATCCCGTGCCGACCGCGGCCGGCGTCCTGTCGCCCAGGCGCCACACCGAGGCCAGGGCCAGCGCGCAGAGCACGTAACCCGGTATCGCCCAGTCGGCGGGGAGCGCCGTGCGCAGGAGGCCGCCGACGGCCGCCAGGAGCGCCAGGCCCGCGAGGGCCGAGGCCGCCGTCGCGAAGGAAGGGGTGCGCCAGGCCACGTACAGGATCACCGCCGCGCCCGCGAGGAGCAGCGGAGCGCCGCTCCACGGAGAGAGCAGGGAGAGCCCGCCGCCCGTGAGCAGGGCCCAGCCCCCCAGGGCGGCCCCGGCCGTGCCCGCCGTGATCCGGACCGCCGCCGGACGGGTCCACAGGGCGACCGCCGCGTCCGCCGTGGCCGTGAGGAGCGCCGCCCAGGCGAAGGCCGTCGATCCGCCGTCGGCCGCGAGCACGCCCAGCGGCAGCGGCAGCTGTGCCGCGACCACGGCCACCGGCCGCGGGATCCGCAGCCGGGACAGCGCCGAGCCGTACGCCGTCCACGCGCCCGCGAGGACCGCGGACGCGACCGCCGAGTACCCCAGGCCGCCCGTGTCCGGCAGCGCCACCCGGTGCAGCGCGTACGCGTCGAGCACCATGAGGGCGAGGCCGAGGGCCGCCACGGACTCCGCCGTCGACACCAGGCCCTTGCGCAGCAGCGCCACCGGCGCCGCGAGCGCCGCGCCGGTCACCACGGCCAGGACCGTCGCGCGGGCCCCGATCCCCATCGAACCCCAGCTGACCAGCGTGAAGGCGACCGCCGCGATCGTCAGCAGGGTGCCGCCGAGCGTCAGCAGCACGTTCTGCGCGCTCCTGGGCGTCGAGTCCGCGACCGGCGGGCGCGGGGGAAGCGGAGCCGCCGCCGCGACCGGCCGGTACAGGACCTGGATCAGCCAGGCGCGGCGGGCCAGCAACTGGGACCGGCGCGCGTCGAGTTGCGCCAGCTCACGGTCGACGAGCACCAGCTCGTCGGCGGGCGGCAGGGAGTTGTCCATACCCGGAGTGTGGTCCCGGCCACAGTCGGCGGGAATGCGTCCCCGTACTCAGATTCCCGCGATTCCCGCCTGAGTACGTCCACACTGGGGGCATGGACTGGTGCCGGTACCGCTTCCGCTGCGTCTGGCGGCTCGCCGCCCCGCCCGACACCGTCTACGCGGTCCTCGCACGCGCCGAGGAGTACCCCCGCTGGTGGCCCCAGGTCCGTGAGGTCGTCCCCCTCGACGACACCACCGGCACCGCCCGCTTCCGCTCCTTCCTCCCGTACGGCCTCGTCGTCACCGTCCGGGCCCTGCGCCACGACCCGGCCGCCCGCGTCCTGGAGATCGGCCTCGGCGGGGACCTGGAGGGATGGGCCCGCTGGACCCTCACCCCCGAAGGGGCCGGCACCCGCGCCCTGTACGAGCAGGAGGTCGAGGTGCGGGCCCGGCTCCTGCGGGCCCTCGCGGTCCCCGGGCGGCCCGTCTTCCGCGCCAATCACGCCCTGATGATGCGCGGCGGACGACGCGGACTCGCGGCCCGTCTGCGCGCGGTTTGAACCAGAGGCGCGAAGCCCTGTATGGTTCGAACCGTTCCCGGGCGATTAGCTCAGCGGGAGAGCACTTCGTTCACACCGAAGGGGTCACTGGTTCGATCCCAGTATCGCCCACCGGGTAGAGGCCGGTCCGTCGAAAGACGGACCGGCCTCTGTCATGTGCTCACGCAGCCGTCCGCAGTTCCGGCCGCAGCGGCCACGCCGGGTCCACCGTCTCCGGCGTCCCCTGCCGGGTGAACCAGGCCTGGAGCCCCCGCGCCTGCGCCGCGTGCCACACCGCCTGGAGCGTGTGGAGCTCCCCCGGCGTCAGCCGCTCCAGACGGGACGAGAAGCGCCGCGCCACCGCCCGTACGACATCCATCGCCGCCGTCGCGTCCGCCGCCGCGTCGTGCGCGCCCGTCAGCTCCACCTCGTAGTGCGCGCACAGGTCCGTCAGCGTCCTGCGGCCCTTCCGGTAGCGGTCCAGGTGCTTGTCCAGGACCCGCGGGTCGAGGACCGTCAGGGGGCTGCCCGCCGTGTAGTTCCCCAGCGACGAGGCCCGGTGCCGGCGCAGCTCGCGGTCCAGGATCGTCAGATCGAACGGCGCGTTCATCACCACCAGCGGCCGCCCCGCCGCCGACTGATCGGCCAGCGCGCGCGCCAGCTCCTCCATCACCGGCGACGGCCACCGGCCGTTCCGCTGGAGGTGCTCGTCCGTCAGGCCGTGGACCGCGGTGGCCCCCTCCGGCACCGGTATGCCGGGGTTGACCAGCCAGCGCGTCACCCGCGGACGCGCCCCCTCCGCGTCCTGGACGACGAGGGCGGCCGAGACGATCCGGTCCTCCTCGACGTCAACTCCCGTGGTCTCCGTGTCGAAAGCGGCCAGGGGCCCTTCGTACCAGTGCATCGACATCCCCGAACTCCCTGCACACCCGCGGCAGATGGCCAACCCCCTGCCCCGAAACGGTGATACCCGGACTGTTTGCGTCGTACGCGGACCGGTCACAACACAAGGGACGGGGAAGGAAGAAGACATGGCGCTCGCCCAGCCCGAGTCGGGAGGGCTGCCGCCCCAGCGGGTGGCACCGACGCGCGGCTCACTCGCCACCACCGCCTGCATGGAGACCCTTCAGGTGGGATACCTGCACGCCGTCGCCGCCGCGGCCGGCTGCTCGCTGTCCCAGCCCTTTCCGGACAACGGCATCGACTGGCACGTGAGCCACAGCGCTCCCGGGCACACCGTCGACGACGAAGTGACCATCAAGGTGCAGCTCAAGTGCACCTACCAGATACCGCCGCGCCCGCCGGGCAGCGCGTTCTCGTTCACCCTCGACAACGACCACCTGGTGAAACTCGCCCGGACGCCGGTGTCCGTGCACAAGATCCTGGTCGTGATGCTCGTCCCGAGGGCGCAGGAGGACTGGCTGAGGGCGAGCCACGACCGGCTGGACCTGCGGCACTGCTGCTACTGGATCAACCTGGCCGGACACCCGGTCACGGGACGGCGCCGGACCACCGTGCGCATCCCGACGACGCGGATCTTCGACGACCGGGCGCTCTGCGAGATCATGACCCGGGTCGGCGTGGGAGGGAGACCTTGATGCACCGACCGATCGACGAACCCGGGTTCGGGAACGAGGGGGACGGGGCCGCGCGCGGCCCCGTCCCCCCGCCCTACCGGCCCCATCCGGCGCCCGGCGCGACCCCCGGCCCCTGGACCGGCATCCCCGCCCCGCCCCTCGGGCCCTGGGCCGACACCCAGGGCGAGCCCGACCCGGGCAGGGTCGACCCGCGGGTCCTCGGCGCCCTGCTCGCCCGGCACGGCTGGCGCCGGCGCGGCGGCGCCGCCGGCCGCTACAGCCGCTGGACCCCGCCCGGCAGCGGCACCGGCACGAGCCTCCTCGTCCCGGAGAGCCGCGCCTTCCCGGACTGCGAGGACCTGCTCGGCGAGGCGCTCACCGCCCTCGCCCGCAGCGCCACGCCCTCCGCCCGCGAGATCCTCACCGGCCTGTCCGTGCCCAGCGACGAGATCCGCTGGTGGCGCGACGTGCCCCCGGGCCCGGCCGGCACCGTCCCCTGGACCGTGCAGGAGCAGCTCAGGTCCGCCGCCCGCCAGCTCCTCCTGGCCGGCGCCCTCGCCGTGCGCGGCCGGGCCGGCTACCACGGCGCCCGGCACCGCCGCGCCGCCCAGGCCTCCCTGGAGACCGTCGTCGTCGGCGCGGCGCCCGGCGGGCGCGGCCTCACCGCCTTCCTGCCGGTCGAACCGGGCCGCCCGGTCGCCGTCCGGCTCTACCACGCGCTGTACGCGGCCCGCGAGGCCATCGACTACCAGCGGGCCACCGGCGGCATGGAGGCCTTCGACACCGCCGTCGAGGCGGGCGTCAGCCGCGAGCTCACCGAGGCGCTCGTCGCCCTCGTCCGGGGCAGCGAGGGCGCCCGCATCGCCCTGGAGTGGGCCCCGGCCGTCGGGGCGCCCGAGGGCTGCGCCGCCCGGCCCGAACCGGTCGAGTTCTCGCCCGGCGACCTGCCCGCGCTGCGCGAGGCGAGCGCCCGCTATCTGACCGACGAGCCCTCCGTCCCGGTCCGGCTCACCGGCGCCGTCGTCCGCATGCGCCGCTCCGGGCCGCGCGGGGAGGGGATCGTACGGCTCCGGGTGCTCGGCGGCGCGGAGGTGCCGCACGTCCGGGTCGCCCTCGACGAGGAGGCGTACCGCACGGCCGGCCACGCCCATCTCGTCGGCCTCCCGATCCGGGTGGTGGGCCGCCTGGAGAGCCGGGGCGGCTTCCGCCGCCTCACCGACGCCTCCGGGGTCGTCCCCGTCCAGGTCGACGAGACGGAACGGGACCGGCTGCTCAAGGCCCTCCACGAGAACCTCGACTTCTTCGAGGAGGCGTGCGGACCGGAGGAGGAGTGAGCACGCCGCGGGGCGAAACCCTTTCGCGGGCGGTGCGAACCGCTCGGTAAGATCGGTGACGACGCGGCACCTCGTCTCTGCCGCGCGTCGCCGGCGCCGGCACCTCGTGTCTGCCTGCGCCCCTATGTATGGAGTACCCGTGTCTGAAGTCCGTGTGACCGTCCAGTCCGCCTCGGAGGCAGAGGAGAGGGCGGTGAGCGCGGGCACCACCGCCGGCGCCCTGTTCGCCGACGACCGCACCGTCATCGCCGCCCGCGTGGGCGGTGAGCTGAAGGACCTGTCGTACGAGCTCCGCGACGGCGATGTCGTCGAGGGCGTCGAGATCTCCTCCCCGGACGGTCTCGACATCCTGCGCCACTCGACCGCGCACGTCATGGCCCAGGCCGTGCAGGAGCTCTTCCCCGAGGCCAAGCTGGGCATCGGCCCGCCGGTCCGGGACGGCTTCTACTACGACTTCGACGTCGAGAAGCCCTTCACTCCCGAGGACCTCAAGGTCATCGAGAAGAAGATGCAGGAGATCCAGAAGCGCGGCCAGCGCTTCGCCCGCCGCGTGGTGACCGACGAGGCCGCCCGCGAGGAGCTGGCGGACGAGCCGTACAAGCTGGAGCTCATCGGCATCAAGGGCTCCGCGTCGACCGACGACGGCGCGAACGTCGAGGTGGGCGGCGGCGAGCTGACCATCTACGACAACCTCGACGCCAAGACCGGCGAGCTGTGCTGGAAGGACCTCTGCCGCGGTCCGCACCTGCCCACCACCCGGAACATCCCGGCGTTCAAGCTGATGCGCAACGCGGCCGCCTACTGGCGCGGCAGCGAGAAGAACCCGATGCTCCAGCGCATCTACGGCACCGCCTGGCCGTCGAAGGACGAGCTCAAGGCGCACCTCGACTTCCTCGCCGAGGCCGAGAAGCGCGACCACCGCAAGCTGGGCAACGAGCTGGACCTCTTCTCCATCCCGGACGAGATCGGCTCCGGCCTCGCGGTCTTCCACCCCAAGGGCGGCATCATCCGCCGGGTCATGGAGGACTACTCGCGCAAGCGCCACGAGGAGGAGGGCTACGAGTTCGTCTACTCGCCGCACGCCACCAAGGGCAAGCTGTTCGAGAAGTCGGGCCACCTCGACTGGTACGCCGAGGGCATGTACCCCCCCATGCAGCTCGACGAGGGCGTGGACTACTACCTCAAGCCCATGAACTGCCCGATGCACAACCTGATCTTCGACGCGCGCGGGCGCTCCTACCGTGAGCTGCCGCTGCGCCTGTTCGAGTTCGGCACCGTGTACCGGTACGAGAAGTCCGGCGTCGTCCACGGCCTGACCCGGGCCCGCGGCTTCACCCAGGACGACGCGCACATCTACTGCACCCGCGAGCAGATGGCGGAGGAACTCGACAAGACCCTCACCTTCGTCCTGAACCTGCTCCGCGACTACGGTCTGAACGACTTCTACCTGGAGCTGTCGACCAAGGACCCGGAGAAGTTCGTCGGCTCCGACGAGGTGTGGGAGGAGGCCACCGCCGTCCTCCAGCAGGTCGCCGAGAAGCAGGGCCTCCCGCTGACCCCCGACCCGGGCGGCGCCGCGTTCTACGGCCCGAAGATCTCGGTGCAGGCGCGGGACGCCATCGGCCGTACCTGGCAGATGTCGACCGTGCAGCTCGACTTCAACCTGCCGGAGCGCTTCGACCTGGAGTACACCGCCCCGGACGGCACCAAGCAGCGCCCGGTCATGATCCACCGCGCGCTGTTCGGCTCGATCGAGCGCTTCTTCGCCGTGCTCCTGGAGCACTACGCGGGCGCCATGCCGCCGTGGCTGGCCCCGGTCCAGGCGACCGGCATCCCGATCGGCGACGCGCACGTCGACTACCTGCACGAGTTCGCCGTCAAGGCGAAGAAGCAGGGCCTGCGGGTGGAGGTCGACTCCTCCTCGGACCGGATGCAGAAGAAGATCCGCAACGCGCAGAAGCAGAAGGTCCCGTTCATGATCATCGCGGGTGACGAGGACATGGCGGCCGGCGCCGTCTCCTTCCGCTACCGCGACGGTTCGCAGGAGAACGGCATCCCCGTCGACGAGGCGATCGCCAAGCTCGCCAAGGTCGTCGAGGACCGCGTCCAGGTCTGACGCACGCGTCTCGCGGTCAGGAGGCCCCCGGGGACCACCCCGGGGGCCTCCCCGTACGTCGGTCCTGTCAGCCCTCGCCCTCCCGGCGGAAGACCTGGATCAGCCAGGACGAGAACGAGCCCGTCACCGCGCCGAGCAGGGCCAGGCCGCAGGCCATCATGCCCACCGCGACCAGTCGGCCCACCGGCGTCACGGGCACCACGTCCCCGTAGCCCACGGTCGCCAGCGTCGCGCAGGCCCACCACACCGCGTCGCCGAAGGTGACGATGGACGCGCCCGGGGCGCCGTACTCGACGTCGTAGACGGTGAGTGCGCCGGCGAAGCCGAGCAGCGTCGCGGAGAGCCCCGCGTACGCCATGACGCGGGCGTAGAGCGTGAGCCGGGGCTCCTGATGCCGGCGCTGGGCCCGGTCGTACGCGCTCACCACCCGCAGCGGCCGCAGCAGCGGCAGGATCAGCACCACCGTGTCCAGGAAGTGGTGGCGCACGAAGCGCAGCGGGCCGAGACCGCTGAGCTTGAGGCGCACCGCGTAGTCCACGACGAACACGGCCCAGGAGGAGAACAGGAGGGCGAGGCAGAAGTCGCGCCAGCCGGGAGGCAGGTCGCGGCCGAGGATCCGCATCGCGTAGCTGCCGAGGTAGACGAGGGAGGCCACCGTCAGCGGGATCTCCATGCGACGGTCCCAGCGCTCCTGCTTCGGAGGAATGGGCGGCCTGTCTCTCATCCGTTCAGCATGGCCGCTGCATGGATCTTCCGCCCCGGCGACACGTTCCGAACGGACGACGCAATATGCTGCTCAGCATGACGACTGAGCCGGAGCAGCAGATCGGAGTGGGGACGCAGGACGCGTTCCAGCGCCTGTGGACGCCTCACCGGATGGCCTACATCCAGGGCGAGAACAAGCCGACCGGGCCGGGGGCCGAGGACGGTTGTCCGTTCTGCTCCATTCCGTCGAAGTCCGACGAGGACGGCCTGGTGATCGCACGCGGCCAGAGCGTGTACGCGGTGCTCAACCTCTACCCGTACAACGGCGGTCACCTGATGGTCGTCCCGTACCGGCACGTCGCCGACTACACCGACCTCGACGAGGCGGAGACGGTCGAACTCGCCGCCTTCACCAAGCGGGCGATGGTCGCGCTGCGGGCGGCGTCCGGCGCGCACGGCTTCAACATCGGCATGAACCAGGGGGCCGTCGCGGGCGCCGGCATCGCCGCGCACCTGCACCAGCACCTGGTGCCCCGCTGGGGCGGGGACACCAACTTCATGCCGGTCGTCGGTCACACCAAGGTGCTCCCGCAGCTCCTCGCCGACACCCGGAAGATGCTGGCCGACGCCTGGCCGGCCACCCTCTGACCCTCCGGGCGCCGTACGGGACCCGGGTCAGGCGTCGTAGACGTCGGCCTTCTTCGGACCCGGGTCCTGGATGCCGCCGCTGAGCACGAGCGAGCGGTTGACGAAGCGCTCCGTGTCCACGTTGTGCTCGTCGAGGACCTTGAGCGTCGCGGCGTGGACGGCGCGGAGCACGGGCGTGGCCATGCGGATGGCGTCGTCGGCCATGAACCGGTTCTTCCAGGGCGGCCCCGCCCAGACGTGCCGCAGACCGAAGGGCTCGGGCAGGGACATCTTGCCGCCGAGGAAGTCCAGGACCGGCGGGTACCAGGTGAGCGGGGCGCGCACCGCGAGCCGGACGATGTCGTTGGTCGTGAGCAGCGGCTGCTGGATCTCCTTCGTCTCCCAGAAGCGGACGGTCTTGGCGACCTCCTTGGTCTTCGCCTTCGGCTTCGTGGTGAACAGGCCGTGCACGGGGCCGAGCGCGTGACCGGCGACCTCGATCCGCAGGGTGTCGTGGAGCGAGGTGACGGTGACCATCATCGTGAGGACCAGGTTGCCGTCGTAGAGGGTGAACTGGACGCCGAGGTAGTAGCGGTTGCCCGCGTCGAACTGCTGCTCGTTGCAGATCCGCTGTATCTCGTGCGGCTTGACCTGGTAGTGGACGATGTTGTCGCTCTCGGGGCGGCTGACCTCGTCGGCGCCCTCGCCGACCGAGGAGACGATCCAGTGCTTGACGGTCGGCTTGGGGAAGCCGGTCTTGAGCGCGCCGCGATCGAGCAGCGCCAGCTCGTCGTGGATCTTGCGGACGACGTCCCAGGAACGGAACGCGTGCATCTCCTTGCCGGGCCGGGGGGCGAGGTTCTCGGCGAGCGACCAGCTGCCCCAGCGGGGGCCCAGGCCGAGGATGCCCTTGCCTCCGGCGTAGAAGACGATGTTGGACTGCTGCTCCGCGGAGAGCTTCTCCAGATTGAGCCGGAGCGCCTCCGCCGACTTCTCGCCCGGGTCCTGGGGGACGGACTTGGGGACGTGGGGGCCGACGCCGCCGCCGCCGAGCAGCCCGGACCAGCGCTCCCGCAGGTCGACGGCGGCGTTCAGGCAGATCCGGCTCGCGAGGTACCAGCCGACGACCGGGGCGACGACCATCGCCCGCAGGTAGTTCGGCAGGATCCCGTCGAAGGGCAGCTTGAGCAGGACGAGCACGGCGAAGATCCCGGCGGCCCAGAGGAGGGCCGTGCCGATGGCGCTGTGACGCTTGTTGTCGGCGCCGGCGACGAGGCGGCGGAGCTGGATGACGCCGAGCCACAGCAGCAGACCCGGCAGGAAGAGGACGCCGCAGAAGAAGGTGACCAGGGTCAGCTTGATGTCACGCTGCCGGCGGAGGTGGGTGGCGGCCAGACAGTGCTCCACGACCGGCTGCGGCTCGGCCCCGAAGGACTGGATCAGGGCCTTGCGGGCGCCGCCGAGCATGCGGACCTGGACCGCGCGGGAGAAGGCCTCGCCGAGGTCGGGGCTGAACAGCCCCCACTTCCCCTCCTTGACCGCGGTCTTGTAGAGGTCGTTGTCGGCTTCCTGGATCGTCTTCAGAGGACTGTCCCGGTACGCGGCGGACGCGAGCGCGTTCGTCGCGCCCGTACCGCCTCCCGAGTTCTGGAGGGGGATCTGAGCCCCCGGTCCGAAACCGTCGATCGCCACTGCCGCCCCCATCGCGCGCGAGTATCTGTGCGGGCTGTTCCCAACTGCCGCGCCCCGCACACCTTCTGAGCTGGGCACCACAGCGTAACCGGGCAGGGTGGGATGCGTCACGGCCTGTGGATATCGTCGGCCGAATGACGTCCGCCCGGCAGTCGCCGGGCGGACGTACCTCCCTGTCGCTCCGTCAATTAGGAGCCTTTTTCGGCCTGTTCGCGGATCTTCTCCGACAGGTGCGGCGGCATCGGCTCGTGCCGGACGTACGTGCGGTCGAACCGTCCCGTGCCGTGCGAGATCGACCGCAGGTCGATCGCGTACCGCCCGATCTCGATCTCCGGCACCTCGGCCCTGACCACGGTGCGCCCCGGGCCCGCCTGATCGGTGCCGACGACCCGGCCGCGCCGCCCCGACAGGTCGCTCATGACCGGGCCGACGTACTCGTCGGGGACGAGGACCTCGACCTGGGCGACCGGTTCCAGGAGGTGGACGGGCACCTCGCCGGCCGCCTCCCGCAGCGCGAGCGCCCCGGCCGTCTGGAAGGCGGCGTCGGAGGAGTCCACCGAGTGCGCCTTGCCGTCCCGCAGGGTGACCCGGATGTCGACGAGCGGATGACCGGTGGCGAGCCCGCGCGCGGCCTGCGCCCGTATCCCCTTCTCGACCGAGGAGACGAACTGGCGCGGGACGGCCCCGCCGACCACCTTGTCGACGAACTCGATGCCGCTGCCCGGCGGCAGCGGCTCCACGTCGATCTCGCAGATGGCGTACTGGCCGTGGCCGCCGGACTGCTTCACGTGCCGCCCCCGGCCCGAGGAGGCGCCGCCGAAGGTCTCGCGCAGCGCCACCTTGTACGGCACGGCGTCGACCTGCACGCCGTACCGGCCGCGCAGGCGCTCCAGGGCGACGTCCTGATGGGCCTCGCCCAGGCACCACAGCACCACCTGCCGGGTGTCCTGGTTCTGTTCGAGCCGCAGCGTCGGGTCCTCGGCGACGAGCCGGGACAGGCCCTGCGAGAGCCGGTCCTCGTCGGCCTTGCCGTGCGCCTGGACGGCCAGCGGCAGCAGCGGCTCCGGCATGCTCCACGGCTCCATCAGGAGCGGATCGTCCTTGGCGGAGACGGTGTCGCCGGTCTCCGCGTGGCCGAGCCGGGCGACACAGGCGAGGTCCCCGGCGATGCACTCCGCGAGCGGGCGCTGCTGCCGGCCGAACGGCGAGGTGAGCCCGCCGATCCGCTCGTCCGCCTCGTGGAGCTCATGACCGTCGTGGGACGGGTCGGCGAGACCGTGACCGGAGACGTGCACCGTCTCGTCGGGGCGCAGGGTGCCCGAGAAGACCCGGACCAGGGAGACCCGGCCCACGTAGGGGTCGGCGGCCGTCTTGACGACCTCGGCCACCAGCGGCCCGTCGGGGTCGCAGGCGAGCGGGGGACGGGAGCGGCCGTCCGGAGTGGTGACGGCGGGCGCCTCGTGCTCCAGCGGGGAGGGGAAACCGCCGGTGATCAGCTCCAGGAGTTCGAGGGTGCCCAGCCCCTGCGTCCCGCCGTCGGCGGCGGGGGCGGCCGCGAGCACCGGGTGGAAGGCGCCCCGGGCGACGGCCTTCTCCAGGTCGTCGACGAGGGTCTTCACGTCGATCTCCTCCCCGCCGAGATACCGGTCCATGAGGGTCTCGTCCTCGCTCTCGGCGATGATCCCCTCGATGAGCCGGGCGCGGGCCTCCGCGATGAGCTCCCGCTGCGCCTCGTCGGGCGGGTTCTCCCGGCGGGTCCCGGAGGAGTAGTCGAAGATCCGCTCCGACAGCAGGCCGACCAGGCCGGTCGCGGGCGCGTGCCCGTCGGCGCCCTCGGCGCCGCGCACCGGCAGGTACAGGGGGAGGACCGCGTCGGGGTCGTCCCGGCCGAAGAGCCCGGCGCAGACGGCGGTGAGCTCGGTGAAGTCGGTGCGGGCCGTGTCGAGGTGCGTGACCACGATGGCGCGGGGCATGCCGACGGCGGCGCACTCCTCCCAGATCATGCGGGTGGAGGCGGCGACGGCGTCGGCCTCCTGGGCGGCCGAGACGACGAAGAGGGCCGCGTCCGCCGCGCGCAGACCGGCCCTCAGCTCCCCGACGAAGTCGGCGTACCCGGGGGTGTCGAGGAGATTGATCTTGTGTCCGTCCCAGCCGACCGGGACGAGGGAGAGCTGGACGGACCGCTGCTGGCGGTGCTCGATCTCGTCGTAGTCGGAGACGGTGCCGCCGTCCTCGACCCGTCCGGCCCGGTTGACCGCTCCGGCGGTCTGCGCGAGGGCCTCGACGAGGGTCGTCTTGCCCGAACCGCTGTGGCCGACCAGCACCACGTTCCGGATGTCCGAGGGCCGGTCGGCCGTAGGAGCCCTGCCGGCGGCCCCGGCGGGCGTCTTCGCCTTGTCACCCATGATGTGTTCCTCCCGACTGCTCGCACGGTGCGGCGGGACGCGGGCGCGGGGGAGTGGTGTGTCGCGGTACGGCTCCTGCGGTGCCCGCGGTGGTCCTTCGAGCTTTGCACCGTCGTCAGGAAGCGTCCATACGTCGTACGCGCGGAGCCCCTCGGGAGGGCCGTCGGCGGGACGCCGACGCGGCGGGGCGGGTGCCCGCCGGTACGCCGGGATGCTCGTGGCTACGATGGGTGAGCCGGTGGTCGTAGGGGCCGCGCGGCCCACCGAACCTCGGGAAGGCCATGCTGAACAAGTACGCGCGTGCCTTTTTCACGCGTGTCCTCACACCGTTCGCCGCGTTTCTGCTCCGCCGGGGCGTCAGCCCCGACGCGGTCACGCTCATCGGCACGGCGGGGGTGATGGCCGGTGCGCTGGTCTTCTTCCCCCGCGGAGAATTCTTCTGGGGCACGATCGTCATCACCCTGTTCGTCTTCTCCGACCTCGTCGACGGCAACATGGCCCGGCAGGCGGGGATCTCCAGCCGCTGGGGCGCCTTCCTCGACTCGACGCTCGACCGGGTCGCCGACGGCGCGATCTTCGGCGGCTTCGCGCTCTGGTACGCGGGCAAGGGCGACGACAACATCCTGTGCGCCGTGGCGATCTTCTGCCTGGCGAGCGGCCAGGTCGTCTCGTACACCAAGGCCCGCGGAGAATCGATCGGTCTGCCCGTCGCCGTGAACGGCCTCGTCGAGCGCGCCGAGCGCCTCGTGATCTCGCTGGTCGCCGCCGGCCTCGCCGGACTGCACAAGTTCGGCGTGCCCGGGGTCGAGGTCCTGCTCCCGATCGCCCTGTGGATCGTGGCCGTCGGCAGTGCCGTCACCCTGGGCCAGCGGGTCGTGACCGTGCGCCGGGAATCGGCGGAGGCCGACGCGGCCTCGGCCACGGGCGGCGGGGCGGCCTCGTGAGCACCCTCAAGGAGCGCCTGAGCGACGGGCTGTACGGCGCCGGCTGGGCGACCGTGAAGAAGCTGCCGGAGCCGGTGGCGACGGGCCTCGGCCGGCGGATCGCCGACCTCGCGTGGAAGCGGCGCGGCAAGAGCGTCCTGCGCCTCGAATCCAACCTCGCGCGCGTGCTGCCGGACGCCACGCCCGAGCGGCTCGCCGAGCTGTCGCAGGCCGGCATGCGCTCGTACATGCGGTACTGGATGGAGTCCTTCCGGCTGCCGACCTGGAGCAGGGAGCGGGTCGAGCGGTCCATCGACATCAAGGACCGCCACTACCTGGAGGAGGGCCTCGCCTCCGGGCGCGGGGTCATCCTCGCCCTGCCGCACCTGGCCAACTGGGACCTCGCGGGCGTGTGGGTGACCCGCTCGCTCGGCGTGCCGTTCACCACGGTCGCGGAGCGGCTCAAGCCGGAATCGCTGTACGACCGGTTCGTCGCCTACCGCGAGTCCCTCGGCATGGAGGTCCTGCCGCACACCGGCGGCTCCGCCTTCGGCACGCTCGCGCGGCGGCTGCGGGCCGGCGGCCTGGTCTGCCTCGTCGCCGACCGCGACCTGTCCGCCTCCGGCACCGAGGTCACGTTCTTCGGGGACACGGCACGGATGCCGGCGGGCCCGGCGATCCTCGCCCAGCAGACCGGCGCGCTGCTGCTGCCCGTGACCCTCTGGTACGACGACACGCCCGTCATGAAGGGCCGGATCCACGCGCCGATCGACGTACCCGAGTCAGGTACGCGGGCCGAGAAGACGTCCGTGATGACACAGGCGCTCGCCGACGCGTTCGCCGGAGGCATCGCGGACCACCCGGAGGACTGGCACATGCTGCAACGACTGTGGCTCGCGGACCTGGACGAGCGGGAGGGGCCGGGCGCGTGAAGATCGGGATCGTCTGCCCGTACTCCTGGGACGTGCCCGGCGGCGTCCAGTTCCACATCCGTGACCTCGCCGAGCACCTCATCCGGCTCGGCCACGAGGTCTCCGTCCTCGCCCCCGCCGACGACGACACACCGCTGCCGCCGTACGTCGTCTCCGCCGGCCGGGCCGTTCCCGTGTCGTACAACGGCTCGGTGGCCCGGCTCAGCTTCGGCTTCCTCTCCGCCGCGCGGGTCCGCCGCTGGCTGCACGACGGCACCTTCGACGTCGTCCACATCCACGAGCCGACCTCGCCGTCCCTGGGGCTGCTCACCTGCTGGGCGGCGCAGGGGCCGATCGTCGCCACCTTCCACACCTCGAACCCGCGCTCCCGGGCCATGATCGCCGCGTACCCGATCCTCCAGCCGGCCCTGGAGAAGATCAGCGCCCGCATCGCGGTCAGCGAGTACGCGCGCCGGACGCTGGTGGAGCACCTCGGCGGCGACGCCGTCGTCATCCCCAACGGCGTCGACGTCGACTTCTTCGCCCGCGCCGAGCCGAAGAAGGAGTGGCAGGGCGGGACCCTCGGCTTCATCGGCCGCATCGACGAGCCCCGCAAGGGCCTGCCCGTCCTCATGCGCGCCCTCCCGAAGATCCTCTCCGAGCGGCCCGGGGCCCGGCTCCTCGTCGCCGGGCGCGGCGACGAGGAGGAGGCCGTGGCCTCGCTGCCCGCCGAGATGCGCTCCCGGGTGGAGTTCCTCGGCATGGTCAGCGACGAGGACAAGGCGCGGCTGCTGCGCAGCGTCGACGTGTACGTCGCGCCCAACACCGGCGGCGAGAGCTTCGGCATCATCCTCGTCGAAGCCCTCTCGGCCGGCGCTCCGGTCCTCGCCTCCGACCTGGACGCCTTCGCCCAGGTCCTCGACCAGGGCGCCGCCGGTGAGCTCTTCGCCAACGAGGACGCCGACGCGCTCGCCGACGCGGCGATCGCCCTCCTCGGAGACGCCGCCCGCCGAGCCGAACTGAGCGCCCGCGGCTCGGCCCACGTCCGGCGCTTCGACTGGTCCACGGTCGGCGCCGACATCCTCGCCGTCTACGAGACCGTGACGGACGGGGCGGCGGCGGTCGACACGGACGAACGCACGGGGGGCTTGAGGGCCCGCCTGGGGCTGTAGAGCGGGGGCGGAGCCCGGCCCGGGCTCCGCCCCCGCCCGGGCCGGGACGATTGCCCGCGACGGCGGGGCGCGGGCAGGGTGACCGCATGGAATCGATCACCTGCTTGGACCTCGGGCACTTCACCCGTCCCGCCGACGAATGGGCCGGCCCCCACCCGCGCGTGGAGCCCGTTCTCGCCTATCTCGTGCGCCACGCGGGCGTGCGGCTGCTCTTCGACACCGGTATGGGGACGGGGTCCCCGGAGACCGACGCGCACTATCGGCCGGTCCGGCGCCCCCTGGGGGTCGGGCCCGGGGACGTCGACCTGGTGGTCAACTGTCACCTGCACTTCGACCACATCGGCGGCAACCAGGGATTCCCCACCACACCGGTCCTCGTCCAGCGCGAGGAGCTGGCCGAGGCGCGTGCCGGCGGGTACACGATCGACGGGCTGCTGCCCGGGGTCCGGTACGAGGAGCTCGACGGCGAGTACGAGATCGCGCCGGGGCTGAGGGTGGTGCCGACCCCCGGTCACACCGAGGGGCACCAGTCGCTCGTCCTCGACCACGGCGACCGGATCACGGTCCTGGCCGGGCAGGCGTACGACTTCGCGCACGAGTTCGGGACCCCGTACCTGCCCTGGCTCGACCGGCTCGGCGAGCTCGCCGACGGCCGTCCCGCGCGTGTCCTGTTCGCCCATGACCGTGACCTTTGGGAAGGTGTGCTGCCACCGCCCCGGTAGCCTGTGCGCCCGTGACCGAAACCCTGATCTGGACCGTCCTCGCGCTGATCTTCATCGGCGTCTACCTGAGCTGGACCGCCGGGCGGCTCGACCGGCTGCACACCCGCATCGACGCCGCCCGCGCCGCCCTGGACGCGCAGCTCCTGCGCCGGGCCTCGGTCACCCAGGAGCTCGCCACCTCCGGCGTCCTCGACCCGGCGGCCTCGATCGTGCTGTACGAGGCCGCGCACGCCGCCCGGCAGGCCGAGGAGGAGCAGCGGGAGGTCGCCGAGAGCGAGCTGAGCCAGGCGCTGCGGGCCGTCTTCGGCGAGCCCGAGCAGGTGGAGCTCGTACGGGCCGCGCCGGGCGGCGATGAGGCCGCGGGGGAGCTGGCGGCGGCCGTCCGCCGGGTGCCGATGGCCCGCCGCTTCCACAACGACGCCGTCCGGGCCGCCCGCGCCCTGCGGCGCCACCGCAAGGTCCGCTGGTTCAGGCTCGCAGGCCACGCCCCCTTCCCGCTGGCCTTCGAAATGGACGACGAGCCGCCTGTGGCCCTTGCTGATCGTCCGGCCTGACGCCCCGGAGCCTGGGAAAACGATCCACCGGGTCCACATTGGCCCTTGATGTGGACCGAGGGTGGCCTGTTTCCTCGTCTTGTCGTCAACCCCCGTTGTCACGAGTGAGGTATCCGTGTCCACCACGCCTTCCACCACCTTCCAGTCCCCCGAGACCGGCACCGCGCGCGTGAAGCGCGGCATGGCCGAGCAGCTCAAGGGCGGCGTGATCATGGACGTGGTCAACGCCGAGCAGGCGAAGATCGCCGAGGACGCCGGCGCCGTGGCCGTCATGGCCCTGGAGCGGGTCCCCGCGGACATCCGCAAGGACGGCGGCGTCGCCCGCATGTCCGACCCGAACATGATCGAAGAGATCATCGGCGCGGTCTCCATCCCGGTCATGGCCAAGTCCCGCATCGGTCACTTCGTCGAGGCCCAGGTCCTGCAGTCCCTCGGTGTCGACTACATCGACGAGTCCGAGGTCCTCACCCCGGCCGACGAGATCAACCACTCCGACAAGTGGGCCTTCACGACCCCCTTCGTCTGTGGCGCCACCAACCTGGGCGAGGCCCTGCGCCGCATCGCCGAGGGCGCGGCCATGATCCGCTCCAAGGGCGAGGCCGGCACCGGCAACGTCGTCGAGGCCGTCCGCCACCTGCGCCAGATCAAGAACGAGATCGCCAAGCTGCGCGGCTTCGACAACAACGAGCTGTTCGCCGCCGCCAAGGAGCTCCGCGCCCCGTACGAGCTCGTCAAGGAGGTCGCCGAGCTCGGCAAGCTGCCGGTCGTGCTGTTCTCCGCCGGTGGCGTCGCCACCCCCGCCGACGCCGCGCTCATGCGCCAGCTCGGCGCCGAGGGCGTCTTCGTCGGCTCCGGCATCTTCAAGTCGGGCGACCCGGCCAAGCGCGCCGCCGCCATCGTGAAGGCCACCACCTTCTACGACGACCCGAAGGTCATCGCGGACGCCTCCCGCAACCTGGGCGAGGCCATGGTCGGCATCAACTGCGACACCCTCCCCGAGTCCGAGCGCTACGCCAACCGGGGCTGGTAACCACCGATGAGCAGCACTCCCGTCATTGGTGTCCTGGCTCTCCAGGGCGACGTACGGGAGCACCTGATCGCCCTGGCCGCGGCTGACGCCGTGGCCAGGCCGGTCCGGCGCCCCGAAGAGCTCGCCGAGGTCGACGGCCTGGTCATCCCCGGTGGCGAGTCCACCACCATCTCCAAGCTGGCCGTCCTCTTCGGCCTGATGGAGCCCCTGCGCGAGCGCATCGCCGCCGGCATGCCCGTGTACGGCACCTGCGCCGGCCTGATCATGCTCGCCGACAAGATCCTCGACCCGCGCTCGGGCCAGGAGACCTTCGGCGGCATCGACATGATCGTCCGCCGCAACGCCTTCGGGCGGCAGAACGAGTCCTTCGAGGCCGGGGTGACCGTGACGGGGATCGACTCCCCCGTCGAGGGCGTCTTCATCCGCGCCCCGTGGGTGGAGTCCGTCGGCGCCCAGGTCGAGGTGCTCGCCGAGCACGACGGCCACATCGTCGCCGTCCGCCAGGGCAAGGCCCTCGCGACCTCCTTCCACCCCGAGCTCACCGGCGACCACCGCATCCACGAGCTGTTCGTGGACATGGTGCGCGCGGAACGGTGACGCGATCCCGGTAGGATCTCTGGGGTTCGTCCAAGAAGTTGGTTACGCGAAGGAGACAGGCAGATGTCCGGCCACTCTAAATGGGCTACGACGAAGCACAAGAAGGCCGTGATCGACGCCAAGCGCGGCAAACTCTTCGCGAAGCTGATCAAGAACATCGAGGTCGCGGCCCGCACCGGCGGTGCCGACCCCGAAGGCAACCCGACCCTCTACGACGCCATCCAGAAGGCGAAGAAGAGCTCGGTCCCGAACAAGAACATCGACTCCGCGGTGAAGCGCGGCGGCGGCCTCGAGGCCGGCGGCGTCGACTACGCCACGATCATGTACGAGGGCTACGGCCCGAACGGCGTCGCGGTGCTCATCGAGTGCCTCACCGACAACCGCAACCGTGCCGCCTCCGACGTGCGCGTCGCCATGACCCGCAACGGCGGCTCCATGGCGGACCCGGGCTCGGTCTCGTACCTGTTCAACCGCAAGGGCGTCGTCGTGCTCCCCAAGGGCGAGCTGTCCGAGGACGACGTCCTGGAGTCGGTGCTCGAAGCCGGCGCCGAGGAGGTCAACGACCTCGGTGAGTCCTTCGAGATCATCAGCGAGGCCACCGACCTGGTCGCGGTCCGTACCGCCCTCCAGGAGGCCGGCATCGACTACGACTCCGCGGAGTCCAGCTTCGTCCCGACCATGCAGGTCGAGCTCGACGAGGAGGGCGCGCGCAAGATGTTCAAGCTGATCGACGCCCTGGAGGACAGCGACGACGTGCAGAACGTCTTCGCCAACTTCGACGTCAGCGACGAGGTCATGGAGAAGGTCGACGCCTGATCGCGGTCTTCCCAGCAGCGGGCCGACGGGACACACCCCGTCGGCCCGCTGCGTTGTCAGTGGCAGCCGATAGCCTGCAGGAACAGACTTGCGATCGGCTGGCGATCAGGAAGGGGGCGCTGTGCGCGTACTCGGGGTGGACCCCGGACTGACCCGGTGCGGCGTCGGCGTCGTCGAGGGCGTCGCCGGCCGGCCCCTCACCATGCTCGGCGTCGGCGTCGTGCGCACCGCGGCGGACGACGACATCGGCGTGCGCCTGGTCGGCATCGAGCGCGGCATAGAGGAGTGGCTCGACCGCTTCTCGCCCGAACTCGTCGCCGTGGAGCGGGTGTTCAGCCAGCACAACGTGCGTACGGTGATGGGCACGGCCCAGGCCAGCGCCGTCGCCATGCTCTGCGCCTCCCGGCGCGGCATCCCCGTCGCCCTGCACACCCCCAGCGAGGTCAAGGCCGCCGTCACCGGCAGCGGCCGCGCCGACAAGGCCCAGGTCGGGGCCATGGTGACCCGGCTCCTGAGGCTCTCCGCCCCGCCCAGGCCGGCCGACGCCGCCGACGCCCTCGCCCTCGCCATCTGCCACATCTGGCGGGCCCCCGCCCAGAACCGTCTGCAACAGGCGGTCGCCGCCCAGAACCGCCTCCAGCAGGCGGCCGCCCAGCACGCCTCCGCAGTGAAAGGCCGTACCCGATGATCGCCTTCGTGAGCGGCCCGGTCGCCGCCCTCGCCCCCACGACCGCCGTCATCGAGGTCGGGGGAGTGGGCATGGCCGTCCACTGCACCCCGAACACCATCGCCGGCCTGCGCCTCGGTGAGCACGCCCGGCTCGCCACCTCCCTCGTCGTCCGCGAGGACTCCCTCACCCTGTACGGCTTCGCCGACGACGACGAGCGGCAGGTCTTCGAGCTCCTCCAGACCGCCAGCGGCGTCGGCCCCCGCCTCGCCCAGGCCATGCTCGGGGTGCACAGCCCCGACGCGCTGCGCCTCGCCGTCTCCACCGGCGACGAGAAGGCGCTCACCGCCGTCCCCGGCATCGGCAAGAAGGGCGCCCAGAAACTCCTCCTCGAACTGAAGGACAAGCTCGGCGCCCCGCTCGGCAGCAG
The DNA here is from genome assembly GCF_042874035.1 of Streptomyces sp. NPDC004284. Lineage (NCBI taxonomy): Bacteria > Bacillati > Actinomycetota > Actinomycetes > Kitasatosporales > Streptomycetaceae > Streptomyces > Streptomyces sp. NPDC004284. The sequence goes on along the minus strand of NZ_JBIAMJ010000006.1, from coordinate 149,089 downwards.
CGGCCTCGTCGGCGCCCAGCGCGCCGCGGCCGCCGGCCCCGCGCCGTGGACCGAGCAGCTGTCCGCCGCCCTGATCGGCCTCGGCTACGCGAGCCGCGAGGCCGAGGAGGCCGTCGCCGCCGTCACCCCGCAGGCCGATGCCGCGATCGCCGAGACCGGCACCGCGCCCGTGCCGCAGCTGCTCCGCGCCGCCCTGCAGACCCTCAACCGGGCCCGCTGACCTCCCGTACGAAGAGGAAGACCATCACCGTGAACTGGGACGACGACAGCATCGTCGAGGCCGCCGAGACCGACGCGCGGATCGTCGGAGCCTCCGCCGAGGGCGACGACCAGGCCGTCGAGGCGGCCCTGCGCCCCAAGGACCTCAGCGAGTTCGTCGGCCAGGAGAAGGTCCGCCAGCAGCTCGACCTCGTCCTCAAGGCCGCCCGCCAGCGCGGCGCCACCGCCGACCACGTGCTGCTCTCCGGCGCCCCCGGCCTCGGCAAGACCACCCTCTCGATGATCATCGCCGCCGAGATGAACGCGCCGATCCGCATCACCTCCGGCCCCGCCATCCAGCACGCCGGCGACCTCGCCGCGATCCTCTCCTCCCTCCAGGAGGGCGAGATCCTCTTCCTCGACGAGATCCACCGCATGTCCCGGCCCGCCGAGGAGATGCTCTACATGGCGATGGAGGACTTCCGCGTCGACGTCATCGTCGGCAAGGGCCCCGGCGCCACCGCCATCCCGCTGGAGCTCCCGCCCTTCACCCTGGTCGGCGCCACCACCCGGGCCGGACTCCTGCCGCCCCCGCTGCGCGACCGCTTCGGCTTCACCGCCCACATGGAGTTCTACGACCCGAGCGAGCTCCAGCGCGTGATCCACCGCTCCGCCGGACTCCTCGACGTCGAGATCGACCCCCACGGCGCCGCCGAGATCGCCGGCCGCTCCCGCGGCACGCCCCGCATCGCCAACCGCCTGCTGCGCCGGGTCCGCGACTACGCCCAGGTCAAGGCCGACGGAGTGATCACCCGGGAGGTCTCCGAAGCGGCCCTCAGCGTGTACGAGGTGGACAGCCGCGGCCTCGACCGGCTCGACCGCGCCGTCCTGGAGGCCCTGCTCAAGCTCTTCGGCGGCGGACCGGTCGGTCTGTCCACCCTCGCGGTCGCCGTCGGGGAGGAGCGCGAGACCGTCGAGGAGGTCGCCGAACCCTTCCTCGTACGCGAAGGTCTGCTGGCCCGCACACCCCGTGGCCGGGTCGCCACTCCGGCGGCATGGAACCACCTCGGACTCGTTCCGCCGCAGGCAGCGGGCCCGGCGGCGACACCAAGCGGACAACAGGGGCTCTTCGGGGCGTGACGGTGTCGACACTCGCCCGGACCGGAACCAGGGTGCGATGCTGGACGTTGTTCCATCGATGCGGACTCGCCTAGACTCCGCCGTTGCCGCCCTTTCCGGTCGGCGCGCCCACCCCCGAAGATCAGGCCGCGGGTTCTCCGCGACCGTGCGAAGGAAACCCGTCCCGTGAACATCGTGACCCTCCTCCCCTTCATCGTCCTTATCGGGGCCATGTTCCTGATGACCCGCTCTGCCAAGAAGAAGCAGCAGGCGGCGGCGCAGATGCGCGACGAGATGCAGCCCGGCACCGGTGTCCGGACGATCGGGGGGATGTACGCCACCGTCAAGGAGATCGGCGACGAGACCGTTCTCCTGGAGGTCGCGCCGGGCGTGCACGCGGTCTACGCCAAGAACGCGATCGGCGCGGTCCTGGACGACGCCGAGTACAACCGGATCGTCCACGGCGACGACGAGGAGTCGGACACCGACACCGTCGTCCCGGACGACGCCTCCTCGCTGACCGAGGCCACGGACGCGGAGACCGTCGAGGACGCGCCGAAGGCCGACCTGACGAAGAAGTCGGACGCGGCCGAGGCCGAGGGTCAGAAGGACGGCAAGGCCGACGGCGAGACCGACGCGAAGTAGTCGCGGCCGGGGACAGCGCGCACGCCCACCGGCGCGCGCGCTCCCCGGAACGGTTCCACGTCTGCGGGGGCAGGTCCCCACACACACTTCGTGGCCGTCCCGCGCATACCCGGCGTGAGGCGGTTGGACAGGGAGATACGACAGGTGGCAGCACCGAAGAAGGGCCGAAGGCCGGCGGGGGGACAGAGCCGTCCGGGCCGCGCCCTGGCAATCATTCTGATCGCCATGGTCGCGCTCACCGGCGGGATGTTCTGGTCGGGGCACACCACCCCGCGCCTCGGCATCGACCTCGCCGGCGGCACGTCGATCACGCTCAAGGCGAAGGCCGAGCCCGGCCAGGAGTCGGCGGTCAACGAGACCAACATGAACACGGCGGTCGGCATCATCGAGCGCCGTGTCAACGGTCTGGGTGTCTCCGAGGCCGAGGTCCAGACGCAGGGCGCCGAGAACATCATCGTCAACATCCCTCGCGGGACGAACGAGAAGCAGGCCCGCGAGCAGGTCGGCACCACCGCCCAGCTCTACTTCCGGCCCGTTCTCGCCGTCGCGGCCGCCCAGCCGCAGACGGCGCCGAGCGCCACGCCCTCCGGCACGGCCTCGCCGAAGCCCTCCGCCTCGGCCTCCTCCGGCACGACGGCCGGTGAGAAGTCGGCGACCCCGACGGCCACCGGCTCCCCGCAGGGCCGTGCGCTCACCGAGGCCCTCAAGGCCCCGAGCCCGACGGCCACCGCGAGCGCCTCGTCCTCCGCGAAGCCGAAGGCCACCGGGACGCCGCAGGCGACCCCGAAGCCCGACCCCGCCACCGCGGCGCTCCAGCAGAAGTTCGCCACCCTGAACTGCCTCGACCCCAAGGCGCGCACCGCCGCCGGCCAGGGCGTCAAGTCGACCGAGCCCACCGTGGCCTGCGGCAAGAACGGCATCGGCCAGTGGGAGAAGTACCTCCTCGGCCCGGCCGAGGTGGACGGCAAGGACGTCGACAACGCCAAGGCCGGCCTGGACCAGCGCACCGGCCAGTGGATCGTGGACATGGAGTTCACGGACGCCGGCTCGAAGAAGTTCCAGTCGATCACCAGCAAGCTGTCGCAGCAGACCGAGCCGCAGAACCAGTTCGCGATCGTCCTGGACGGCGAGGTCGTCTCCGCGCCCCGCGTCCAGACCACGCTGAGCGCCAGCGCCCAGATCTCCGGCAGCTTCAACCAGCAGTCCGCCCAGGACCTCGGCAACATCCTGTCCTACGGCGCCCTGCCGCTCGCCTTCCAGACCCAGAGCGTCGACACCGTCACCGCCGCGCTCGGCGGTGACCAGCTGCAGGCGGGTCTCATCGCCGGCGCCATCGGCCTCGCCCTGGTCATCATCTACCTGGTCGCCTACTACCGCGGCCTGTCGCTGATCGCCATCCTCAGCCTCGGCGTCTCGGCGCTCCTCACCTATGTGCTCATGGCCCTGCTCGGCCCGGCCATCGGCTTCGCGCTGAACCTGCCGGCCGTCTGCGGCGCCATCGTCGCCATCGGCATCACCGCGGACTCGTTCATCGTCTACTTCGAGCGCATCCGCGACGAGCTCCGCGAGGGCCGCACGCTCCGCCCGGCCGTCGAGCGCGCCTGGCCGCGCGCCCGCCGCACGATCCTGGTCTCCGACTTCGTGTCGTTCCTGGCCGCGGCCGTGCTGTTCATCGTCACCGTCGGCAAGGTCCAGGGCTTCGCGTTCACGCTCGGCCTGACCACCCTGCTCGACATCGTCGTGGTGTTCCTCTTCACCAAGCCGGTCATGACGCTGCTCGCCCGGACCAAGTTCTTCGGCAACGGCCACAAGTGGTCCGGCCTGGACCCGAAGCGGCTCGGCGCGAAGCCGCCGCTGCGCCGCACCCGCCGTGCCCACGCCCCCGTCGACGCGAAGGAGGCGTGAGATGTCGAAGCTCGGCGATCTCGGCGCCCGGCTCCACCGCGGTGAGGTCGGTTACGACTTCATCGGCAACCGCAAGATCTGGTATGGCCTGTCCATCCTGATCACCATCACCGCCATCGTCGCCCTGGCCGTCCGCGGCCTCAACATGGGCATCGAGTTCCAGGGCGGCGCCGTCTTCACCACCCCGAAGTCGGACGTCTCCGTCAGCCAGGCCCAGGAGTACGCGGAAGAGGCCTCCGGCCACGACGCGATCGTCCAGAAGCTCGGCAACGGCTCCCTGCGCATCCAGGTCGGCGGTCTCGACACCGACAAGTCCGACCAGGTCCGCGCGGAGCTCTCGAAGGACCTGAACGTCCCCGAGGCCAAGATCGCGGCCGAGCTCGTCGGCCCCAGCTGGGGCGAGCAGATCGCCACCAAGGCCTGGACCGGCCTCGGGGTCTTCATGATCCTCGTGGTGATCTACCTGGCCATCGCCTTCGAGTGGAGGATGGCGATCGCGGCACTCGTCGCCCTCATCCACGACCTCACGATCACGGTGGGCATCTACTCCCTGGTCGGCTTCGAGGTCACCGTCGGTACGGTCATCGGTCTGCTGACGATCCTCGGCTACTCGCTGTACGACACCGTCGTCGTCTTCGACTCCCTCAAGGAGCAGACGAAGGACATCACGAAGCAGACCCGCTACACCTACAGCGAGCTCGCCAACCGCTCGATCAACGGCACCCTGGTCCGTTCGATCAACACCACCGTCGTCGCGCTGCTGCCGGTCGCCGGCCTGCTCTTCATCGGTGGCGGCGTCCTCGGCGCCGGCATGCTCAACGACATCTCGCTGTCGCTGTTCGTGGGCCTCGCCGCCGGTGCGTACTCCTCGATCTTCATCGCCACCCCGCTCGTGGCGGACCTCAAGGAGCGCGAGCCGTCGATCAAGGCCCTCCGGAAGCGCATCCTGGCCAAGCGCGCCGGCGCCGCGGCCAAGGGCGAGTCGGCGGACGACCTGGCCTTCGAGGCCGAGACGGCCGTCGTCGGCCCCCGCACGGGCCGCCGCGGCACCCAGGAGCGCCACGGATGACCGCGGAGGCCCAGGGCGTCACCGAGCTCCTGCTCAGCCGCATCCGTGACGTCCCCGACTACCCGAAGCCGGGCGTGCTGTTCAAGGACATCACGCCGCTGCTCGCGGACCCGGACGCGTTCACGGCGCTCACCGACTCCCTCGCCGCGCTGTGCTCCGCGCACGGCGCGACGAAGATCGTCGGCCTGGAGGCCCGCGGCTTCATCCTGGCCGCCCCGGTGGCCGTCCGCGCGGGCCTGGGCTTCATCCCGGTCCGCAAGGCCGGCAAGCTCCCCGGGGCGACGCTCCGCCAGGCGTACGAGCTGGAGTACGGCACCGCCGAGATCGAGGTGCACGCCGAGGACCTGGCCGCGGGCGACCGCGTCATGGTCATCGACGACGTCCTCGCCACCGGCGGCACGGCCGAGGCCTCCATCGAGCTCATCCGCCGCGCGGGCGCCGAGGTCGCGGGTGTCGCCGTCCTCATGGAGCTCGGCTTCCTCCCGGGCCGCGCCCGGCTGGAGCCGGCCCTCGGCGGCGCGCCCCTCACGGCGCTGATCACGGTCTGACATCGGGGTCCACCCCGATCGGGGCGCTCCGGGGAATCCCCGGAGCGCCCTTCGGCGTTCTCAGGAACGTCCTCCGGTCGCAGGGCGCTGCCCCTTCGGGAGCCGTCCGAAACCCGGGCGCGTGAGCAGAGCCACTCTTGGCTCGATACCATGGCCTTTCCGGGCCTGACCGGGGGACCCGGAACCTCCCCCAGACTCCGTCCGGGGGGACCCCAGAGGAGCGCTCTTGCCCGACGAGGCCCAGTCACTCTCCGCCGCGCAGCCCGACCCGAAGGCCGAAAAGGCCGCGCCGGGGACCGGCACGCCCCAGAACAAGCCAGCGGAGACCAGGCCCGCGCCTGCTGCGCCCGCCCCCGCCGCCCCCGAGCGGCCCGCGCCCGCCCGCTCCGGCGGCTCGTCGAACCGCGTCCGCGCCCGCCTCGCCCGGCTCGGCGTCCAGCGCTCCTCCCCGTACAACCCGGTCCTCGAACCGCTGCTGCGGATCGTCCGCTCCAACGACCCCAAGATCGAGACGGCGACGCTCCGCCAGATCGAGCGGGCCTACCAGGTCGCCGAGCGCTGGCACCGCGGCCAGAAGCGCAAGAGCGGCGACCCGTACATCACCCACCCGCTCGCCGTCACCACCATCCTCGCCGAGCTCGGCATGGACCCGGCGACCCTGATGGCCGGACTGCTCCACGACACCGTGGAGGACACCGAGTACGGCCTGGAGGACCTGCGCCGCGACTTCGGCGACCAGGTCACCCTGCTCGTCGACGGCGTCACCAAGCTCGACAAGGTCAGGTTCGGCGAGGCCGCGCAGGCCGAGACCGTCCGCAAGATGGTCGTCGCCATGGCCAAGGACCCGCGCGTCCTGGTCATCAAGCTCGCCGACCGCCTGCACAACATGCGCACCATGCGCTACCTCAAGCGGGAGAAGCAGGAGAAGAAGGCCCGCGAGACGCTCGAGATCTACGCGCCCCTGGCCCACCGCCTGGGCATGAACACCATCAAGTGGGAGCTGGAGGACCTCGCCTTCGCGATCCTCTACCCCAAGATGTACGACGAGATCGTCCGGCTCGTCGCCGAGCGCGCCCCCAAGCGCGACGAGTACCTCGCCATAGTGACCGACGAGGTCCAGGCCGACCTGCGCGCCGCCCGCATCAAGGCCACCGTCACCGGCCGCCCCAAGCACTACTACAGCGTCTACCAGAAGATGATCGTCCGCGGCCGTGACTTCGCGGAGATCTACGACCTGGTCGGCATCCGCGTCCTCGTGGACACCGTCCGCGACTGCTACGCGGCCCTCGGCACCGTCCACGCGCGATGGAACCCGGTCCCCGGCCGGTTCAAGGACTACATCGCGATGCCGAAGTTCAACATGTACCAGTCGCTGCACACGACGGTCATCGGACCCAACGGCAAGCCCGTCGAGCTCCAGATCCGGACCTTCGACATGCACCGGCGCGCCGAGTACGGCATCGCCGCGCACTGGAAGTACAAGCAGGAGGCCGTCGCAGGCGCCTCCAAGGTCCGCGCCGACGTGCCGAAGAAGGCCGGCAAGGACGACCACCTCAACGACATGGCGTGGCTGCGCCAGCTCCTCGACTGGCAGAAGGAGACCGAGGACCCCAGCGAGTTCCTGGAGTCCCTGCGCTTCGACCTCTCCCGCAACGAGGTCTTCGTCTTCACGCCGAAGGGCGACGTCATCGCGCTGCCCGCCGGCGCCACCCCCGTCGACTTCTCGTACGCGGTCCACACCGAGGTCGGCCACCGCACGATAGGGGCGCGGGTCAACGGGCGGCTCGTGCCGCTCGAATCGACCCTCGACAACGGCGACCTGGTCGAGGTCTTCACCTCCAAGGCCGCCGGCGCCGGCCCGTCCCGCGACTGGCTGGGCTTCGTCAAGTCGCCCCGCGCCCGCAACAAGATCCGCGCCTGGTTCTCCAAGGAGCGCCGCGACGAGGCCATCGAGCAGGGCAAGGACGCCATCGCGCGGGCCATGCGCAAGCAGAACCTGCCGATCCAGCGGATCCTGACCGGCGACTCCCTCGTCACCCTCGCCCACGAGATGCGCTACACCGACATCTCCTCGCTGTACGCGGCGATCGGCGAGGGCCACGTCACGGCCCAGTCCATCGTGCAGAAGCTGGTCCAGGCCCTCGGCGGCGAGGAGGCCGCCGTCGCCGACATCGAAGAGGTCGCCCCGCCGGCCCGCGGCCGCTCCAAGCGCCGCTCCAGCGCCGACCCCGGTGTCGTCGTCAAGGGCGTCGAGGACGTCTGGGTGAAGCTGGCCCGCTGCTGCACGCCCGTGCCCGGCGACCCGATCATCGGATTCGTCACCCGGGGCAGCGGCGTATCGGTCCACCGCAACGACTGCGTCAACGTGGAGTCGCTGTCCCGCGAGCCGGAGCGGATCCTGGAGGTCGAGTGGGCCCCGACCCAGTCCTCGGTCTTCCTCGTCGCCATCCAGGTCGAGGCCCTGGACCGCTCCCGGCTCCTCTCCGACGTCACCCGGGTCCTCTCGGACCAGCACGTCAACATCCTCTCGGCGGCCGTCCAGACCTCCCGCGACCGGGTGGCCACCTCCCGCTTCACCTTCGAGATGGGCGACCCGAAGCACCTGGGCCACGTCCTCAAGGCCGTACGGGGTGTGGAGGGCGTCTACGACGTCTACCGCGTGACCAGCGCCCGGCGCCCGTAGCCGGTACGTACGAGGAAGGCCCCCGGCGCGATGCCGGGGGCCTTCCTCGTACGCGACGGAGCGTCAGCCGCCGAACTCCTCCAGGCCCTTCAGGGCCTGGTCGAGCAGGGCCTGACGGCCCTCCAGCTCACGCGCCAGCTTGTCGGCCTTGGCGTCGTTGCCGGCGGCACGGGCCGCGTCGATCTGCTTGCGCAGCTTCTCCACGGCGTCCTGGAGCTGACCGGTCAGACCCGCGGCACGCGCGCGCGCCTCCGGGTTCGTCCGGCGCCACTCGGCCTCCTCGGCCTCCTGGATCGCCCGCTCCACCGTGTGCATCCGGCCCTCGACCTTGGGACGGGCGTCACGCGGGACGTGGCCGATGGCCTCCCAGCGCTCGTTGAGGGAACGGAAGGCCGCGCGCGCCGCCTTCAGGTCCGTCACCGGCACCAGCTTCTCGGCCTCGGTGGCGAGCTCCTCCTTCAGCTTGAGGTTCTCGGTCTGCTCCGCGTCCCGCTCGGCGAAGACCTCGCCGCGCGCCGCGAAGAAGACGTCCTGGGCGCCGCGGAAGCGGTTCCACAGGTCGTCCTCGTGCTCGCGCTGGGCGCGGCCGGCCGCCTTCCACTCCGCCATCAGCTCGCGGTAGCGGGCCGCCGTGTTGCCCCAGTCGGTGGAGTTCGACAGCGACTCCGCCTCGGCGACCAGACGCTCCTTCGCCTTGCGGGCGTCCTCGCGCTGGGCGTCGAGCGAGGCGAAGTGCGCCTTCCGGCGCTTCGAGAACGCCGAGCGGGCGTGCGAGAAGCGGTGCCACAGCTCGTCGTCGGACTTGCGGTCGAGCCGGGGGAGGCCCTTCCAGGTGTCCACGAGCGCCCGCAGCCGCTCGCCCGCGGAGCGCCACTGCTCGCTCTGGGCCAGCTCCTCGGCCTCGGTGACGAGCGCCTCCTTGGCGGAGCGCGCCTCGTCGGTCTGCTTGGCCTTCTGGGCCTTGCGCTCCTCACGGCGCGAGTCGACCGTCTCGACGAGCTTGTCCAGACGGGTCGCGAGCGCCGCCAGGTCGCCGACGGCGTGGTGCTCCTCGACCTGCTGCCGGATGTGCTCGATCGCCGCGGTGGCGTCCTTCGCCGAGAGGTCGGTGGTCCTCACCCGCTTCTCGAGGAGGCCGATCTCGACAACCAAGCCCTCGTACTTGCGCTCGAAGTAGGCCAGGGCCTCCTCAGGGGTGCCGGCCTGCCACGATCCGACGACCTTCTCGCCCTCGGCCGTCCGCACGTACACGGTGCCCGTCTCGTCGACGCGGCCCCACGGGTCGCTGCTCACAGCGCCTCCTCACCATGATGCCGTCGCGGGGTCGTACCCCCCGGGCATCGTCCACAGTTTCCCGGCGGGCCTCGCCCGCCATCTCAGCGCGGCCGACGGCCCACGCTGCACAACGCCAATCTAGGCGAACCGCGCCCCGGCTGTCCGCACTCAGCGCGACCGAGATTCGACGGTCACGCGCGGGTGCGGACGGAAGCGGGCTCACTTCTCGGTGACGGTCGCCTTCTCGATGGTGACGTGCGTCTTCGGAGCGCCGTCCGTGGCGCCGCCCTCGACACCGGCCTTCGCCACGTCCTGGACCACCTTGAGGCCGGCCGCGTCGATCTTCCCGAAGGGGGTGTAGCTCGGCGGCAGCTTCGTGTCCTTGTAGACGAGGAAGAACTGCGAGCCGCCGGTGCCCGGCTGCCCGGTGTTCGCCATGGCGACGGTGCCGGCGGGGAAGGTCACCGCGCCGTCCGCGCCCGCCTTGCCGAGGGCGCCCAGGTTCTCGTCGGGGATCGTGTAGCCGGGGCCGCCGGTGCCGTCGCCCTTGGGGTCGCCGCACTGGAGCACGTAGATGCCCTGGGTCGTGAGGCGGTGGCACTTGGTCCCGTCGAAGTACTTCTTGTCGGCGAGGTGCTTGAAGGAGTTCACCGTGTGCGGGGTCTTCGCCGCGTCCATGGTGACCGTGATCTCGCCCTCGTTCGTCTTGAGGGCCATGGCGTACGTCGCCTTCTGGTCCACGGTCAGCTTCGGCTCCGGGCTCGCCGACTCGCTCTGCGTGGGCGCCGGGGTGGTGGGCGTGTCGCTCGCCGCGGCGTCCGAGGCCTTCGAGGAGTCGCCGGTCAGCGCCACGGAGGCGTACACCGCGCCGCCCGCGGCGAGCACCACCGCGAGGGAGGCCGCGATGACGGTGTTGCGGCGCTTCGCCTTGCGCCGGTTCTCCTCCCGACGCTGCTGCTGTCGCGCGTACTTCTCCCTGGCAAGCTGCCGCCGCCGCTGATCGCTGGTGACCACCGGGTCCGCTCCTGTCGCTCGTCTGTTCCTGTCCTGGCCGGATGTGCCCGTACCGTATACGGGTTGGCTGTGGAACCGGCACCGCCGGTAGGCTCTGATCTGCCGCATTCCGTGATTTCCGCGCCACCGGGCCGGACGACCCTAAGGACGAACGTGCTGATTGCCGGGTTCCCCGCCGGGGCCTGGGGGACCAACTGCTATCTGGTCGCCCCCGCCGCAGGCGAGGAGTGCGTGATCATCGACCCGGGCCACCAGGCCGCCCAGGGGGTCGAGGAGACGCTGAAGAAGCATCGGCTCAAGCCCGTCGCCGTCGTCCTCACCCATGGACACATCGACCACGTCGCCTCCGTCGTTCCGGTGTGCGGCGCCCATGACGTCCCCGCGTGGATCCACCCGTCCGACCGCTACATGATGAGCGACCCGGAGAAGGCCCTCGGCCGCTCCATCGGGATGCCCCTCATGGGCGAGCTGACCGTGGGAGAGCCCGACGACGTGCGCGAGCTCACCGACGGTGCCCGGCTGAAGCTCGCCGGTCTGGAGTTCTCCGTCGCCCACGCGCCCGGTCATACCAAGGGGTCGGTGACCTTCCGGATGCCCGAGACCACGGAGATCCCCTCCGTGTTCTTCTCCGGGGATCTGCTGTTCGCCGGCTCCATCGGACGCACCGACCTTCCCGGCGGTGACATGGACGAGATGCTCGCGTCGCTGGCCCGCGTGTGCCTGCCGCTCGACAACTCGACCGTGGTCCTGTCGGGACACGGTCCCCAGACGACCATCGGCCAGGAGCGCGCCACGAACCCCTATCTGCGGGACGTGGCCGCCGGCCTCGGGAGCACGGACGCTCCCCGACGAGGAATGTGACGACTTTCGTGAGCACCTTCAAGGCCCCCAAGGGCACGTACGACCTGATCCCGCCCTACTCCGCCAAGTACCTGGCGGTCCGCGAGGCGATCTCCGGACCGCTGCGGAAGTCGGGCTACGGCTACGTCGAGACCCCCGGCTTCGAGGACGTGAACCTCTTCGCCCGCGGCGTCGGCGAGTCCACCGACATCGTCAGCAAGGAGATGTACGCCTTCGAGACCAAGGGCGGCGACAAGCTCGCCCTGCGTCCCGAGGGCACCGCCTCCGTGCTGCGCGCCGCCCTGGAGGCGAACCTCCACAAGCAGGGCAACCTGCCGGTCAAGCTCTGGTACTCCGGCTCGTACTACCGCTACGAGCGCCCGCAGAAGGGCCGCTACAGGCACTTCTCCCAGGTCGGCGCCGAGGCGATCGGTGCCGAGGACCCGGCGCTCGACGCCGAGCTGATCATCCTGGCCGACGAGGCGTACCGCTCGCTGGGCCTGCGGAACTTCCGCATCCTGCTGAACTCGCTCGGCGACAAGGAGTGCCGCCCCGTCTACCGGGAGGCCCTCCAGAACTTCCTGCGCGGCCTCGACCTCGACGAGGAGACCCTGCGCCGCGCCGAGATCAACCCGCTGCGCGTCCTCGACGACAAGCGGGCCGACGTCCAGAAGCAGCTGGTCGACGCGCCGCTCCTGCGCGACTACCTGTGCGACGCGTGCAAGGCGTACCACGAGGAGGTGCGCGCCCTGATCACCGCGGCGGGCGTCGTCTTCGAGGACGACCCGAAGCTGGTCCGCGGCCTGGACTACTACACCCGCACCACCTTCGAGTTCGTCCACGACGGTCTCGGCTCGCAGTCGGCGGTCGGCGGCGGCGGCCGCTACGACGGCCTCTCCGAGATGATCGGCGGCCCCGCGCTGCCGTCGGTGGGCTGGGCGCTCGGCGTGGACCGCACGGTCCTCGCCCTGGAGGCGGAGGGCGTCGAGCTCGACATCCCCGCCGCCACCAGCGTCTTCGCCGTCGCCATCGGCGAGGAGGCCCGCCGCCTCCTCTTCGGCAAGGTCACCGAGCTCCGCAGGGCCGGCGTCGCCGCCGACTTCTCCTTCGGCGGCAAGGGCCTCAAGGGCGCCATGAAGGACGCCAACCGCTCGGGCGCCCGCCTCGCCGTCGTCGCCGGTGAGCGCGACCTCGCCGAGGGCGTCGTCCAGCTCAAGGACATGGAGTCCGGCGAGCAGCAGGCCGTCGCCGTCGACGACCTCGTGGAGGCGGTGCGGGCCAAGCTGGCCTGATCCGACGTGAGGAAGGGCCCGGACCGCACCCTGGTCCGGGCCCTTCCTTATCCCGGGCGAACGGCCGGACGACAGATCGGTGTTGCAGAATGACCGTGCCCACAAGGCCGGTCGAGCGAGGGAGAAGGTGGCATGGCGAAGGCAGCGGTGGACGAGGTCGGCTCCGGCCGGGACAGCGGGTCCGGCGGCACGATCGGGGCGAGCCGGGCCTTCTCCTGGCTCCTCGTGATCACCGGAGCGGCCGGACTGCTCGCCGCCTGGGTCATCACCATCGACAAGTTCAAGCTCCTCGAGGACCCCAACTTCACCCCGGGCTGCAGCCTCAACCCGATCGTCTCCTGCGGCAACATCATGAAGAGCGAGCAGGCCTCGGTCTTCGGCTTCCCGAACCCGATGCTCGGCCTCGTCACGTACGGCATGGTGATCGCGATCGGCGTGGGCCTGCTCGCCGGGGCCCGCTACCGCCGCTGGTACTGGCTCGGCCTCAACGCCGGCACCCTCTTCGGCGTCGGCTTCTGCACCTGGCTCATGTACCAGTCCCTGTACGTGATCGGCTCGCTCTGCCTGTGGTGCTGCCTCGCCTGGGTCGCCACCATCGTCATGTTCTGGTACGTGACCTCGCACAACGTCCGCCTCGGCGTGATCCCCGCCCCCGGCGGCCTGAAGACCTTCTTCGACGAGTTCACCTGGATCCTGCCCGTCCTGCACATCGGGATCATCGGCATGCTGATCCTGACCCGCTGGTGGGACTTCTGGACCGGCTGACGGAGGCCGGGCTGTCGGTGCGGTGACCTAGGCTTCATCACTGTGGAGCCCGACCTCTTTACCGCAGCAGCCGAAGACCGCCAGGAGAAGGACCCGGCCAGCAGTCCGCTGGCCGTCCGGATGCGCCCCCGCACCCTCGACGAGGTGGTGGGACAGCAGCACCTGCTCAAGCCCGGCTCGCCGCTGCGCCGACTCGTCGGGGACGGGGACGGCGGCCCCGCCGGCGCCTCCTCGGTGATCCTCTGGGGCCCGCCGGGCATCGGGAAGACGACCCTGGCGTACGTGGTCTCGAAGGCCACGAACAAGCGCTTCGTGGAACTGTCCGCGATCACCGCCGGGGTCAAGGAGGTCCGGGCCGTCATCGACGGCGCCCGGCGCGCGGTCGGCGGCTTCGGCAAGGAGACCGTCCTCTTCCTCGACGAGATCCACCGCTTCTCCAAGGCCCAGCAGGACTCGCTCCTGCCGGCCGTCGAGAACCGCTGGGTGACGCTGATCGCCGCCACCACCGAGAACCCCTACTTCTCCGTCATCTCCCCGCTCCTCTCCCGCTCCCTGCTCCTCACCCTGGAGCCGCTCACCGACGAGGACCTCAAGGGCCTGATGGCCCGCGCGCTCACCGGCGAGCGGGGACTCGGCGGGGCCGTGACCCTGCCGGAGGACGCCGAGGCGCACCTCCTGCGCGTCGCCGGCGGCGACGCCCGGCGTGCCCTGACCGCCCTGGAGGCCGCGGCGGGCGCGGCGATCGCCAAGGGCGAGCCGGAGATCACCCTCCAGACCGTCGAGGAGACCGTCGACCGCGCGGCCGTGAAGTACGACCGGGACGGCGACCAGCACTACGACGTGGCCAGCGCGCTCATCAAGTCGATCCGCGGCTCGGACGTGGACGCGGCCCTGCACTACCTGGCGCGGATGATCGAGGCGGGGGAGGACCCCCGCTTCATCGCCCGCCGCCTGATGATCTCCGCCAGCGAGGACATCGGCCTCGCCGATCCGGGCGCCCTGCCGATCGCCGTCGCCGCCGCCCAGGCCGTCGCCATGATCGGCTTCCCCGAGGCGGCCCTCACCCTGAGCCACGCCACCATCGCCCTGGCCCTCGCCCCGAAGTCGAACTCCGCGACGACCGCGATCGGCGCGGCCCTCGCCGACGTGCGCAACGGCCTCGCGGGCTCGGTCCCGCCGCACCTGCGCGACGGCCACTACAAGGGCGCGGCGAAGCTCGGCCACGCCCAGGGGTACGTGTATCCCCACGACGTCCCGGGCGGCATCGCGGCCCAGCAGTACGCCCCGGACACGATCCACGGCCGCCGGTACTACGAACCCACGCGCTACGGGGCGGAGGCGAGGTACGCGGACGTGGTGGAGCGCGTACGGGAGCGGCTGAAGGGCGACGGCTGACGGACCCCGGGCGAGCGCGCCCCCCGGAGCCGGTACACTGGTCCGGATCGCTGCGTCCCGTGTCCGGCTCCGGCCGGAACCACCAGAACGGGACAGTCAGCCGGAGACCCGGCCCCCGGGCGGGGTTTCCAGGAGCGTCGCGCACCTTCGAAGGTGTCGCGGGCCACCCATCACCACCCGGATTCCCGGGAGCGGCGATGGGTCGTTCGCGTGCTGCACGTATGTGCCCAGACCTGGGAGCGGCTGCCCGACAGGACCGTCTCGTACGGACCCGACGGGTTTCCCGGGCTGCGGATGCGACCTCCCCTAACCCTGGTGAAGCCGTATTCGTACAGATAGAGAGGTTGGTTCATGGCGAACCAGTCCCGTCCCAAGGTCAAGAAGTCGCGTGCCCTCGGCATCGCGCTGACCCCGAAGGCCGTCAAGTACTTCGAGGCCCGCCCCTACCCGCCGGGCGAGCACGGCCGTGGCCGCAAGCAGAACTCGGACTACAAGGTCCGTCTGCTCGAGAAGCAGCGTCTGCGCGCCCAGTACGACATCAGCGAGCGCCAGATGGCGCGCGCCTACGACCGCGCCAAGAAGGCCGAGGGCAAGACGGGCGAGGCGCTGGTCGTCGAGCTCGAGCGTCGCCTCGACGCCCTGGTCCTGCGTTCGGGCATCGCCCGCACCATCTACCAGGCCCGCCAGATGGTCGTGCACGGTCACATCCAGGTCAACGGTGGCAAGGTCGACAAGCCGTCGTTCCGCGTCCGTCCGGACGACGTCGTCATGGTCCGCGAGCGCAGCCGCAACAAGCCGCTGTTCGAGATGGCCCGTGAGGGTGGCTTCGCCGCCGACGGCGAGACCCCGCGCTACCTCCAGGTCAACCTGAAGGCCCTGGCCTTCCGCCTGGACCGCGACCCGAACCGCAAGGAAATCCCGGTCATCTGCGACGAGCAGCTGGTCGTCGAGTACTACGCCCGTTGATTCAGGCGTAGTACCGCCCCCGCGGTTTTCAGCCCGCCGCTTCCCCGCCCTTACCGGTGGGGGAGCCGGCGGGCTTCCGCGTTCCCGGGACCGGCGCCGACCGGGCCGTACGGAACGGACGCGGGGCCGACGGATCCCCCGGGCCGCCCACGGCGGGGTCCCGGCGCCCGGCGAGCGCGCGCTCCACGACCGCGTCGAGCGGGAGCCGCCGGCCCTCCTGGACCGCGACGTCGAACGCCTCCGCGCCCAGTACCTCCTCCGCACGCTGCCGGCACAGCGCCCGCGGCCCGTCGAAGGCCTCCGAGCCGAAGAGCCGGATGCCCACCGTGTCCCACACCGGCACCACGGCCCCCTGGAGGACCGCGGCCTCCGCCGGATCCCCCTCGCTCACCGTCACGAGCGCGAGCAGCTCGATCGCCAGGACGAGACCGACCAGGTCGCGGAAGGTGTGGTTGATCGAGACGCACTCGGTGAGCAGCTCCCGCGCCTCCCCGTACGCCTCCCGCGTCCACGCCGAGTACGCCAGGACGTAGAGCGCGTAGGCCCGCGTCCACAGCTCCCCGCGCTCCTCGCAGACCTCCCGGACCTCCCGGCAGATCGCGACCGCCCCCTCCAGATCGCCCCGGAAGGCCCGCGCCATCGCCACCTCGACCTGCCCCATCAGCACGTTGCTGTTGAGCTCGCCGAGCTCCCGGTAGGAGTCGAGCGCCCGCCCGATCAGCGACTCGGCCCGCGGCAGATCGTCCGAGAGCAGCGCGAGACAGCCCATCCGGTGCGTCGCGTACGCCTCCGCCAGCGCGTTCCGCGAGGAACGGGCCCGCTCCCCGCACTCGTGGAGCGCCGCCACCGCCGCCGTACCGTCCCCCTGGAGCACCGCCACGTACCCGAGCACCCACAGCGCCTTGAGCCGCGCCTCCTCGTGCCCGGACTCCAGCGCGAGCGCCCGCTCCAGCCAGTGCCGGCCCTCCGACAGGCGCCCGCAGCCCACCCAGGCGAACCAGAGCGTGCCCGCCAGGTGCTGGGCGAGGTGCGCCTCCCCGGGGACCTCGAGGCACAGGTCGAGCGCCGCCCGCAGATTGGGCAGCGCCGCGTCCGTACGGGCCGCCACCTCCACCTGGCGCGGACTGAACCACTCCAGCTCGCACCAGGTGGCGAGCCCCATGTACCAGTCGCGGTGCCGCCGCCGCATCCGCTCCGTGTCGCCGAGCGCCGCCAGCCACTCCGCCCCGTACGCGGCGACCGTGTCCAGGAGCCGGTACGAGGGACCCGCCGGGGTGTCCTCCCGCGACACCAGCGACTGCGCGAGCAGACCCCCGAGGTGGTCGAGGACCCGCTCCGGCGGCAGCTCCCGGCTCCCGCACACGTACTCCACCGCCTCCAGGTCGAAAGGGCCGGCGAACACCGAGAGCCGCGCCCAGAGCAGCCGCTCCTGAGGGGTGCACAGCTCATGGCTCCAGCCGATCGCGGTGCGCAGCGTCTGATGGCGGGGGAGCGCCCCGCGCTCGCCGTCCGTCAGGAGCCGGAAGCGGTCGTCGAGCCGGTGCAGCATCTGCTCCACGGAGAGGAGGGGGAGACGGCCGGCCGCCAGTTCGAGGGCGAGCGGGATG
The DNA here is from genome assembly GCF_042874035.1 of Streptomyces sp. NPDC004284. Taxonomy (NCBI): domain Bacteria; kingdom Bacillati; phylum Actinomycetota; class Actinomycetes; order Kitasatosporales; family Streptomycetaceae; genus Streptomyces; species Streptomyces sp. NPDC004284. Next base: position 131,768 of record NZ_JBIAMJ010000006.1, on the reverse strand, counting down.
CCGTCGAGCCGCCGGCACAGCTCCCGTACGGCCCCCGCACCCGGCGTCCCCGTACCCGAGACGTCCGGCACACCCGGAACGCCCGGGACCACCGGTGCCCCCGCCTCCGCCGCCCGCTCGGCGAGCAGCACCACCGCGTCCGCCTCGTCCATCGGCGCCAGCGGGAACACCGCCTCGCCCGCCACCCGCAGCGGCCGCCGGCCGACCGCGAGCACGGTGAGACCGGGCGCGTGGACGAGGAGCTCCCGCACCAGCGCGGCGCAGCTCTCCACCAGGTGCTCGAAACCGTCCACCACCAGCAGCATCCGCCGCTCCGCGAGGTGCTCGACCAGCACCTCGCGCGGGGCCCTCGGCGTGTGGTCGGTCAGCCCGAGCGCCTCGACCAGCGCGTACGCCACCAGGCCGGGATCGCGCAGCGGCGCGAACTCGGCGAGCCGGACCCCCTCGCCGTAGCGTTTCTGCGCCCCCGCGGCAGCCCGCAGCGCGAGACGCGTCTTGCCGACCCCGCCCACGCCCACGACCGTGACCAGGCGGGATGTCTCAAGGAGCGCCGTCAGTGCGGCCTGCTCGGCGGCCCGTCCGACGAACCGGTTCAGCTCCACCGGGAGATTGCTCCGTCGCATGGGACACGGAGCGTACTCACCCGCGCGCGCTCCGTACAATCGGTTCCCGTGACGCCCGTCCCACGGGCGGTAATGCGGTACGGCAGGACAGCCCGGGCGCGATAGGGTCGGGGGACTACTTTTCACAGGCCCGACGACAGGCCCAACGACAGCAGAGAGCGGTGCACAGTGACCGGTGGAGAGGTTGCCGGGATCCTGGTGGCCGTGTTCTGGGCGATCCTCGTCTCCTTCCTCGCCGTGGTGCTGGTGAGGCTGGCACAGACGCTCAGGGCGACCACCAAGCTGGTGGCGGACGTGACCGAGCAGGCCGTTCCCCTGCTGGCCGACGCCTCCGCGACCGTGCGCTCGGCACAGACCCAGCTCGACCGGGTCGACGCCATCGCCTCGGACGTCCAGGAGGTCACCTCCAACGCCTCCGCGCTGTCCACGACCGTCGCCTCCACCTTCGGCGGCCCGCTCGTCAAGGTGGCCGCCTTCGGCTACGGCGTCCGCCGGGCGCTCGGCCGGGGCCGTGAGGCCGAGGACGCGCCGCGCGCCGCCGTCCGCCGCACTGTGATCGTCGGCCGTACCGTGCCGTCCTCGCGACGCCGGAAGCAGAAGGGCTGAGCCGCGATGTTCCGCCGCACGTTCTGGTTCACGGCCGGCGCAGCCGCCGGCGTGTGGGCCACCACCAAGGTCAACAGGAAGCTCAAGCAGCTGACCCCCGAGAGCCTCGCGGCCCAGGCGGCGAACAAGGCCGTCGAGACCGGCCACCGGCTCAAGGACTTCGCCCTCGACGTTCGGGCGGGCATGGTCCAGCGGGAGGCCGAGCTGGGCGAGGCGCTCGGCCTGGACACCCCCGTGGAGCAGGGCCGGGAGCTGCCGGAGCCGCGCCGCAGGGCCGCCCTCGGCCGGGCCGCGCACCCGACCACCTATTCGTTTTCCAAGATGCCCACGAGTTCATACAACCGGAATGAGGACCACTGATGGAGTCGGCTGAAATCCGCCGCCGCTGGCTGAGCTTCTTCGAGGAGCGCGGGCACACCGTCGTCCCTTCGGCGTCGCTCATCGCGGACGACCCGACTCTGCTGCTCGTCCCGGCCGGCATGGTGCCGTTCAAGCCCTACTTCCTGGGTGAGGTCAAGCCGCCCTTCACGCGCGCCTCCAGCGTGCAGAAGTGCGTGCGCACGCCGGACATCGAGGAGGTCGGCAAGACCACCCGCCACGGCACGTTCTTCCAGATGTGCGGCAACTTCTCCTTCGGCGACTACTTCAAGGAAGGCGCCATCAAGCTCGCCTGGGAGCTGCTGACCACCCCGGTGGAGCACGGCGGCTACGGGCTCGAGCCGGAGAAGCTCTGGATCACCGTCTACCAGGAGGACGACGAGGCCGAGCAGATCTGGCGCGACGTCGTCGGCGTCCCGGCCGAGCGCATCCAGCGCCTCGGCAAGAAGGACAACTACTGGTCCATGGGCGTCCCCGGCCCCTGCGGCCCCTGCTCCGAGATCAACTACGACCGCGGTCCCGAATTCGGCGTCGAGGGCGGCCCGGCCGTCAACGACGAGCGGTACGTGGAGATCTGGAACCTCGTCTTCATGCAGTACGAGCGCGGTGAGGGCTCCGGCAAGGACGACTTCCCGATCCTCGGCGAGCTGCCGTCGAAGAACATCGACACGGGCCTCGGTCTCGAGCGCCTGGCGATGATCCTCCAGGGCGTCCAGAACATGTACGAGACGGACACCCTCCAGGTCGTCATCGACAAGGCCACCGCCCTCACCGGCGTCGCCTACGGCAAGGCCCACGACAGCGACGTCTCGCTGCGCGTGGTCGCCGACCACATGCGCACGTCCGTCATGCTCATCGGCGACGGCGTCACCCCGGGCAACGAGGGCCGCGGCTACGTCCTGCGCCGCATCATGCGCCGCGCCGTCCGCAACATGCGCCTCCTCGGCGCCACCGGCCCGGTCGTCCAGGACCTCGTCGACACCGTGATCGACACGATGGGCGAGCAGTACCCGGAGCTGGTCACCGACCGCAAGCGCATCGAGACCGTCGCCCTCGCCGAAGAGGCCGCCTTCCTGAAGGCCCTCAAGGGCGGCACCAACATCCTCGACACCGCCGTCACCGAGACCAAGGCCGCCGGCGGCACGGTCCTCGCCGGCGAGAAGGCCTTCCTGCTCCACGACACCTGGGGCTTCCCGATCGACCTCACCCTGGAGATGGCCGCCGAGCAGGGCCTCTCCGTGGACGAGGACGGCTTCCGCCGCCTGATGAAGGAGCAGCGGGACCGCGCCAAGGCCGACGCCAAGGCCAAGAAGACCGGTCACGCCGACATGACCGCGTACCGGGAGATCGCCGACAGCAACGGCGCCACCCAGTTCACGGGCTACACCAACACCGAGGGCGAGACCACGGTCGTCGGCCTCCTCGTGAACGGCGTCCCCTCGCCGGCCGCCTCCGAGGGCGACGAGGTCGAGGTCGTCCTCGACCGCACCCCGTTCTACGCCGAGGGCGGCGGCCAGATCGCCGACCAGGGCCGCATCAAGCTGCACAGCGGTGCCGTCATCGAGGTCCGCGACGTCCAGCAGCCGGTCCCCGGCGTCTCGGTCCACAAGGGCTCCGTGCAGGTCGGCGAGGTGACCGTGGGCTCCACCGCCTACGCCACCATCGACGTCAAGCGCCGCCGGGCCATCGCCCGCGCCCACTCCGCCACGCACCTGACGCACCAGGCCCTGCGTGACGCCCTCGGCCCGACGGCCGCCCAGGCCGGTTCCGAGAACCAGCCCGGTCGCTTCCGCTTCGACTTCGGCTCGCCGAACGCCGTCCCCGGCGCGGTCCTCACCGACGTCGAGCAGAAGATCAACGAGGTCCTCTCGCGCGAGCTGGAGGTCCACGCCGAGGTCATGCCGATCAACGAGGCCAAGCGCCAGGGCGCCATCGCCGAGTTCGGCGAGAAGTACGGCGAGCAGGTCCGCGTCGTCACCATCGGCGACTTCTCCAAGGAGCTGTGCGGCGGCACGCACGTCGGCAACACCGCCCAGCTGGGCCTGGTGAAGCTGCTCGGCGAGTCGTCCATCGGTTCCGGCGTGCGCCGCATCGAGGCCCTCGTCGGCGTCGACGCGTACAACTTCCTCGCCCGTGAGCACACGGTCGTCGCCCAGCTCCAGGAGCTCGTCAAGGGCCGCCCGGAGGAGCTGCCGGAGAAGATCTCCTCCATGCTCGGCAAGCTGAAGGACGCCGAGAAGGAGATCGAGAAGTTCCGCGCGGAGAAGGTCCTCCAGGCCGCCGCCGGTCTCGTCGACTCCGCCCGCGACATCCGCGGCGTCGCCCTCGTCACCGGCCAGGTCCCGGACGGCACGACCGCCGACGACCTGCGCAAGCTGGTCCTCGACGTCCGCGGCCGCATCCCGTCCGACCGCCCGGCCGTCGTGGCCCTGTTCACCACGGTGGGCGGCAAGCCGCTGACGGTCATCGCCACCAACGAGGCCGCCCGCGAGCGCGGTCTCAAGGCCGGCGAGCTCGTCCGCACGGCCGCCAAGACCCTCGGCGGCGGTGGCGGCGGCAAGCCGGACGTCGCCCAGGGCGGCGGCCAGAACCCGGAGGCCGTCGGCGAGGCCATCGCCGCGGTCGAGCGCCTCGTGGTGGAGACGGCGTGACGATGCGCCGCGGCCGCCGTCTCGCGGTCGACGTCGGGGACGCCCGGATCGGGGTCGCCTCGTGCGACCCCGACGGGGTCCTCGCCACGCCGGTGGAGACCGTGCCGGGACGTGACGTCCCGGCCGCCCACCGGCGGCTCCGCCAGATCGTCGAGGAGTACGAGCCGATCGAGGTCGTCGTGGGCCTGCCCCGCTCGCTCAGCGGGCGGGAGGGCCCGGCCGCGACCAAGGTCCGCGCCTTCGCCCGCGAGATGGCCAAGGGCATCGCCCCGGTGCCGGTCCGCCTCGTCGACGAGCGGATGACCACCGTCACCGCGACCCAGGGCCTGCGGGCCTCGGGCGTGAAGGCGAAGAAGGGGCGGTCCGTCATCGACCAGGCCGCCGCTGTGATCATCCTTCAGAACGCTCTTGAGTCCGAACGGGTATCAGGTAATCCGCCCGGTGAGGGCGTCGAAGTGGTCATCTGATCGCGATACGGTAACGTTCCGCGCGATGCGGCGGTGTTCGAACAGCTGCCGTACTACGTAGAGGCGGATCGTCCGGAAGCCTCGCGGCTGTTTTGGGGATCGATGACTGAGTATGGCCGGGGCCCTGGCTCCGAACCGTGGCACCCCGGGGACCCGCTCTACGGGGACCAGGGGTGGGAGGGCCAGCAGCAGTACCAGCACCCGCAGCATCCGCAGCAGGCGAACCAGTACGGTCACGGAGCCCAGGGCTACGTGGATCCGTACGGCCAGGGCGGCCAGGGCGGTCAGGGGTACGAGGCGGACCCGTACCAGCAGCAGTACCACCAGCAGCAGTACGCGGATCCTCAGTACCAGCAGCAGCATCAGCAGCAGCAGTACCAGCAGCCGCAGCAGTACGAGACGGGGTACCCGGGCGGATACGACACGTCCGGGAACCTCGGACAGCAGTACGACGGCAACTGGGAGACCGGCCAGGCGGCGATGGCGTACAACGCGCCCCCGGCCGATCCGTACGGCGGCCAGAACCCCGACCTCTACGGGACCCCTGAGGCCTACCCGCCGCCCCAGCCGCCCGGCCGCCGCCAGAACCCGCCGGAGCCGGTCGTCGACTGGGCGCCGGAGGAGGAGGCGCAGCCGGAGCCGGAGCCCGAGGAGGAGAAGCACCCCTTCTTCACCGGCGACGACGAGGACGACGACCACGACGAGGAGCCGGGCCGCGGCCGCGGCCGGGGCTCCCGCGAGGCCGACCGCGAACGCCGCAGCAAAGCGAAGAAACGCAAAGGCAAGAACGGCATGGCCTGTCTGGTCGTCGCGGCCGTCCTGGTCGGCGGCGTGGGCGGCATCGGCTACTTCGGCTACAAGTTCTGGCAGGGCCAGTTCGGCGCGGCGCCCGACTACGAGGGCGGCGGCAGCGGGGTCGTCCAGGTCGAGATCCCGAAGGACGCCGGCGGCTACGAGATCGGCAACATCCTCAAGAAGGCCGGCGTCGTCAAGAGCGTCGACGCCTTCGTCTCGGCGCAGCAGAAGAACCCCCGGGGCCTCTCGATCCAGGCGGGCGCCTACACGCTGAAGAAGGAGATGTCGGCCGACAGCGCGGTGACGCTGATGCTGAACCCCGCCAGCCAGGCCAACCTCATCATCCCCGAGGGCAAGCGGAACGCCTGGGTGTACGAGAAGCTCGACGAGCGTCTGGACCTCAAGCCGGGCACCACCAAGGAGATCGCGTTCGCGAAGGCGGACTCCCTCGGCCTGCCCGACTGGGCCAAGAACCACGAGGACGTCAAGGACCCCCTGGAAGGCTTCCTCTTCCCGGCCAGCTACCCCGTCGCCAAGGGCGGCAAGCCCGAGGACGCCCTGCGCAAGATGGTCGCCCGCGCGAACCAGGAGTACACGAAGCTGGACCTGGACGCGAAGGCGAAGGGGCTGGGCGTCAAGGGGCCGTGGGAGCTCCTCACGGTCGCGAGCCTGGTGCAGGCGGAGGGCAAGACGCACGACGACTTCCGCAAGATGGCGGAGGTCGTCTACAACCGCCTCAAGCCGAGCAACATGGAGACCGTCCAGCTGCTGCAGTTCGACTCGACCCTCAACTATCTGAAGGGTCAGAGCGAGATCAAGATCTCCGAGCAAGAGGCGAACACCAACACCGACCCGTACAACACGTACAAGCACAAGGGACTTCCGCCGGGACCGATCAGCAACCCGGGCAACGAAGCGCTGGCCGCCATGCTCAACCCCACGAACGACGGCTGGCTCTACTTCGTCGCCACCGACGGCATGAACAAGACCGAGTTCGCGAAGACCCTGGCCGAGCACAACAGGTTGAAGGAAAAGTTCAATGCCAACTCGAACCAGTGAGACGGGGCGTCGCGCGGCCGTCCTCGGTTCGCCGATCGCCCACTCGCTCTCCCCGGTCCTGCACCGCGCCGCGTACGCCGAGCTCGGGCTCGACGACTGGGCGTACGACCGCTTCGAGGTCGACGAGGCGGCGCTGCCGGGGTTCGTGACCGAGCTGGACGCGACCTGGGCCGGGCTCTCGCTGACCATGCCGCTGAAGCGGGCGATCATTCCGCTGCTCGACGAGATCAGCGACACGGCCGCCTCCGTGGAGGCCGTCAACACCGTCGTCTTCACCGAGGACGGGCGCCGGGTCGGCGACAACACCGACATCCCCGGCATGATCGCCGCCCTGCGTGAGCGGGGCGTCGAGAAGGTGGAGTCGGCGGCCGTCCTCGGCGCCGGCGCCACCGCCTCCTCCGCGCTCGCCGCACTCGCCCGGATCTGCGCGGGCCCCGTCACCGCGTACGTACGGAGCGAGGCGCGGGCCGAGGAGATGCGCGGCTGGGGCGAGCGGCTCGGCGTGGACGTCCGTACCGCCGGCTGGGACGACGCGGCCGAGGCCTTCGCCTCCCCGCTGGTGATCGCGACCACCCCGGCCGGCACCACCAACGTGCTCGCCCCCGCCGTCCCCGACCGGGTCGGCACCCTCTTCGACGTCCTGTACGACCCCTGGCCGACCCCCCTCGCGGCCGCCTGGTCCGACCGCGGCGGCAAGGTCGTCGGCGGCCTCGACCTCCTCGTCCACCAGGCCGTCCTCCAGGTCGAACAGATGACGGGCGTCCCGAGGGCCCCGCTCGCGGCGATGCGGGCGGCGGGGGAGCAGGCGCTGGCGGCTCGTTAGGATCCCCTCTGCCGAGGGGATCACGGGGGGAGCGGCAGTGGACACGGGTGGGGAACCGATACTGGCGTCCCGATGGGGAATGTCCTTCACCATCGTGCGTTTCGTCTACGCGGTGTTCTTCCACGACCTGCCCGCGTGGGTGAGGTATCCCGCGCTGGCGCTCGGGGGCGCCGTGGTCGTCCACCTCGGCCTCGGCCGGCTGCGGGAACGCTTCGGCGCGCCCGCTGACGAGGACGAGGCCGTCCAGGAGAGCAGGGCCGACGTCCGATAGCTGGACCGGAGGGCCGGTTCACCCCCGGGGCGTGGGAGGATCGGGGGAGGCGGGCCAGGGCCGCGCACCCGGTCGTGCCGTCGCAGTGCCCGGGCGCGAGCATGAGGAGCATCGTTGAGCAGGTTGCGTTGGCTGACCGCTGGGGAATCCCACGGACCCGCGCTGGTCGCGACGCTGGAGGGTCTTCCCGCCGGCGTCCCGGTCACCACTGAGCTGGTGGCGGACCACCTGGCGCGGCGACGCCTCGGCTATGGGCGTGGCGCCCGCATGAAGTTCGAGCAGGACGAGGTCACCTTCCTCGGCGGTGTCCGGCACGGGCTCTCCCTCGGCTCCCCGATCGCCGTGATGGTCGGCAACACCGAGTGGCCCAAGTGGGAGAAGGTCATGTCGGCCGACCCGGTCGACCCCTCGGAGCTCAAGGAGACGGGCCGCAACGCGCCCCTGACCCGGCCCCGTCCCGGCCACGCCGACCTCGCCGGCATGCAGAAGTACGGCTTCGACGAGGCCCGGCCGATCCTGGAGCGCGCCAGCGCCCGGGAGACCGCCGCCCGCGTCGCCCTCGGCGCCGTCGCCCGGTCCTTCCTCAAGGAGGCCGCCGGGATCGAGATCGTGAGCCACGTCGTGGAGCTCGCGGCCGCCAAGGCCCCGTACGGCCTCTACCCGACCCCCGCCGACGTCGAGAAGCTCGACGCCGACCCGGTCCGCTGCCTCGACGCCGACGCGTCGAAGGCGATGGTCGCCGAGATCGACCAGGCCCACAAGGACGGCGACACCCTGGGCGGTGTGGTCGAGGTCCTCGCGTACGGCGTGCCCGTCGGCCTCGGCTCGCACGTCCACTGGGACCGTCGTCTCGACGCCCGGCTCGCCGCCGCCCTCATGGGCATCCAGGCCATCAAGGGCGTCGAGGTCGGCGACGGCTTCGACCTCGCCCGCGTGCCCGGCTCCCAGGCCCACGACGAGATCGTGCGCACCGAGGACGGCATCGTGCGCACCTCCGGCCGCTCCGGCGGCACCGAGGGCGGTCTGACCACCGGCGAACTGCTGCGCGTCCGCGCCGCGATGAAGCCGATCGCGACCGTCCCGCGCGCCCTGGCCACGATCGACGTCGCCACCGGCGAGGCCGCGGCCGCCCACCACCAGCGCTCCGACGTCTGCGCCGTCCCCGCCGCCGGCATCGTCGCCGAGGCCATGGTCGCGCTCGTCCTCGCGGACGCGGTCGTCGAGAAGTTCGGCGGCGACTCGGTCCCCGAGACCCGCCGCAACGTGCAGTCCTACCTCGACAACCTGCACATCCGGTGACCGGCGGACCCCTGGTCGTCCTCGTCGGCCCCATGGGCTCCGGCAAGTCCACGGTGGGCGCGCTCCTGGCCGAACGGCTCGGCGCGCCCTACCGGGACACCGACGCCGACATCGTCGCCGCCGAAGGACGCGAGATCTCCGACATCTTCGTCGAGGACGGCGAGGAGCACTTCCGCGCCCTGGAGCGGGCCGCGGTCGCCGCGGCCGTCGCCGAGCACGAGGGCGTCCTCGCCCTCGGCGGCGGCGCGATCCTGGACGCCGGGACCCGTGCCCTGCTCGCCGGGCTGCCCGTCGCGTACCTCTCCATGGACGTCGAGGAGGCCGTACGCCGGGTCGGGCTCAACACCGCCCGGCCGCTGCTCGCCGTCAACCCGCGCCGTCAGTGGCGCGAGCTGATGGAGGCGCGCCGCCATCTGTACGAAGAAGTCGCACGCGCCGTCGTCTCCACCGACGACCGCACCCCCGAAGAGGTCGCCCAGGCGGTCCTCGACGCACTGGAGTTGAAGGACGTATGACGGACCAGGACCAGGTCACCCGTATCCAGGTCGGCGGTTCCGCGGGCACCGACCCGTACGAGGTACTGGTCGGGCGGCAGCTCCTCGGTGAGCTCCCCGGCCTCATCGGCACCCAGGCCAAGCGGGTCGCCGTGATCCACCCGGAGGCGCTCGCCGACACCGGCGAGGCGCTCCGCGCGGACCTCGCCGAGCAGGGCTACGAAGCGGTCGCCATCCAGGTGCCGAACGCCGAGGAGGCGAAGACCGCCGAGGTCGCCGCCTACTGCTGGAAGGCGCTCGGCCAGACCGGCTTCACCCGCAGCGACGTCGTCGTCGGCGTCGGCGGCGGCGCCACCACCGACCTCGCGGGCTTCGTGGCCGCGACCTGGCTGCGGGGCGTCCGCTGGATCGCCGTGCCGACGACCGTCCTGGCCATGGTCGACGCGGCCGTCGGCGGCAAGACGGGCATCAACACCGCCGAGGGCAAGAACCTCGTCGGCGCCTTCCACCCGCCCGCCGGGGTCCTGTGCGACCTCGCCGCGCTGGACTCGCTGCCGGTCCACGACTACGTCAGCGGCCTCGCGGAGATCATCAAGGCCGGCTTCATCGTCGACCCGGTGATCCTCGACCTCATCGAGGAGGACCCGCAGGCCGCCCGCACCCCCGCCGGCCCGCACACCGCCGAGCTGCTCGTCCGCTCGATCAAGGTCAAGGCCGAGGTCGTCTCCGGCGACCTCAAGGAGTCCGGCCGCCGCGAGATCCTCAACTACGGCCACACCCTCGCCCACGCCATCGAGAAGAACGAGCGGTACAAGTGGCGCCACGGCGCCGCCGTCTCCGTCGGCATGGTCTTCGCCGCCGAGCTCGGCCGCCTCGCCGGGCGGCTCGACGACGCCACCGCCGACCGGCACCGCGCCGTCCTGGAGTCCGTCGGCCTGCCGCTCACCTACCGCGGCGACCAGTGGCCCAAGCTCCTGGAGACCATGCGGGTCGACAAGAAGTCCCGCGGCGACCTGCTCCGCTTCATCGTGCTCGACGGGCTCGGCAAGCCGACCGTCCTGGAGGGCCCCGACCCGGCCGTCCTGATCGCGGCGTACGGCGAGGTGTCCGCGTGAGCGAGGCGCGTCCGGTTCTGGTGCTGAACGGTCCCAACCTGGGCCGTCTCGGCTCCCGCGAGCCCGACATCTACGGCGCCACCTCCTACAAGGGGCTCGTCGAGTCCTGCCGGACCCTCGGCGCGGAGCTCGGCTTCGACGTCGACGTGCGGGAGACCAACGACGAGGGCGAGATGATCCGCTGGCTCCACGAGGCCGCGGACGGCTCGATCCCGGTGGTGATCAACCCCGGCGCGTTCACGCACTACTCGTACGGGATGCGGGACGCCGCCGCCCAGCGGACCGCCCCGCTGATCGAGGTGCACATCTCGAACCCGTACGCCCGTGAGGAGTTCCGGCACACCTCGGTCATCGCGGCCGTGGCGACCGGGACGGTCGCCGGGTTCGGGATCGGCTCCTACCGGCTGGCGCTGCGGGCGCTCGCCGAGGAGCTCACCGACTGACAGGGCATGACGGGCCTGACAGGGCCCGACGGGCCCGACAGGGCTGGTCGGGCACCAGGGGGCGTCCCCGGCCGTTCCCCCTGTGGGGGTCGGGGACGGTAACGTTTCGCCCGTCCACGGACACACCGGTCCGGGGATCCATCAGGCGCACGAGACGGAGTGGCACCGGATGCAGCACGCAGTGGGGGGTCCGCTGCCACCGCCCGAACGACCGGACCGGGAGACCGGACCCCTGCCGGGGCCGGGACCCGTGCCCGGAGCGGGAGGCGGGGAACTCGGGGGGCAGCCGGTCGTCCCTCCGCCGGTTCCGCCGGGCACTCCCTACCCGGGGCCGGCCGCCGGACCCCGGCTCGGTGTGCACCCGACCGTCCAGGCAGGGGCTCCCCGGCCCCCGCACGCCCCGCCGGGCTGGGGCGCCCCCGGAGGCGTACCGCAGCATCCGGCGGCCCCGCAGCACCCCGCGGCCCCCCACCCGGCGGCCCCGCAGCACCCCGCTTCCGGGCCCCACCCGGCCGCCCCGCCGCACCCCGCCTCCCCGCCGCGCGCGGACCTCACCGGGCACGTTCCGCTGCCGCCGGTGGGCGTGCCGAGCGCGCCGCCCGTGGAGCACGGTGCCGGGACCGGTACGGCGACCCTCGCCGTGCTGCTCATCGGGCCCGCGGGCGCGGGCAAGACGACCGTCGCCCGGCACTGGGCGCAGCGCCGCCGCGTGCCGACCGCGCACATCAGCCTCGACGACGTCCGCGAGTGGGTCTGCTCCGGCTTCGCCGATCCGCAGTCCGGGTGGAACGAGCACTCGGAGGCGCAGTACCGGCTCGCCCGCCGCACCTGCGGCTTCGCCGCGCGCAACTTCCTCGCCAACGGCATCTCCTGCATCGTCGACGACGCCGTCTTCCCCGACCGGCCCGTCGTCGGCCTCGGCGGCTGGAAGCGCCACGTGGGCCCCGGTCTGCTGCCGGTCGTCCTCCTGCCCGGCCTGGAGGTCGTCCTGGAGCGCAACGCCGAGCGCAGCGGCAACCGGCGCCTCTCGGACGAGGAGGTCGCCGCCATCCACGGCCGGATGGCCGGCTGGTACGGCTCGGGCCTGCCGATCATCGACAACTCCACGTACGACGTCGAGACCACCGCGCGCGTCCTCGACGACGTCCTCGCCCGCGCGATCGCGAGCCCGCCCACCTGGTGACCCCGCCCGGACGGCTGTTCTGAACAGGCCGTCGCGGCGCCACGCTCGTAGGCTCGGAACATGTCAGAGGTGTATGCGGACCGCCGTGTACGGCTGCGCGACCGGTGCGCGGCCGCGGGCAGCCCGGCGGCCCTGGTCTCCCGCCCCGCCAACGTCCGCTATCTCGCGGGTGGTTCGCCGCCCGGCGCGGTCCTCCTCGTCGGGCCGGAGCCGGACACCGACGTCCTGCTCCGCCCCGTCGCGCCCGGTGGCGAGCCGGCCGACGGGCGGCTCGACGAGCTGCTCCGGCAGCAGGTCCTGCCCACCGGCGGCGGCGATCCGGCGGTCACCGCCGCCGACCTCGCCCGCCGGGCCGGCGCCGACGCGCTCGCGGTCGAGGAGCACCATCTGACCGTCGCCCGGCACCGGGCCATGGGCTCCGTCGCCCCCGGACTGCACCTCGCCGACCTCGCGTGCGCCGTGGAGCAGCTCAGGATCGTCAAGGACGAGGACGAGATCGCCTGCCTGCGGATCGCGGCGGAGATCGCCGACCAGGCGCTCGGCGAACTCCTGGAGTCGATCCTCGTGGGGCGGACCGAGCGTCACCTCGCCCTGGAGCTGGAGCGGCGGCTCGTCGACCACGGCGCCGACGGGGCCGCCTTCCCCACCTCGGTGGGGACCGGCCCGCACTCCGGGCGCCGGGGGCACCGGCCCACCGACCGCAGGGTCGAGGAGGGTGATTTCCTCTCCGTCTGCCTCGGCGCCGACTACCGCGGCTACCGGTGCGAGATCGGCCGGACCTTCGTCATCGGCACCACCCCCGCCGACTGGCAGATCGAGCTGTACGAGCTCGTCTTCGCCGCTCAGCGGGCGGGCCGCGAGTCCCTCGCGCCCGGCGCCGACTACCGGGACGTGGACCGGGCGGCCCGTCAGATCCTGGACGCCGCGGGGCACGCGGCGGCCGCCGTGCCCTTCACCGGGCACGGAGTGGGGCTCGAAATCGACGAGGACCCGCAGCTCTCACCCTCGGCCATGGGTAAACTGGACGCTTGTGTGCCGGTCACCGTCGAACCGGGGGTTCACCTCCCGGGCCGGGGCGGGGTCCGGATCGATGACACGCTCGTCGTGCGCCAGGAGGCGGACGGCGGACCCGAGCTACTCACCATCACGACCAAGGAGCTGCTCGCGCTGTAAGGCGCGTACGCCTCCCAGGTCCCACGTCAGTCCAGGAGATTCCGCAACCGTGGCTTCCACGAACGACCTCAAGAACGGCATGGTGCTCAAGCTCGAAGGCGGCCAGCTCTGGTCCGTCGTCGAGTTCCAGCACGTCAAGCCCGGCAAGGGCCCGGCCTTCGTGCGCACCAAGCTCAAGAACGTGCTGTCCGGCAAGGTCGTCGACAAGACCTTCAACGCGGGCGTCAAGGTCGAGACGGCCACCATCGACCGCCGCGACATGCAGTTCTCCTACATGGACGGCGAGTACTTCGTCTTCATGGACATGGAGACCTACGACCAGCTGCACGTCGACCGCAAGTCGGTGGGCGACGCCGCCAACTTCCTGATCGAGGGCTTCACCGCCTCGGTCGCGCAGCACGAGGGCTCCGTGCTCTACGTCGAGCTCCCGGCCGCCGTCGAGCTGGTCATCCAGCACACCGACCCGGGCGTCCAGGGCGACCGCTCCACCGGTGGCACCAAGCCGGCGACCCTGGAGACCGGTCACGAGATCCAGGTCCCGCTCTTCATCACCACCGGTGAGAAGGTCAAGGTCGACACCCGCGACAGCAGCTACCTCGGCCGGGTGAACAGCTAACCGTGGCCGCTCGGAGCAAGGCGCGCAAGCGCGCCTTCCAGATCCTCTTCGAGGCCGACCAGCGCGGCGCCTCCGTCCAGGAGGTCCTCGCGGACCAGGTCCGGCTCGCGCGGTCCGACGACCGTCAGCCGCCGGTCAACGACTTCACCATGCAGCTGGTCGAGGGATACGCGGAGCACGTGGCGCGGATCGACGAGCTCATCGCGACCTACGCGGTGGACTGGGACCTCGACCGGATGCCCGTCGCCGACCGGAACATCGTGCGCCTCGGTGCGTACGAGGTCATCTGGGAGGACGGCACGCCCGACGCGGTCGCGATCGACGAGGCGGTGCAGCTCGCCAAGGAGTTCTCCACCGACGAGTCCCCGACCTTCGTCAACGGCCTGCTGGCGCGCTTCAAGGACCTGAAGCCGCGCCTGCGCCGGGACGAGGACGCCTAGTCCCGTACGGTACGCGAAGGGGCCCGCAGCATTCGGTGCTGCGGGCCCCTTCGCGTACCCCCGGCGCTCCCGGGGGAAAGCAACGGGCCCGTGGACGTCGGATGACGTCCACGGGCCCGGCGGTACGTTTCTGCTGTGCCCTCGCCGAGGGTCAGTTGTCCTCGTGGGCGACCGCGCGGCGCGCGTCCGCGTCCAGGACGCCCCAGCTGATCAGCTGCTCGGTGAGGACCGAGGGGGACTGGTCGTAGATGACGGCGAGGGTGCGCAGGTCGTCCTGGCGGATCGACAGCACCTTGCCGTTGTAGTCGCCGCGCTGCGACTGGATCGTCGCCGCGTAGCGCTGGAGCGGGCCCGCCTTCTCCTGCGGGACGTGGGCGAGGCGCTCCAGGTCCAGGACCAGCTTCGGCGGCGGCTCGGCGGCCCCGCCCGGAGTCGTGCCCGGCAGGAGCTCCTGCACCGGCACCCCGTAGAAGTCGGCCAGCTCGGCAAGACGCTGCACGGTCACCGCGCGGTCTCCGCGCTCGTACGAGCCGACCACGACCGCCTTCCAACGGCCCTGGGACTTCTCCTCCACCCCGTGGAGGGACAGACCCTGCTGGGTGCGGATGGCGCGGAGTTTGGCCCCGAGCTGCTTTGCGTATTCGCTGGACATAACGCTCCCGGACGCTGTGACGACATGCGGCTGCGCCGCGCGGCTGGTAACTCACTGTGAGGTTACGCAGCGTTACACCTACCCGTCAAGCCGAATGGTCCGTACCGCCCCCTCCCGGGGGACGGCGCCCGGAGTGGTGGCGGGGGCCCGCAGGGAATCCGCCTCCCACCCCTGGTAGAGTGAACGGCGCAAATCCGACGTCCTTTAAGAACCGTCCCGTGAGGCGGAGAAGGAGGTCCGTTTCCCATGGACACTCAGCAGCAGTACAGCGATGACGCGCGGCCCGTTCTGGAGGCCCCGGACATCGCGCGGGTCCTGACCCGCATCGCCCACGAGATCGTCGAGCGCGCCAAGGGCGCCGACGACGTGGTCCTCCTCGGCATCCCCACCCGCGGCGTCTTCCTCGCCCGCCGGCTCGCCGAGAAGCTCGAATCGATCACCGGCACCAAGATCCCGGTCGGCTCCCTCGACATCACCATGTACCGGGACGACCTGCGGATGAAGCCCGCCCGCGCCATCGGCCGCACCGAGATCCCCGGTGACGGCATCGACGGCCGCCTCGTCGTCCTCGTCGACGACGTCCTCTTCTCCGGCCGCACCATCCGCGCCGCCCTCGACGCCCTCGGCGACATCGGCCGCCCGCGCGCCGTCCAGCTCGCGGTCCTCGTCGACCGCGGCCACCGCGAGCTTCCGATCCGCGCCGACTACGTCGGCAAGAACCTCCCCACGTCGCTGCGGGAGACGGTCAAGGTCCAGCTCTCCGAGGAAGACGGTCGCGACACCGTCCTGCTCGGCTCCAAGCCCGCCTCCTAACCGGACCGGCTTCCCCGCCGGGGCCCGGGCACACCCCTGCGCCCCCGCATGCCCTCACACCTCCCCACCACGGAGAGAAACCCCGATGATGCGTCACCTCATCTCGGCCGCCGACCTCACCCGCGACGACGCCGTCCAGATCCTCGACACCGCCGAGGAGATGGCCCGGGTGGCCGACCGGCCCATCAAGAAGCTGCCGACCCTGCGCGGCCGGACCATCTGCAACCTCTTCTTCGAGGACTCCACCCGGACCCGGATCTCCTTCGAGGCCGCCGAGAAGCGCCTCTCCGCCGACGTCATCAACTTCGCGGCCAAGGGCTCCAGCGTCTCCAAGGGCGAGTCCCTCAAGGACACCGCGCAGACCCTGGAGGCCATGGGCGTCGACGCGGTCGTCATCCGGCACAGCGCCTCCGGCGCCCCGTACCGGCTCGCCACCTCCGGCTGGATCGACGCCCCCGTCATCAACGCCGGCGACGGCACCCACCAGCACCCCACCCAGGCCCTCCTGGACGCCTTCACCATGCGCCGCCGCCTCGTCGGCCGCGACGCCGGCCTCGGCCAGGACCTCGCGGGCAAGCGCATCACCCTCGTGGGCGACGTCCTGCACAGCCGGGTCGCCCGCTCCAACGTCGACCTGCTCCACACCCTCGGCGCCGAGGTCACCCTGGTGGCCCCGCCCACCCTGCTCCCCGTCGGCGTCGAGACCTGGCCCTGCGACATCTCGTACGACCTCGACGGCGTGCTGCCGAAGTCCGACGCGGTGATGATGCTTCGTGTGCAGCGCGAGCGGATGAACGCCGCCTTCTTCCCGACCGAGCGCGAGTACTCGCGCCGCTACGGGCTCGACGGCGAGCGGATGGCGAAGATGCCCGAGCACGCCATCGTCATGCACCCCGGCCCGATGGTCCGCGGCATGGAGATCACCGCCGAGGTCGCCGACTCCGAGCGCTGCACGGTCGTCGAACAGGTCGCCAACGGCGTCTCCGTCCGGATGGCCGTCCTCTACCTGCTTCTGGGCGGCAACGAGTCCGCCGTCAGCCACACCCGCGCCGAGGAGAACAAGTAACCATGAGCAAGATCCTTATCCGTGGTGCCCAGGTCCTCGGCGGCGACGTCCAGGACGTCCTCATCGACGGCGAGACCATCGCCGAGGTCGGCACCGGCCTGTCCGCCGACGGCGCGACCGTGATCGAGGCCGACGGCCAGATCCTGCTGCCCGGCCTGGTCGACCTCCACACCCATCTGCGCGAGCCCGGCCGCGAGGACTCCGAGACCGTCCTCACCGGCACCCGCGCCGCCGCCTCCGGCGGCTACACCGCCGTCTTCGCCATGGCCAACACCCACCCGGTCGCCGACACCGCCGGCGTCGTCGAGCAGGTCTACCGCCTCGGCCAGGAGGCCGGCTACTGCGACGTCCAGCCCATCGGCGCCGTCACCGTCGGCCTGGAGGGCAAGAAGCTCGCCGAGCTCGGCGCCATGCACGACTCCGCCGCCGGCGTCACCGTCTTCTCCGACGACGGCAAGTGCGTCGACGACGCCGTGATCATGCGCCGCGCCCTGGAGTACGTGAAGGCCTTCGGCGGCGTCGTCGCCCAGCACGCCCAGGAGCCCCGCCTCACCGAGGGCGCCCAGATGAACGAGGGCGTCGTCTCCGCCGAGCTCGGCCTCGGCGGCTGGCCCGCCGTCGCCGAGGAGTCGATCATCGCCCGCGACGTCCTCCTCGCCGAGCACGTCGGCTCCCGCGTCCACATCTGCCACCTCTCCACCGCCGGCTCCGTCGAGATCGTCCGCTGGGCCAAGTCCCGCGGCATCGACGTCACCGCCGAGGTCACCCCGCACCACCTCCTCCTCACGGACGAGCTGGTCCGCTCGTACAACCCGGTCTACAAGGTCAACCCGCCGCTGCGCACCGAGAAGGACGTCCTCGCGCTGCGCGAGGCGCTGGCCGACGGCACGATCGACATCGTCGCCACCGACCACGCCCCGCACCCGCACGAGGACAAGGACTGCGAGTGGGCCGCGGCCGCCATGGGCATGGTCGGCCTGGAGACCGCGCTCTCCGTCGTCCAGCAGACGATGGTCGAGACCGGCCTCCTCGACTGGGCCGGCGTCGCCGAGCGCATGTCCTTCGCCCCGGCCCGCATCGGGCAGGCCAAGGGCCACGGCCGTCCCGTCTCGGCTGGTGAGCCCGCGAACCTGACGCTGGTCGATCCGGCTTACCGTGGTGTCGTGGACCCCGCGGACTTCGCCTCCCGCAGCCGCAACACCCCCTACGAGGGCCGTGAGCTGCCGGGACGCGTCACCCACACCTTCCTGCGGGGCCGGGCAACGGTCGTGGACGGGAAGCTGGCGTGACACCACTCATCGCAATCGCCGCAGAGGCAGCCGAGCAGAAATCGGCGGAGGTGACCGACTGGGCCGGACGGCTCGGCTGGATCGCCGGACTGCTGCTCTTCGTCGTCCTCGTCTACTGGCTCATGCGCCAGGGCTGGAAGTGGCGCGGCAGCCTCCAGTCGGACCTGCCCGAGCTGCCCACCCGCCCGTCTCCCACCACCACCCTCAACGGAGGCGGCAAGCCGCCGCAGCCCGGAATGCCGCAGGCGCCCGGTGAGGCGAAACTGACTCTCAGCGGGCGCTACCACGGGTCCACGACCGCCGGGCAGTGGCTCGACCGGATCGTCGCCCACGGCCTCGGCACCCGCAGCCGCGTCGAGCTCACGCTCACCGACGCCGGGATCGAGGTCGTACGCCCCGGGGCGAACGACTTCTTCGTCCCGGCCGCCGCCCTGCGCGAGGCCCGTCTCGACAAGGGCATCGCCGGCAAGGTCCTCGCCGAGGGCGGGCTCCTGATCGTCACCTGGGAGCACGGTGGCGAGCAGCTCGACTCCGGCTTCCGCTCCGACCGGGCCGCCGAGCACACGGCCTGGGTCGAAGCCATCAATTCCATGATCAAAACGACGGAAGGCATCGCACGATGACGACCTCCACCAGGGGAGCCGCCAAGACTCCCGCCGTACTCGTCCTGGAGGACGGCCGCATCTTCCGCGGCCGCGCCTACGGGGCCGTGGGGGAGACCTTCGGCGAGGCCGTGTTCTCCACCGGCATGACCGGCTACCAGGAGACCCTCACCGACCCGTCGTACCACCGCCAGGTCGTCGTGATGACCGCCCCGCACGTCGGCAACACCGGCGTCAACGACGAGGACCCCGAGTCCGGCCGCATCTGGGTCTCCGGCTACGTCGTCCGCGACCCCGCCCGCGTCTCCTCCAACTGGCGCTCCCAGCGCTCCCTCGAGGAGGAGCTGCGCGACCAGGGCGTCGTCGGCATCTCCGGCATCGACACCCGCGCCCTCACCCGCCACCTGCGCGAGAGCGGCGCCATGCGCGTCGGCATCTTCTCCGGCAACGCGCTGCCCGACGAGGGCACCATGCTCGCCGAGGTCCGCCAGGCCCCCGAGATGAAGGGCGCCGACCTCTCCGCCGAGGTCGCCACCAAGGAGACGTACGTCGTCCCCGCGATCGGCGAGAAGAAGTTCACCGTCGCCGCCGTCGACCTCGGCATCAAGGGCATGACCCCGCACCGGATGGCCGAGCGCGGCATCGAGGTCCACGTCCTCCCCGCCACCGCCACCGCCGAGGACATCTACGCCGTCAACCCCGACGGTGTCTTCTTCTCCAACGGCCCGGGCGACCCGGCCACCGCCGACGGCCCCGTCGCCGTCATGCAGGCCGTCCTGGAGCGCAAGACGCCGCTCTTCGGCATCTGCTTCGGCAACCAGATCCTCGGCCGCGCGCTCGGCTTCGGCACCTACAAGCTGAAGTACGGCCACCGGGGCATCAACCAGCCGGTCCAGGACCGCACCACCGGCAAGGTCGAGGTCACCGCGCACAACCACGGCTTCGCCGTCGACGCGCCCCTCGACAGGGTCTCCGACACCCCCTACGGGCGTGCCGAGGTCTCCCACGTCTGCCTGAACGACCAGGTCGTCGAAGGCCTCCAGCTGCTCGACCAGCCGGCCTTCTCCGTCCAGTACCACCCCGAGGCGGCCGCGGGCCCGCACGACGCCGCGTACCTCTTCGACCGCTTCGTGACCCTCATGGAGGCCGAGCGTGCCTAAGCGCACCGACATCCAGTCCGTCCTGGTCATCGGCTCCGGCCCGATCGTCATCGGACAGGCCGCCGAGTTCGACTACTCCGGCACCCAGGCCTGCCGCATCCTCAAGGCCGAGGGCCTGCGGGTGATCCTGGTCAACTCCAACCCGGCCACGATCATGACCGACCCGGAGATCGCCGACGCCACCTACGTCGAGCCGATCACCCCCGAGTTCGTCGAGAAGATCATCGCCAAGGAGCGCCCCGACGCCCTCCTGCCCACCCTCGGCGGCCAGACCGCGCTCAACACCGCGATCTCCATGCACGAGCAGGGCGTCCTGGAGAAGTACGGCGTCGAGCTCATCGGCGCCAACGTCGAGGCCATCAACAAGGGCGAGGACCGCGACCTCTTCAAGGGCGTCGTCGAGGCCGTCAAGGCCAAGATCGGCTACGGCGAGTCCGCCCGCTCCGTCATCTGCCACTCCATGGACGACGTCCTCAAGGGCGTCGAGACGCTCGGCGGCTACCCCGTCGTCGTCCGTCCCTCCTTCACCATGGGCGGCGCCGGCTCCGGCTTCGCCCACGACGAGGAGGAGCTGCGCCGCATCGCCGGCCAGGGCCTCACGCTCTCCCCGACCACCGAGGTGCTCCTGGAGGAGTCCATCCTCGGCTGGAAGGAGTACGAGCTGGAGCTCATGCGCGACAAGCACGACAACGTCGTGGTCGTCTGCTCCATCGAGAACTTCGACCCGATGGGCGTCCACACCGGTGACTCGATCACCGTCGCCCCGGCGATGACGCTCACCGACCGCGAGTACCAGCGCCTGCGCGACATCGGCATCGCGATCATCCGCGAGGTCGGCGTCGACACCGGCGGCTGCAACATCCAGTTCGCCGTCAACCCGGACGACGGCCGGATCATCGTCATCGAGATGAACCCGCGCGTCTCCCGCTCCTCGGCGCTCGCCTCCAAGGCGACCGGCTTCCCGATCGCCAAGATCGCGGCCCGTCTCGCCGTCGGCTACACGCTGGACGAGATCCCGAACGACATCACGGAGAAGACCCCGGCGTCCTTCGAGCCCACGCTCGACTACGTCGTCGTCAAGGCCCCGCGCTTCGCCTTCGAGAAGTTCCCGCAGGCCGACTCCACCCTCACCACCACCATGAAGTCGGTCGGCGAGGCCATGGCCATCGGCCGCAACTTCACCGAGGCGCTCCAGAAGGCCCTGCGCTCCCTGGAGAAGAAGGGCTCGCAGTTCACCTTCACCGGCGAGCCCGGCGACAAGGCCGAACTGCTGCGCGAGGCGGTCCGCCCGACCGACGGCCGCATCAACACCGTCATGCAGGCCATCCGCGCCGGCGCCACCCCGCAGGAGGTCTTCGACGCCACGAAGATCGACCCGTGGTTCGTCGACCAGCTCTTCCTGATCAAGGAGATCGCCGACGAGCTGGCCGCCGCCGAGAAGCTCGACCCCGAGATCCTCGCCGAGGCCAAGCGCCACGGCTTCTCCGACGCCCAGATCGCCGAGATCCGCGGCCTGCGCGAGGACGTCGTCCGCGAGGTTCGGCACGCCCTCGGCGTCCGCCCGGTCTACAAGACGGTCGACACCTGCGCCGCCGAGTTCGCCGCCAAGACCCCGTACTTCTACTCGTCCTACGACGAGGAGACCGAGGTCGCCCCGCGCGAGAAGCCCGCCGTGATCATCCTGGGCTCCGGCCCGAACCGCATCGGCCAGGGCATCGAGTTCGACTACTCCTGCGTCCACGCCTCCTTCGCCCTGAGCGACGCCGGCTACGAGACCGTGATGGTCAACTGCAACCCGGAGACCGTCTCGACGGACTACGACACCTCCGACCGCCTGTACTTCGAGCCGCTGACGCTCGAGGACGTGCTGGAGATCGTCCACGCCGAGACCCTCGCCGGCCCCGTCGCCGGTGTCGTCGTCCAGCTCGGCGGCCAGACCCCGCTGGGTCTGTCGCAGGCGCTCAAGGACAACGGCGTGCCGGTCGTCGGCACCTCCCCGGAGGCCATCCACGCCGCCGAGGACCGCGGCGCCTTCGGCCGCGTCCTCGCCGAGGCGGGCCTCCCGGCGCCCAAGCACGGCACCGCGACCACCTTCGCCGGTGCCAAGGCCATCGCCGACGAGATCGGCTACCCCGTCCTCGTACGCCCCTCGTACGTGCTCGGCGGCCGCGGCATGGAGATCGTGTACGACGAGGCCCGCCTGGAGTCGTACATCGCCGAGTCCACCGAGATCAGCCCCACCCGGCCGGTCCTGGTCGACCGCTTCCTCGACGACGCCATCGAGATCGACGTCGACGCGCTCTACGACGGCACCGAGCTCTACCTCGGCGGCGTCATGGAGCACATCGAGGAGGCCGGCATCCACTCCGGCGACTCGGCCTGCGCCCTGCCCCCGATCACCCTCGGCGGCTACGACATCAAGCGCCTGCGCGCCTCCACCGAGGCCATCGCCAAGGGCGTCGGCGTCCGCGGCCTGATCAACATCCAGTTCGCCATGGCCGGCGACATCCTGTACGTCCTCGAGGCCAACCCGCGCGCCTCCCGCACGGTCCCCTTCACCTCGAAGGCGACCGCCGTGCCGCTCGCGAAGGCCGCCGCCCGCATCTCGCTCGGCGCCACCATCGCCGAGCTGCGCGCCGAGGGCCTGCTGCCGAAGAACGGCGACGGCGGCACCCTGCCGCTCGACGCGCCGATCTCCGTCAAGGAGGCCGTGATGCCGTGGTCGCGCTTCCGCGACGTGCACGGCCGCGGCGTCGACACCGTCCTCGGCCCGGAGATGCGCTCCACCGGCGAGGTCATGGGCATCGACGCGGTCTTCGGCACGGCCTACGCCAAGTCGCAGGCCGGCGCCTACGGCCCGCTGCCCACCAAGGGCCGCGCGTTCATCTCGGTCGCCAACCGCGACAAGCGCTCGATGATCTTCCCGGCCCGCGAGCTCGTCGCCCACGGCTTCGAGCTGCTGGCCACCTCCGGCACCGCCGAGGTCCTCAAGCGCAACGGCATCAACGCCACGGTCGTCCGCAAGCTCAGCGAGGGCGAAGGCCCGAACGGCGAGAAGACCATCGTCCAGCTCATCCACGACGGCCAGGTCGACCTGATCGTCAACACCCCGTACGGCACCGGCGGCCGCCTCGACGGCTACGAGATCCGTACGGCCGCGGTGGCGCGCAGCGTCCCCTGCCTCACCACGGTCCAGGCGCTCGCCGCGGCCGTCCAGGGCATCGACGCGCTGAACCACGGCGGCGTGGGCGTCCGCTCGCTCCAGGAGCACGCGGAGCACCTGATCGCGGCCCGCGACTAGCAAGCCCGTACGAGGAGGGGGACACCGGCAGGATCGCGGTGTCCCCCTCGTCATGACCTGGAGCCACCCCCGCATGTACAAGTTCTTCTTCCACCTGGTCTTCAAGCGCATGGACCCCGAGCAGGCCCACTACATGGCCTTCCGCTGGATCCGGCTCGCCGCCCGCATCCCGGTCCTGCGCACCTTCGTCGCCGCCGTCCTCGCGCCCCGCTACGAGGAGCTGCGCACCGAGGCCCTCGGCCTGCGCATGCACGGCCCCTTCGGGCTCGCCGCCGGCTTCGACAAGAACGCCGTCGCCATCGACGGCATGTCGATGCTCGGCTTCGACCACGTCGAGATCGGCACCGTCACCGGCGAGGCCCAGCCCGGCAACCCCAAGAAGCGCCTCTTCCGGCTCGTCCCGGACCGCGCCCTGATCAACCGCATGGGCTTCAACAACGAGGGCTCCGCCGCCGTCGCCGAGCGCCTCGCCACCCGTACGCCGGTCTTCAGGACCGTCGTGGGCGTCAACATCGGCAAGACCAAGGTCGTCCCCGAGGCCGAGGCCGCCGCCGACTACGTGAAGTCCACCGAGCGCCTCGCCGCGCACGCCGACTACCTCGTCGTCAACGTCTCCTCCCCGAACACCCCCGGCCTGCGCAACCTCCAGGCCACCGAGTCCCTGCGCCCGCTCCTCACGGCCGTCCGCGAGGCCGCCGACCGCACGGTCACCGGCCGCCGCGTCCCCCTCCTGGTCAAGATCGCCCCCGACCTGGCCGACGAGGACGTCGACGCGGTCGCCGACCTCGCCCTGGAGCTCGGCCTCGACGGCATCATCGCCACCAACACCACCATCGCGCGCGAGGGCCTCGGCCTGAAGTCCGACCCCGAGCTGGTCAAGGAGACCGGCGGCCTGTCCGGCGCGCCCGTCAAGGAGCGCTCCCTCGCCGTCCTGCGCCGCCTCCACGCGCGCGTGGGCGACCGCCTGGTCCTCGTCGGCGTCGGCGGCATCGAGAACGCCGAGGACGCCTGGCAGCGCATCCTCGCCGGCGCCACCCTCGTCCAGGGCTACAGCGCCTTCATCTACGAGGGCCCGTTCTACGCCCGCGCGATCCACAAGGGCCTCGCCGCGCGCCTCGCGGCCTCCCCGTACGCCACCCTCGCCGAGGCCGTCGGCGCCGACAACCGAAAGGCCACCTCGTGACTCTCTCCTTCGGCACCCGCCTCCGTACCGCCATGGACGAGCGCGGCCCGCTCTGCGTCGGCATCGACCCGCACGCCGCCCTGCTCGACTCCTGGGGCCTGACCGACGACATCGCCGGTCTCGAGCGCTTCACCTTCACCGTCGTCGAGGCCCTCGCCGAGACCGTGGCCGTCTTCAAGCCGCAGTCCGCCTTCTTCGAGCGCTTCGGCTCGCGCGGCATCGCGGTCCTGGAGCGCGCCACCGCCGACCTGCGCGCGGCGGGCGGCCTGGTCGTCATGGACGCCAAGCGCGGCGACATCGGCTCCACCATGGCCGCGTACGCGGAGACCTTCCTGCGCAAGGACTCCCCGCTCTTCTCCGACGCGCTGACGGTCTCCCCGTACCTCGGCTACGGCGCCCTCAAGCCGGCCGTCGACCTGGCCCGGGAGTCCGGCGCCGGCCTCTTCGTGCTGGCCCTCACCTCCAACCCGGAGGGCGCGGAGGTCCAGCGCGCGGTCCGCGAGGACGGCCGGACCATCGGCGCGACCATGCTCGCCCACCTCGCCGAGGAGAACGCGGGGGAGACCCCGATGGGCTCCTTCGGCGCGGTCGTCGGCGCCACCCTCGGCGACCTGTCCTCCTTCGACCTGGACATCAACGGGCCGCTCCTCGCCCCCGGCATCGGCGCCCAGGGCGCGACCCCCGCCGACCTCCCCGCCGTCTTCGGCGCGGCGGTCCGCAACGTCGTCCCGAACGTCAGCCGCGGGGTCCTCCGGAACGGCCCGGACGTGGCCGCCCTGCGGGACTCGGCGCACCGCTACGCGGACGAGATCCGCGCGGCCGTCGCCGGCTGACGGGTCTCCCGGACAATCCGCAGGTCGGAGCGGACGGGGTGCCCGGTGGTGAGCCGTCTCACTCCTTGACGAAAACTTGGCCCAAAACCGGGTCGATATGCCGGAAAAGTCCTGGTCGGTCGATGCTGACCAGGACTTTTCCTCTGTTCTCGCTGACTGGAGCGGCCTCGGCCGCTAGTCTCCGGAGCAGAGCAGGCGTTCAACGACCACACCGTTGATCGTTGCTCCACTGGTGTGGGGCGTCCAGGTTCCTCACCGGTCCGTATCCGACAGATCGACATCCGAGGTGACGTAGGCGTGGCTCTTCCGCCCCTTACCCCTGAACAGCGCGCAGCCGCGCTCGAAAAGGCCGCCGCGGCTCGCCGGGAGCGGGCCGAGGTCAAGAATCGACTCAAGCACTCCGGCGCCTCCCTGCACGAGGTCATCAAGACCGGCCAGGAGAACGACGTCATCGGCAAGATGAAGGTCTCCGCCCTCCTTGAGTCCCTGCCCGGCGTCGGCAAGGTCCGCGCCAAGCAGATCATGGAGCGTCTCGGCATCTCCGAGAGCCGCCGCGTCCGTGGTCTCGGCTCCAACCAGATCGCCTCCCTGGAGCGCGAGTTCGGCAGCACCGGCGCCTGATCGGGCCACCGGTCGGGCTCCCGGCCCGGGACGCGCGTCCCGGGCACACCGGTGAAGCTGGAATAATCGCTGCATGGCAGCAGAGGTACGTCCGCGGCTGACCGTGCTCTCCGGCCCCTCAGGGGTCGGCAAGAGCACGGTCGTCGCTCATATGCGCAAGGTCCACCCCGAGGTCTGGCTCTCGGTGTCGGCCACGACACGGAAGCCCCGCCCCGGCGAGAAGCACGGCGTCCACTACTTCTTCGTCACGGACGACGAGTTCGACAAGCTGATCGCCAACGGCGAGCTCCTCGAATGGGCCGAGTTCGCGGGCAACCGCTACGGCACCCCGCGCGGCGCCGTCCTGGAGCGTCTCGACTCCGGCGAGCCCGTGCTCCTGGAGATCGACCTCCAGGGCGCCCGGCAGGTGAAGGACTCCATGCCGGAGTCCCAGCTGGTCTTCCTGGCCCCGCCGAGCTGGGACGAGCTGGTCCGCCGGCTCACCGGCCGCGGCACCGAGTCGCCCGAGGTCATCGGGCGCCGTCTGGAGGCCGCGAAGGTCGAGCTGGCCGCCGAGTCGGAGTTCGACACCACGCTCGTCAACACCTCCGTCGAGGACGTCGCACGCGAGCTGCTAACGTTGATGCACGTTGTCTGATCTTTTTTCCATCTTCGGAAGGTAGAGCGTGTCCTCTTCCATCACCGCGCCCGAGGGCATCATCAACCCGCCGATCGACGAGCTGCTCGAGGCCACCGACTCGAAGTACAGCCTCGTGATCTACGCGGCCAAGCGCGCGCGTCAGATCAACGCGTACTACTCCCAGCTCGGCGAGGGCCTGCTGGAGTACGTGGGTCCGCTCGTCGACACCCACGTCCACGAGAAGCCGCTCTCGATCGCCCTGCGCGAGATCAACGCGGGTCTGCTGACGTCCGAGGCCATCGAGGGTCCGGCTCAGTAAGCATGTAGCGCTTGTCACCACAGGCCCGGCGGAACATCCGCCGGGCCTGTGGTGTCTCATGGAGTCGTACGCATCCGAGTGCGGGGAGTCGTGGAAGTCGTGTCCAAGCCGAAGGTCGTCCTGGGCGTCAGCGGCGGCATCGCCGCCTACAAGGCGTGCGAGCTGCTCCGCAGGCTCACCGAGTCGGGCCACGACGTGCGCGTCGTCCCCACCGACTCCGCCCTCCACTTCGTCGGCGCCGCCACCTGGTCCGCGCTCTCCGGGAACCCCGTCTCCACCGAGGTGTGGGAGTCCGTCCACGAGGTCCCGCACGTGCGGATCGGCCAGGCCGCCGACCTCG
Source organism: Streptomyces sp. NPDC004284 (assembly GCF_042874035.1). NCBI lineage: Bacteria > Bacillati > Actinomycetota > Actinomycetes > Kitasatosporales > Streptomycetaceae > Streptomyces > Streptomyces sp. NPDC004284. The sequence goes on along the minus strand of NZ_JBIAMJ010000006.1, from coordinate 104,534 downwards.
TCGTCGTCGCGCCCGCCACCGCCGACATGCTCGCCAAGGCCGCCCACGGCCTCGCCGACGACCTGCTCACCAACACGCTGCTCACCGCGCGCTGCCCGGTCGTCTTCGCCCCCGCCATGCACACCGAGATGTGGGAGCATCCGGCGACCCAGGAGAACGTGGCCACCCTGCGCCGCCGCGGCGCCGTCGTCATCGAGCCCGCCGTGGGCCGCCTCACCGGCGTCGACACGGGCAAGGGCCGGCTCCCGGACCCGGCCGAGATCTTCGAGGTCTGCCGCCGGATCCTGGCCCGCGGCGTCACCGCCCCCGACCTCGCCGGCCGGCACGTCGTCGTCAGCGCGGGCGGCACCCGCGAGCCCCTCGACCCCGTCCGCTACCTCGGCAACCGCTCCTCCGGCAAGCAGGGCTACGCCCTCGCCAAGGCCGCCGCCGCCCGCGGCGCCCGGGTCACCCTCGTCGAGGCGAACACCGGCATCGCCGACCCGGCCGGGGTCGACGTCGTCCACGTCGGCACCGCCGTCCAGCTCCGCGAGGCCGTCCTCAAGGCCGCCGCCGACGCCGACGCGGTCGTGATGGCCGCCGCCGTCGCCGACTTCCGCCCGGCCGTCTACGCCACCGGCAAGATCAAGAAGAAGGACGACGGGGGCGCGCCGACGATCGAACTCGTCCGCAACCCCGACATCCTCGCCGAGCTGGCCGCCGACCGCGCCCTGCCCGGCCAGGTGGTCGTCGGTTTCGCCGCCGAGACCGACGACGTCCTCGCCAACGGCCGGGCGAAGCTCCGCCGCAAGGGCTGCGACCTGCTCGTGGTCAACGAGGTGGGGGAGCGCAAGACCTTCGGCTCCGAGGAGAACGAGGCCGTCGTCCTCGCCTCGGACGGCGCCGAGACCCCTGTGCCGTACGGACCGAAGGAAGCGCTCGCCGAGACGGTCTGGGACCTGGTCCTGCCCCGGCTGCGCTCCACGACCTGACGCATCCCGTCCGCTCCGGCGGCGGCCCCCCCGGTGGGGCGATCCCGATCCGCCGGAGGTGCGAAACGCCACCCCGGGAGTGATTCGCGCCTCTCTCCGGTGGGCACATCTGCCTTGCCGCAGGCCGGTTCCGCCCGGTCACCGGTATTCGCCAGGCGAGACACCTGGTCCATTGTCCGACCACGACCGATAGACTGTTCGTGGAACGTCGCGGGGCGCAGCCCCCTGCCGGTCCGCGTCACGAGTAGCCAGCAGCCGCTGCAACCCCAGGGAGCGTTGTGTCCCGTCGTCTGTTCACCTCGGAGTCCGTCACCGAGGGCCACCCCGACAAGATCGCTGACCAGATCAGCGACACCATTCTCGACGCACTGCTGCGCGAGGACCCCACCTCGCGCGTCGCCGTCGAGACGCTGATCACCACCGGCCTGGTGCACGTCGCCGGTGAGGTGACCACCAAGGCGTGGGCGGACATCCCGACCCTCGTCCGGAACAAGATCCTCGAGATCGGTTACGACTCCTCGAAGAAGGGCTTCGACGGCGCCTCCTGCGGCGTGTCGGTGTCCATCGGATCCCAGTCCCCGGACATCGCCCAGGGTGTCGACACCGCGTACGAGAAGCGCGTCGAGGGCGACGAGGACGAGCTCGACAAGCAGGGCGCCGGCGACCAGGGCCTGATGTTCGGCTACGCGTCGGACGAGACCCCCGAGCTGATGCCGCTGCCGATCCACATCGCGCACCGGCTCTCCCGCCGTCTGACCGAGGTCCGCAAGAACGGGACCATCCCGTACCTGCGCCCCGACGGCAAGACCCAGGTCACCATCGAGTACGACGGCGACAAGGCCGTCCGCCTCGACACGGTCGTCGTCTCCTCGCAGCACGCCTCGGACATCGACCTGGAGTCGCTGCTCGCGCCCGACATCCGCGAGTTCGTCGTCGAGCACGTGCTCAAGCAGCTCGTCGAGGACGGCATCAAGCTGGACACCGACGGCTACCGGCTGCTCGTCAACCCCACCGGCCGCTTCGAGATCGGCGGCCCGATGGGCGACGCCGGCCTGACCGGCCGCAAGATCATCATCGACACCTACGGCGGCATGGCCCGCCACGGCGGCGGCGCCTTCTCCGGCAAGGACCCGTCCAAGGTCGACCGCTCGGCCGCCTACGCCATGCGCTGGGTCGCCAAGAACGTCGTCGCCGCGGGCCTGGCCTCGCGCTGCGAGGTTCAGGTCGCCTACGCGATCGGCAAGGCCGAGCCCGTCGGTCTCTTCGTCGAGACCTTCGGCACCCACACGGTCGAGACCGAGAAGATCGAGAACGCCATCGCCGAGGTCTTCGACCTCCGCCCGGCCGCGATCATCCGCGACCTCGACCTGCTCCGCCCGATCTACTCCCAGACCGCCGCCTACGGCCACTTCGGCCGCGAGCTGCCCGACTTCACCTGGGAGCGCACGGACCGCGTGGACGCCCTCCGGCAGGCCGCCGGCCTGTAGTCCCAGGCGACAGGCGACGAAGCCCGGCACCCCGTGGGGTGCCGGGCTTCGGCCATGTCCGGCTGTCGGTGGCGTCTGATAGGTATGGGGGCTGTGAGCAGCGAGAACGAGAAGTCCGACGAGCCCGAGCAGCTCGCGCTCATCCGGGAGACCGTCCGGAAGGCGAAGGTGCCGCGGGCCAAGCCCCGGACCTGGCGGGGGGCCGCGCTGGCCAAGGAGCTGCCGGTCGCGCGGGTCGTCGTGAACAAGGGGGCGCTCCACCTCGACCAGTTCTTCGACTACGCGGTCCCCGAGGAGCTGGACGAGGCCGCCCGGCCCGGGGTGCGGGTGCGGGTGCGGTTCGGCGCGGGCGCGCACCAGGTGCGGGGCGGCCGGCGCGAGGGCGGGCGGCTGATCGACGGGTTCCTGGTGGAGCGGCGCGCCGAGTCGGACTACTCGGGGCCGCTGGCCGCGCTCGCCGACGTCGTGTCGCCGGAGCCGGTCCTCGGGCCGGAGCTGCTCGGGCTCGCGCGGGCGGTCGCCGACCGGTACGCGGGAAGCCTCGCCGACGTGCTCCAGCTGGCCGTTCCGCCGCGCAACGCGACCGCCGAGCGCAAGCCCTCGCCCGCGCCGCTGCCGCCGCCGAGGCCGCCGGAGCCGGGGAGCTGGACGCGGTACGAGCGCGGGCCGGCGTTCCTGGACTCCCTCGCGCGCGGCGGGGCGCCCAGGGCCGTGTGGAACGCGCTGCCGGGGCCGTACTGGGCCCAGGAGATCGCCCGGGCCGTCGCCGCGACCCTCTCCTCCGGGCGGGGCGCCCTCGTCGTCGTCCCCGACGGGCGGGCCGCCGCCCGGGTCGACGCGGCGCTGACCGAGGTCCTGGGGGAGGGGCGGCACGCGGTGCTCACCGCCGAGGCCGGGCCCGAGAAGCGGTACGCGCAGTGGCTCGCCGTGCGGCGCGGCGCCGTGCGGGCCGTCGTCGGCACCCGGGCCGCGATGTTCGCCCCCGTACGGGACCTCGGGCTCGCCGTCATCTGGGACGACGGCGACGGCAGCCACAGCGAGCCGCACGCCCCGCAGCCCCACGCGCGCGAAGTGCTGCTGCTGCGCGCCGCCCACGACCGGTGCGCCTTCCTCCTCGGCTCCACCAGCTGCACCGTCGAGGCCGCCCAGCTCGTCGAGTCCGGCTGGGCCCGGGCGCTGGGCGCCGGACGCGAGCAGGTCCGCAAGGCCGCGCCCCTGATCCGTACCGTCGGCGACGGCGAGCTCGCCCGCGACGAGGCCGCGCGCGCCGCCCGGCTGCCCTCGCTCGCCTGGCAGACCGTTCGGGAGGGCCTCAAGACCGGGCCGGTGCTCGTCCAGGTCCCCCGCCGGGGGTACGTGCCGAGGCTGGCCTGCGAGCGCTGCCGCACGCCCGCCCGCTGCCGGCACTGCGCCGGGCCCCTGGAGGCCCCCGAGCAGCAGGAGCTGCGGTGCGGCTGGTGCGGCCGCGGCGCCCCCGACTGGCACTGCGCGGAGTGCGGCTCGACCCGGCTGCGGGCCCAGGTGGTCGGCGCCCGGCGGACCGCGGAGGAGCTCGGCAGGGCGTTCCCCGCCGTGCCCGTACGGACCTCCGGACGCGACCACGTCCTGGACAGCGTGCCCGGGCGCCCCGCGCTCGTCGTCTCCACCCCCGGCGCCGAACCCGTCGCCGAGGGCGGCTACGCGGCCGCGCTGCTCCTCGACGGCTGGGCCATGCTCGGCCGGCCCGACCTGCGCGCCGGCGAGGAGGCGCTGCGCCGCTGGATCGACGCGGCCTCCCTCGTCCGGGGCCAGACCGAGGGCGGCACGGTCGTCGTGGTCGCCGAGCCCACCCTCCGCCCCGTGCAGGCCCTCGTCCGCTGGGACCCGGTCGGACACGCCCAGCGAGAGCTCGCCGAGCGGGCCGAGCTGGGCTTTCCCCCGGTCTCCCGCATGGCCGCCGTCACCGGGCCGCCGGAGACCGTCGAAGCCTTCCTGGCGTCGGCGGGCCTCCCCGCCGACGCCGAGGTCCTCGGTCCCGTCCCGCTGCCCGTCGTCCGCCCCGGCGGCCCCCGCCGCCCCGGCGACCCGCCCCCCGGCGAGCAGTGGGACCGAGCCCTGGTCCGCGTCCCGCCCGGAAGCGGCGCGGCCCTGGCCGCCTCGCTCAAGCAGGCCCGCGCGGGGCGACTCGCGCGGGGCGGCGGGGACCCGGTACGGATCCGGGTGGACCCGCCGGACATCGGGTGACGGTCGTTCCGGCCCGGTGGGCGGCGGCCGGCGCGGGTGCCTCCGGACGTGCCGCGGCCGCCCGGCCCCGATAGGGGCGGGCGGCCGTGGTGGTCCTGCGGGTCAGGCGTTGCGCGGGGCGGGGAAGGCCGACGGGCGCGGGTCCTCGCGGAGGGCGGAGCTGCCCGAGGTGGGCTGCGGCGGCATCGAACGGGCGGCGGGGACCGAGGGGAGCGTGCGGGTCACGCCCGGCTCCGCCGAGTGGTCCTGGTCCACGGCCACGCCCTGCTGGGGTGCGCGCCGGGCGCCGTAGCGGCGGTGGACGGCCTGCTTGGTGACCCCGAGCGCGGAACCCACCGCGTCCCAGGAGAACCCGAGCGAGCGGTCGAAGTCGACCGCCGCGGTGACCAGGGTCTCGACACTGTCCCGCAGCTCCTGGGCGAGACGTACGGTCGGGGCGGGCGCGCGGCCGTAGACGACGAAGCCCGTCGACGGGCCGGAGCGGCGAGGGCGGTAGACATTGCCCAGCTGGGCCGTGAGCGTGCGCAGTGCGTCCACCTGCCGCCGGACCCGCTCGATGTCCCGCACCAGCAGGTGCAGACTTGCCCGGGCTTGGGCGTCGTGGGTTGCGTGGTCGGCCATGTGAAAGCCTCTCGAACCGGCGTTTAAGGGGGCGGGCCGCAGAGGGGACAGCGGCCCGATTCGGTCAATCTCTCTTGACCAACGCGCCACCGGGAGTTGGGTCACGCTGCGGGGGCGTACACGCATATGCGCAGGGCGCTCGTCCTTCCGTACGCCCCCTTCCCGCAGGACGCCTAGACTGGTGCGCTGCCCGCAACGCCCCCGGAGAGACAGGCAGTCGCCACCCATGAAGCTCGTCTTCGCAGGCACCCCCGAGGTAGCCGTTCCCGCCCTGGACGCCCTGCTCGCCTCCGGGCGGCACGAGGTGGCCGCCGTGGTCACCCGGCCGGACGCCCCGGCGGGGCGCGGCCGGCGGCTCGTCGCCAGCCCGGTGGCCCAGCGGGCGGAGGAGGCCGGGATCGAGGTCCTGAAGCCGGCCAGGCCCCGCGACGAGGAGTTCCTCGCCCGCCTGCGGGAGATCGCGCCGGACTGCTGCCCGGTCGTCGCGTACGGCGCGCTGCTGCCCAAGGTCGCCCTCGACATCCCCGCCCACGGCTGGGTCAACCTGCACTTCTCGCTGCTGCCCGCCTGGCGCGGCGCCGCGCCCGTGCAGCACTCCCTGATGGCCGGCGACCAGGTCACCGGCGCCTCGACCTTCCTCATCGAGGAGGGCCTCGACTCCGGCCCGGTCTACGGCGTCGTCACCGAGGACATCCGCCCCACCGACACCAGCGGCGACCTGCTCACCCGGCTCGCCTTCGCGGGCGGAGGGCTGCTCGCCGCGACCATGGACGGCATCGAGGACGGCACGCTCAAGGCCGTCCCGCAGCCCATCGAGGGCATCACGCTCGCCCCGAAGATCCAGGTCGAGGACGCCCACGTCGACTTCGCCGCCCCCGCCCTCCGCGTGGACCGCGTGGTCCGCGGCTGCACCCCCGCCCCCGGCGCCTGGACCCTCTTCCGCGGCGAACGCCTCAAGCTGATCCAGGTCGCCCCGCTCCCCGACCGCACCGACCTCGCCCCCGGCGAGCTCTCGGTCGGCAAGAACAACGTCTACGCGGGCACCGGCTCGTACGCCGTCGAACTCCTCTGGGTCCAGCCCCAGGGCAAGAAGCCGATGAAGGCCGCCGACTGGGCCCGCGGCGTCCGGATCGCCCCGGGCGAGCGGCTGGGGGCGTAGGGCGCGAGCGGCTCCGCGGGCGACGTAGGCTGGGAGCGTTCGACCCTCTTCATTTCGTCACGCGGAGCACCTTTGAGCGAGCAGGCACGTCGTCGTCCCCCCAAGCCCTACCGGCGGCCCCAGAAGGACCCCGTCCGGATGCTCGCCTTCGAGGCGCTGAGGGCGGTGGACGAGCGGGATGCCTATGCGAACCTGGTGCTGCCGCCGCTGTTGAAGAAGGCGAGGGAGAAGGAGGGCCCCGACAAGTTCGACGGCCGGGACGCGGCGCTCGCGACCGAGTTGGTGTACGGGACGCTGCGGCGGCAGGGCACGTACGACGCGATCATCGCGGCCTGTATCGACCGGCCGCTGCGTGAGGTCGATCCGCCGGTGCTCGACGTGCTGTCGCTCGGGGCGCACCAGCTGCTCGGGACGCGGATCCCGACGCACGCCGCGGTCTCGGCCAGTGTCGAGCTGGCCCGGGTGGTGCTCGGTGACGGGCGGGCCAAGTTCGTGAACGCCGTGCTGCGGAAGATCTCGCAGCAGGACCTCGACGCCTGGGTCGAGCAGGTGGCCCCGCCGTACGACGAGGACGCCGAGGACCACCTCGCGGTCGTCCACTCGCACCCCCGCTGGGTCGTCTCGGCGCTCTGGGACGCGCTCGGCGGCGGGCGGGCCGGGATCGAGGACCTCCTGGAGGCGGACAACGAGCGGCCCGAGGTCACGCTCGTCGCCCGCCCCGGCCGCTCCACCACGGAGGAGCTGGCCGCGGCCACCGAGACCCTGCCGGGCCGCTGGTCGCCCTATGCCCTGCGGATGGCCGAGGGCGGCGAGCCCGGCGCCATCGAGGCGGTCAAGGAGGGCCGGGCGGGCGTCCAGGACGAGGGCAGCCAGCTCGTCGCGATCGCCCTCGCCAACGCGCCGGTGGAAGGCACCGACGCCCGCTGGCTCGACGGCTGCGCCGGCCCCGGCGGCAAGGCCGCCCTGCTCGGCGCCCTGGCGGCCGAGCGCGGCGCCTTCCTGCTCGCCTCCGAGAAGCAGCCGCACCGCGCCCGCCTCGTCGAGCGCGCCCTGGCCGGCAACCCCGGCCCGTACCAGGTGATCGCCGCCGACGGCACCCGCCCGCCGTGGCGCCCCGGCACCTTCGACCGCGTCCTCATGGACGTGCCCTGCTCGGGCCTCGGCGCCCTGCGCCGCCGCCCCGAGGCCCGCTGGCGCCGCCGCCCCGGGGACCTGGACGGCTTCGCCCCGCTCCAGCGCGCCCTGCTCACGGAGGCGCTCGGCGCCGTGCGCGTCGGGGGAGTGGTGGGGTACGCGACCTGCTCGCCGCACCTCGCCGAGACCCGGGTGGTCGTCGACGACGTCCTGAAGAAGGTCGGCGGCGCCGAGCTGATCGACGCCCGCCCGCTGCTGCCCGGCGTCCCGGCGCTCGGCGACGGCCCGGACGTCCAGCTGTGGCCGCATCTGCACGGTACGGACGCCATGTACCTGGCGCTCATCCGCCGGACCGCCTGACCTCCGGCGGTCCGGCCCCCGCCCGACCCTTCGATCATCTGACCGTAATCTCCCGGTCCGTCCGGGTCTCGGACTCGTCACTTCGTACCGAAGTAGGTCTGGACCGGATTCGAAACCGCTCAGCGGCAAAGAAGTGCCCAAGAACGTGGGAGGCTTGGCACATGGCGCAGATCAACCCCAGCATCCTGTCCGCGGACTTCGCCCGGCTCGCCGATGAGGCGAAGGCCGTGGGCGGTGCCGACTGGCTGCACGTCGACGTGATGGACAACCACTTCGTGCCCAACCTGACGCTGGGCGTGCCGATCGTGGAGTCGCTGGCCCGGGCGACGGACACCCCGCTCGACTGCCACCTGATGATCGAGGACCCCGACCGCTGGGCCCCGCAGTACGTGGAGGCCGGCGCCGGCTCGGTGACCTTCCACGTCGAGGCGGCCGCCGCCCCGGTGCGCCTCGCGCGGGAGATCCGGGCCAAGGGCGCGCGGGCCTCCATGGCGCTCAAGCCGGCCACGCCGATCGAGCCGTACGAGGACCTGCTCCCCGAGCTCGACATGCTGCTCATCATGACCGTCGAGCCCGGCTTCGGTGGCCAGGCCTTCCTCGACATCATGCTGCCCAAGATCCGCCGCACCCGTGAACTGATCTCCAAGCACGGTCTGGAGCTGTGGCTCCAGGTCGACGGAGGGGTCGCCGAGTCCACGATCGAGCGGTGCGCCGAGGCCGGCGCCGACGTCTTCGTCGCCGGTTCCGCGGTGTACGGAGCGGCGGATCCGGCCGCGGCCGTCGCCTCGCTCCGGGCCCGCGCGGAGGCCGCGACGGCGTCCGCCGCGTGGGCATGTGGCCACTGAGCCTCCGGCGGATGAACGCGGTCCGTCGGGCCGCCGACAGGACTGATCAAGGCCCGTCGTTTCTGACAGGATGAACGGCGAGTCCAGAGTGTGAACGACATCGGAATGTGACGTCCGTACGTGAACAGCGGTACGTGAACAGCAGTGAGGAGATCGCGGTGGCGGGTATGTCGGCGGGACGGTCAGCCCTGCGGATGGGCCCCGCGGAGCTGGTGCAGGCGGCGGCCATGGCCCGCCGCTTCTACCTCGAGGGCAAGTCCAAGATCCAGATCGCCGAGGAGTTCGGCGTGAGCCGCTTCAAGGTGGCCCGGGTCCTGGAGACCGCCCTGGAGCGTGACCTCGTGCGGATCGAGATCCGCGTACCGGCCGAGCTGGACGCCGAGCGCTCCGACGCGCTCCGCGCCCGCTACGGGCTCCGCCACGCCGTCGTCGTCGAGTCCCCGGCGGAGGGCGACGACGAGTCGCCCGACCCGGAGAACCTCGGCGAGGTCGCGGCCGACCTGCTCGGCGAGCTCGTCACCGAGGGCGACGTCCTCGGCCTGGCCTGGGGCCGCTCCACCATCCACATGGCGGCGGCCCTCGACCGGCTGCCGCCCTGCACGGTCGTCCAGCTCACCGGGGTGTACGACGCCGGGACCGCCGAGCGCGGCTCCGTCGAGGCGGTACGGCGCGCCGCCCAGGTCTCCGGCGGCGAGGCCCACCCCATCTACGCGCCCATGCTGCTGCCCGACCCGGCCACCGCGGCCGCGCTGCGCAGCCAGACCGGCATCGCGCGGGCCTTCGAGTACTTCGACAAGGTGACGGTCGCCTGCGTCTCCATCGGTTCCTGGGAGCCGGGCATCTCCACCGTCCACGACATGCTCTCCGACGCCGAGCGCGCCCACTACGCCTCGCTCGGCGTCGCCGCCGAGATGTCCGCGCACCTCTTCGACACCGAGGGGCGCCGGGTCGGCCGCGACCTCGGCGAGCGCTGCATCACCGTCGAGGCGGACCGGCTGCGCCGGATCCCCGAGGTCGTGGCGATCGCCGGCGGCCAGCGCAAGGCGGCGGCGATCGGCGCGGTGCTCCGCTCCGGGCTCGTCACCAGCCTGGTCACCGACCGCGCCGCGGCGGACTACCTGCTCACCGAGTCCAGCCCCGGCGCGCACCCGGCGCTCGACCGCAAGGACCCCGACGGCAACTGAACGCCGTGTGAGGCGCAGGGGCCGGAGCCTTCCCGTAACGGTATGTTCGGGACATGTTGCTCCGGCCCCTGCGCGTGCTCCTCGCGCTCGTCCTCGCGGTCTTCCTGGCCGGCTGCTCCTCGGCGAGCGGCGGTGCCGCCCCCGCCGCCCCGGCCCCCACCCGTACCACCGCGACCACCACGCCCACCGGCACGACCGCCGCGCCCACCGGCACCTCCGGGCTCCCCACCGTACGAGCCGCCGACCTGCCCGCCGAGGCACGGAAGACGCTCGCCCTCATCGCGCGCGGCGGCCCCTTCCCGTACGCCAAGGACGGCACGGTCTTCTCGAACTTCGAGCGGGTCCTGCCCCGCGAGGAGCGCGGCTACTACCACGAGTACACGGTGAAGACCCCCGGCTCGCGCGACCGGGGAGCGCGCCGGATCGTCACCGGACGGAACGGCGAGACGTACTACACCGACGACCACTACGAGACCTTCCGGGAGGTGGTCACGGATGAGGCTTGACGACCCCGTCGTCCTCGACCTGACCGGAGTCACCGACAAGGCCGCCCTCATGGACCGGTGCGCCGGCGCGCTCGCCCTGCCCGACTGGTTCGGCCGCAACTGGGACGCCCTCGCCGACTGCCTCACCGACCTGCCCGAGCCCGTCACCCTCGTCGTCACCGGCTGGCAGGCGTACGCCAGGACACGGCCGCGCGAGTGGCAGACCGCCCAGGACGTCTTCGCCACGGCCGTCGAAGAACGCCCCACCCACCTCTCCGTCCTCCTCTCCCTGGGGGAGGCCTTCGGAGGATCCGACGAACCACCTGTCGCAAGTCTCGGATGATCGGCCCGGGGCTGGTATTCGTACTGCCGTGGGACAATGAACTACGTGCTTTTTCCCCTGGCTGAAATGCCTAGGGGCCGATCCGAACGACTGGGATGTCAGCACGTGCGTTTCCTCAATGACGTCAAGCCGCCCTACGACCTGACGTACGACGATGTGTTCATGGTGCCGAGCCGCTCGGCCGTCGGCTCCCGTCAGGCCGTGGACCTCTCCTCGCCCGACGGCACCGGGACGACCATCCCGCTCGTCGTCGCCAACATGACCGCCATCGCCGGCCGCCGGATGGCCGAGACGGTCGCCCGCCGCGGCGGCCTGGTCGTCATCCCGCAGGACATCCCGATCGAGGTCGTCACCGACGTCATCTCGTGGGTCAAGAGCCGCCACCACGTGCTCGACACCCCGATCGTCCTGGAGCCGCACCAGACCGTCGCCGACGCGCTCTCCCTGCTGCCCAAGCGCGCCCACGACGCCGGCGTCGTCGTCGACGAGGACCGCCGCCCGGTGGGCGTCGTCACCGACGCCGACCTCTCCGGCGTCGACCGCTTCACCCAGCTCTCCGAGGTCATGTCCAGGGACCTGCTCCTCCTGGACGCCGACATCGACCCGCGCGAGGCCTTCAACACCCTCGACGCCGCCAACCGGCGCTACGCCCCGGCCGTGGACGCGGACGGCAAGCTCGTCGGCATCCTCACCCGCAAGGCCGCCCTGCGCGCGACGCTGTACGCCCCGGCCGTCGACGCCGCCGGCAAGCTGCGGATCGCCGCCGCCGTCGGCATCAACGGCGACGTCGCCGGCAAGGCCAAGCAGCTGCTCGACGCGGGCGTCGACACGCTCGTCATCGACACGGCGCACGGCCACCAGGAGTCGATGATCGCCGCGATCCGCACCGTGCGGGCCCTCGACCCGCAGGTCCCGATCGTCGCGGGCAACATCGTCGCCGCCGAGGGCGTCAAGGACCTCATCGAGGCGGGCGCCGACATCATCAAGGTCGGCGTCGGCCCCGGCGCCATGTGCACCACCCGCATGATGACCGGCGTCGGCCGCCCGCAGTTCTCGGCCGTCCTGGAGTGCGCCGCCGAGGCGAAGAAGTACGGCAAGCACGTCTGGGCCGACGGCGGTGTCCGTCACCCGCGCGACGTCGCCATGGCGCTCGCCGCCGGTGCGTCCAACGTCATGATCGGCTCCTGGTTCGCCGGGACGTACGAGTCCCCGGGCGACCTCCAGCACGACGCCCAGGGCCGTGCCTACAAGGAGTCCTTCGGCATGGCCTCGGCCCGCGCCGTCCGGAACCGCACCTCCGACGAGTCCGCCTACGACCGCGCCCGCAAGGCGCTGTTCGAGGAGGGCATCTCCACCTCGCGCATGTTCCTCGACCCGCAGCGTCCGGGCGTCGAGGACCTGATCGACTCGATCATCGCGGGCGTCCGGTCCTCCTGCACCTACGCCGGCGCCGCCTCGCTCGCCGAGTTCGAGGAGAAGGCCGTGGTCGGCATCCAGTCGGCGGCGGGCTACGCCGAGGGCAAGCCGCTGCACGCCAGCTGGAGCTAGTCGCCGCGCCTCGCGGGGCCCCCGGGAGTCGACTCCCGGGGGCCCCGTCCCGTTGTGGGCCCCCGGGGCAGGTCCTCCAGCGCGCCCCGCAGCGCCTCCGCCACCGCCCTCGCCATCCGCGCGTGCCCCGCGTCGTTCGGATGCAGCCCGTCCGCCAGGTGCTCCGGGCCCAGGAGCGGACGGCCGGGGAGGACCAGGAGGCGGGCGTCGCCCTCCGTCGCCAGGTCGCGGCCCGCGCGTTCCATCGCCCTGCGCAGCTCCGTCAGGGTCGCCCCCAGGGCGTTGCGGGTGTGTTCCGCCTCCGGGCGCAGGACCGGGGAGACGATCAGGAGCGGCGTGGCCGGGTGGCCCCGGCGGACGAGGCCGACGAAGGCGCGGACCGTGGCGTAGAGCCAGTCGGCCGTGGCCGGGACGCGGGACCAGCAGTTGGTGCCGAAGGCGAGGGTGATCAGATCGCCCGGCAGCCGGGCCAGGTGCTCGGCGAGCGGCAGTTCGCCCCGGGCCCCGCCCGCGTACCCCAGGTTGACCGGGTCGAGACCGAGGAGCCGGCCCGTCGTGGCGGGCCAGGAGTGTGCCGGGCGGGTCGACCACCAGCCCTCGGTGATCGAGTCGCCGTGGACGAGCCAGCGGGGTCGGGCCGGGGCGGGGGAGAGGATGCCGTCGACGGCCCGCAGGGCGAGCGGCACGGGCGCCTGGCCCTCCGGGAGGTGGAGGGTGAAGACGCCGCCGTACGGGGGGAGGGGGAGCCTCACGACGGCCTCCGGCGCCGGAGCCGCGCAGGTCTCGCCGACGAACCGCGTGCCCTGCCAGAGGGCGAAGCAGTGCCGCAGCGCGCGCAGGGGGTCGTCGGGCCCCGGAACGGCAGCCCGGTAGCGCAGCTCCACCGCGCGCGTGCCGGGCGCGGCCGTGAACTCGATCCGTACGCCGATGGGCAGCGCGGCCCGCTCGGCGATGTCCCACGGCAGCCGTTCGAGGTCGTCGGGGTCGGCGCGTACGGGCCGGTCCCGGTCCAGCCAGGCCGTGCCGCGCAGGAACGGAGCCGGGTCGAGCCAGTGCACCGGGGCCTCCGATCGTGGGGCGTCGGGAGCGGTTCTCAGGGGCTCGCAGCGTGGGTCATTCCGCGCCAGGAGTCCATATGCGTGCGCGTTCCGCTCCACACTCCGATTCACACCCCGATGTGTCGATTCATGCGGGGGCGCGCAATGTTTGCCCGTCTGCGTCCGAAGCGCGCAATGATCATCCGGCACTGCGCAACAACCCTGCATTACGACTGCGAAGCTCTGCCCCTTAGGCTCGTGCCCCGTACCAGGAGTGGCGTCGACCGCCTGCTCGGCGGTTCCGTCCCCCCGTGGGTGTGCCTCGGCATGCCCGTGCACCGCCGCGGTCGTCTCCGTACCCCCACAGGCAGCGATAAGGAGCCTCCGCAGTGCTGGATCAAGGCGCAGCCCCGCCGGTCGTCGACACGACCGCCCCGAAGACCTCCGCTCTCGGCGCTCTCGTCCGGCGCAAGCCGGTGGAACGCCTGGTGGACGAGGGGGGACAGGGCGAGGGCGGCAATCTCCGCCGCTCGCTCTCGATGTGGCAGCTGACCATGATCAGCATCGGCGCCACGCTCGGCACGGGCATCTTCGTCGTCCTCGGCGACGCCGTCCCGAAGGCCGGCCCCGCCGTCACGATCGCCTTCGTCATCGCCGGTCTCACCGCCCTGTTCTCGGCCCTCTCGTACGCCGAGCTGGCCGGCTCCATACCGGTCGCCGGCTCCTCTTACTCGTACGCGTACGCAACGATGGGTGAACTCGTCGCCTGGGTCTGCGGCTGGTGTCTGGTCCTGGAGTACGGCGTCTCGGTCGCCGCCGTGGCCGTCGGCTGGGGCGAGTACCTCAACGAGCTGCTCGACGGGACCATCGGCGTCACGATCCCCGACGTGCTGTCGTCGGCCCCCGGCGAGGGCGGTGTCATCAACCTGCCCGGCCTGATCGTCGTGATGCTCGCCATGGTGTTCCTGCTCGGCGGCGCCCGCGAGTCCGCCGTCGTCAACACGATCATGGTCGCGGTGAAGATCGTCACCCTCGTGATCTTCTGCGCCATCGGCTTCATGGGCTTCAAGTCCGGCAACTACAAGGACTTCATGCCGCTCGGCATGACCGGCGTCGGCGCCGCGAGCGCCACCCTCTTCTTCTCGTACATCGGCTTCGACGCCGCCTCCACGGCCGGCGAGGAGGCCAAGAACCCCAAGCGCGACCTGCCGCGGGCGATCATGCTCTCGCTGCTCATCGTCACCGTGCTGTACGTCCTCGTCGCGGCCGTCGCCGTCGGCGCCTGGCACTGGAAGGCCTTCGAGGGCTCCGAGGCCACCCTGGCCGCGATCATGAACGACGTCACCGGCCAGACCTTCTGGGGCACGATGCTCGCCGCCGGCGCGGTCATCTCCATCGCCAGCGTCGTCCTCACCGTCCTCTACGGCCAGACCCGCGTCCTCTTCGCGATGTCCCGCGACGGCCTGGTCCCCAAGGTCTTCGGCAAGGTCAGCGGCAAGACCGGCACCCCGCGCATCAACACGGTCATCGTGTCGCTCTTCTGCGGCGTGCTCGCCTCGGTCATCCCGCTCGGCAAGCTCGTCGACGCCACCAGCATCGGCACCCTCTTCGCCTTCGCCCTGGTCAACATCGCGGTCATCGTGCTCCGCTACACCCGCCCCGACATGCCGCGCACCTTCAAGGTGGCCCTCGGCCCGGTCTTCCCGGTCCTCGGCTTCATCTTCTGCGCCTACAACATGTTCAGCCTCGACGCCGTCACCTGGAAGGTCTTCGGCGCGTGGATGGCCGCCGGGCTCGTGTTCTACTTCCTGTACGGCATGCGCCGTTCCCGACTGGCCACGGCTCCGGCCCTGGCAGAGGCTCCAGCAGAGAAGTGATCCACCCGTAGTGCGACTCAACGACCTCGACGAACGCATCGTCCACGCCCTCGCGGAAGACGCCCGCCGCAGCTACGCCGACATCGGCTCGCTCGTCGGACTCTCCGCCCCCGCGGTGAAGCGGCGCGTGGACCGGCTCCGGGCCGAGGGCGCCATCACCGGATTCACCGTACGGGTGGACCCGGCGGCGCTCGGCTGGGAGACCGAGGGCTTCGTCGAGATCTACTGCCGCCACAACACCTCGCCGGACGACATCCGGCGAGGTCTGGAGCGGTACCCCGAGGTGGTGTCCGCGTCCACCGTCACCGGTGACGCGGACGCCGTCGTCCAGGTCTTCGCCTCGGACATGCGCCACTTCGAGCGCGTCCTGGAACGCATCGCGGGCGAGCCCTTCGTGGAGCGGACCAAGTCCGTCCTGGTCCTCTCGCCGCTGCTGCGGCGCTTCTCCTCGGGCTCGCCCGCATAGCGGCTGCGGGCCGCCGGGGCGGTGCGGGCCGTGGTTCCCGCACCGCCCCTCGCCCGCCCACCCCCGTGGGGCGGTCTATTCCGTCGGGTAGTCCAGCTGCCAGGGCAGCACCTTGAAGTCGCCGGTGCCCTTCTTCACCTGCTCGAAGGGTGCCGAGCTCAGGCAGGGCGGGACCTCCAGGTTCGTGTCGCGCCCGACCCAGCTGTAGCCCAGACGGTCGTGCTTCCCGTCGTCGTGCACCGAGATCCCGACGCGCTTGTTCCGGAAGGCGTCCACATCGGTCTCGATCACCTTGCCCGTCACCACGGCCACCTTGCCGCCCGTGGTGAGGCAGTCGACCTTCGCCACCGCGTAGCCGCCCTTCCCGTCCTTGTAGTGACTGAACCGGAAGGTGCCGGTCGCGGCCTGCGGATCCTTGTTGTCCTTCGCCGCCAGATGCGCGTCGAAGCTGAACGTGATGTCGTCACCGGCCGGCCGGTACAGCTTGGCCGTCCCGGTCAGCGCGGCGGCCTCCCGGACCGTGCCGATCCCGTGCCCGCCGTCACCCCCCGAGGCGACGGCGACGCCCCCGGCCCCCAGGGTGAGCAGAATCGCGGCGGATACGGCGACGATCTTCGTACGGCGCTTCATCGTGGTCCCTTTCGGCAGCCCGTCCGGCAGGTCTTCCGGACGAGCACCACTCTTCCGCGCGGGCCCCGCCCGGACGTCGGGCCGCAGAACGGTCCTCGTCTCCGCCGCGCGGCGGGGGAGCCGTACGACCCCGGTCGGAGCCGTACGCAACGAATCGACGCCCCGCCCGTCGATCGCGCAACGGTTCGACGGTCGGTCCGCAACGCTGCCGCCTTGTCCCGGGAGAGCGCGAAACCGTACCGTTTTTGACGTCTTCCCCCTCAACTTCCGACCCCCGAGGATCGCCGATGCCCGCGCTGCGCACCGCCCTGCTCCAGAGCTCCGGCGAGCTCGGTGACGTGGCCGCCAATCTGAAGATCCTCGACGAGGCCGCCGCCCGCGCCGCGGCCGCCGGCGCGAGCGTGCTGCTCGCCCCCGAGCTCTTCCTCACCGGCTACGCCATCGGCGCCGACATGGCGCGCCTCGCCGAGCCGGCCGACGGCCCCTCCTCCCGCGCCGTCGCGGCGATCGCCGTGCGCCACGGCCTGGCCGTCGGCTACGGCTACCCCGAGCGGGACACCGAGCGGCACGGCGTCCTGTACAACTCCGCCCAGCTCATCGGGGCCGACGGCACCCCGCTCGTGCGGTACCGCAAGACCCACCTCTTCGGCGACTTCGAGCTGAAGTGGTTCACCCCCGGTGACCGCGCCGTGGTCCAGACGGAGCTCGAAGGCCTCACCGTCGGCATGATGATCTGCTACGACGTCGAGTTCCCCGAGAACGTACGGGCGCACGCGCTGGCCGGCACGGACCTCCTCCTGGTACCGACCGCGCTCATGCACCCCGCCGAGGTCGTGCCCCTGTCCGTGGTCCCGGTCCGCGCCTTCGAGAACCAGCTCTACATCGCGTACGCCAACCGGACCGGCCCCGAGGGCGACTTCGAGTTCGTCGGCCTCTCCACCCTGGCCGGCCCCGACGGCACCGCCCGCGCCCGCGCCGGGCGCGGCGAGGACCTCGTCCTCGGCGACGTCGACCCGGCCTTCCTCGCGGCCTCCCGCCAGGAGAACCCCTACCTCCGCGACCGGCGCCCGGGCCTCTACGGCCCCCTCGTCTGAGCCGCCCCCGCCCTCCCCGCCTGACCTCTTTCTTTTCCGTGCAAGGAGTCCGTACCCCATGACGTCCACGGTGCCCACGACCGCCGTCCCCCACAGCGACGGCCAGCCGCCGATCACCATGTTCGGTCCGGACTTCCCGTACGCCTACGACGACTTCCTGGCCCACCCGGCCGGGCTCGGCCAGATACCGGCCACCGAGCACGGCACCGAGGTCGCCGTCATCGGCGGCGGGCTCTCCGGCATCATCGCCGCGTACGAGCTCATGAAGATGGGCCTCAAGCCCGTCGTCTACGAGGCCGACCAGATCGGCGGCCGGCTGCGCACCGTCGGCTTCGAGGGCACCGGCACCGAGGGCCTCACCGCCGAGATGGGCGCCATGCGCTTCCCGCCCTCCTCGACCGCGCTCCAGCACTACATCGACCTGGTCGGCCTGGAGACCAAGGCCTTCCCGAACCCGCTGGCCGAGTCGACCCCGTCGACCGTCGTCGACCTCAAGGGCGAGTCGCACTACGCCACCACCGTCGACGACCTGCCGCAGGTCTACCGCGACGTGATGAACGCGTGGAACGCCTGCCTGGACGAGGGCGCCGACTTCTCCGACATGAACCAGGCCATGCGCGAGCGCGACGTCCCGCGCATCCGCGAGATCTGGTCGAAGCTCGTCGAGAAGCTCGACAACCAGACCTTCTACGGCTTCCTCTGCGAGTCCGAGTCCTTCAAGTCCTTCCGGCACCGCGAGATCTTCGGCCAGGTCGGCTTCGGCACCGGCGGCTGGGACACCGACTTCCCGAACTCCATCCTGGAGATCCTCCGCGTCGTCTACACCGAGGCCGACGACCACCACCGCGGCATCGTGGGCGGCTCGCAGCAGCTGCCGCTGCGCCTGTGGGAGCGCGAGCCGGAGAAGATCGTCCACTGGGCGCAGGGCACCTCGCTCAGCTCCCTGCACGAGGGTGCCCCGAAGCCGGCCGTGACCCGGCTGAACCGGACCGCCGGCAACCGGATCACGGTCACCGACGCCTCCGGCGACATCCGCACGTACAAGGCGGCGATCTTCACCGCCCAGTCCTGGATGCTGCTCTCCAAGATCGCCTGCGACGACTCGCTCTTCCCGATCGACCACTGGACGGCGATCGAGCGCACCCACTACATGGAGTCCTCGAAGCTCTTCGTCCCCGTCGACCGGCCGTTCTGGCTGGACAAGGACGAGGAGACCGGCCGGGACGTCATGTCGATGACGCTGACCGACCGGATGACCCGCGGCACCTACCTCCTGGACGACGGCCCGGACAAGCCGGCCACGATCTGCCTCTCGTACACCTGGTGCGACGACAGCCTGAAGTGGCTGCCGCTCTCGGCGAACGAGCGGATGGAGGTCATGCTGAAGTCGCTCGGCGAGATCTACCCGAAGGTCGACATCCGGAAGCACATCATCGGCAACCCGGTGACGGTCTCCTGGGAGAACGAGCCCTACTTCATGGGCGCCTTCAAGGCCAACCTGCCGGGCCACTACCGCTACCAGCGCCGCCTGTTCACGCACTTCATGCAGGACCGGCTGCCCGAGGACAAGCGGGGCATCTTCCTCGCCGGCGACGACATCTCCTGGACGGCCGGCTGGGCCGAGGGCGCGGTGCAGACGGCGCTCAACGCGGTCTGGGGCGTCATGCACCACTTCGGCGGCGCGACCGACGGCACCAACCCGGGTCCGGGCGACGTGTACGACGAGATCGCCCCGGTCGAGCTGCCGGAGGACTGATCCCCGGTACGGAGATCAGGGCCTGGTCAGGGGCGTGAGCAGCATCCGCCCCACCAGGCCCACCGACCGGTCGAGGCGTTCGGTGAACTCCTCGGCCAGGTCGGGCAGCCGCCGCAGCTGCCACAGCGAGCGGGCGGCGAGCCAGGCCCCGTCGCGGGCCCGGTCCAGGCTCCAGCAGCCGAGCAGATGCGTCAGCGGGTCCGCGACCTCCAGGAGGTCCGGGCCCGGCATCAGTTCCTCCCGGATGCGCTCCTCCAGGAGGACGAGGACGTCGCCGACCCGGTCGAACTCGTCCTCCAGGTCGGCCGGCGCGCAGTCCAGGGTGCGGCAGGCGTCGACCACCGCGAGCGCCAGGTCGTGGCCGATGTGGGCGTTGATCCCGGCCAGCGCGAACTGCAGCGGCCGTACGCCGGGATGGCGGCGGTAGTGGAAGAGGGGCCGCCAGCAGGCGGGGGCGGGACGGCCGTCGGCGACGGCGTCGACCGCCGCGAGATAGCGCTCGGCGAACCGTACGTCGAGGGTGGCGGCGGCCCGCCGGTCGGCGAAGGTGCCCGCCTCGATGGCGTGGCCGATCTCCTCGGTGACCGTCAGATAGACCCGGTTGAAGACGGCGACGCCGTCGGCCGGATGCCAGGCCGAGCGGAGCGCCCGCATCCGGTCCACCACGGGGTCGACCGCGACGAACTGGCCGATCCGCTCTTCGATCCACTGGGTCTGCGCCATGGGGGCAGGCTCCCAGCCGCCGGGCCCGGGAGGGAACTCCTCGGGCCCGGCTTACCCAGAACGGGCGAATCACTCAGTTCTTCGACGCGTCTTCCGCGTCCGTCTCGTACGAGCTGGTGCCCGAGTCCAGGAGCGGTTCCTGGGTCTTGAGGTGGGCCGGGGCGAAGGCCCGCAGCACGTGGTAGCCGGTGATGACGACGATCGTGCCGAGCGCGATGCCGCCCAGCTCGAAGGTGTCGGTGAAGGTCAGCTTCACGCCGCCGACGCCGATGATGATGCCGGCGGCGGCCGGGACCAGGTTGAGCGGGTTGCGCAGGTCGACCTTGGCGTTGATCCAGATCTGGGCGCCGAGCAGGCCGATCATGCCGTACAGGATCACGGTGATGCCGCCGAGGACACCGCCGGGGATCGCGGCGACGACCGCGCCGAACTTGGGGCAGAGGCCGAAGAGCAGCGCGAAGCCGGCCGCGGCCCAGTAGGCGGCCGTCGAGTAGACCCGGGTGGCGGCCATGACGCCGATGTTCTCGGAGTACGTGGTGTTCGGCGGGCCGCCCACGCCGGTGGAGAGCATGGACGCGACGCCGTCGGCGGCGATCGCGGTGCCGAGCTTGTCGTCGAGGGAGGTGCCGGTCATCTCGCCGACGGCCTTGACGTGACCGGCGTTCTCGGCGATCAGCGCGATGACCACGGGCAGCGCCACGAGGATCGCCGACCACTCGAAGCTCGGGCCGTGCAGCGACGGCAGACCGATCCAGTCGGCCTTGGAGACGCCGGAGAGGTCGAGCCGCCAGTGGTCGGTGACCTGGCCGCTCGGGGACACCGAGTGGATCTTGCCGAAGACGAGGTCGAAGATCCAGGAGATGGCGTAGCCGAAGATCAGGCCGAGGAAGATCGCGATCCGGGACCAGAAGCCGCGCAGACAGACCACGGCCAGACCGGTGAACAGCATCACGAGCAGGGCCGTCCACTGGTCCTGCGGCCAGTACGTCGACGCGGTGACCGGCGCCAGGTTGAAGCCGATCAGCATGACGACCGCGCCGGTCACGATCGGCGGCATCGCCGCGTGGATGATCCGCGCGCCGAACTTCCGGACGGCGAGACCGGCCAGGAAGAGCACCCCGCCCACGACGAACACCGCGCCGGTGACGGTGGCGCTCGTGCCGCCGGAGGCCCGGATGGCGGCGGCGACGCCGACGAAGGAGAGCGAGCAGCCCAGGTAGGACGGGACGGTGCCACGGGTCGCGAGCAGGAAGATCGCGGTTGCGACACCGGACATCATGATCGCGAGGTTCGGGTCGAGACCCATGAGGACCGGGGCGACGAACGACGCCCCGAACATCGCGACGACGTGCTGGGCTCCGAGGCCGACCGTGCGGGGCCAGGAGAGCCGTTCGTCCGGGCGGACGACGGCTCCGGGAGCGGGTGTTCTCCCGTCGCCGTGCAGGGTCCAGCGCACGCCGAGGTTCATGAGGTCTGCTCCCGTTCTCCGGTTCCGGCGGCCGTGTCGAGACCGCAGAAGTTCAGCCATATGGTAGGCGCCACGGCCGCGGACCTGGGATTTCGGGACGCCGCTCGGTCTACGCCACGGGCCCTGCGCTCTTCGCGGGCTCCGGTGTCCCCGACGCCGTCTCCCGCCCGCCGGTCCTGAGCACGCCCGCGCCGAGCACCAGACCCAGGGCCAGCAGGGTGACCAGGCCGAAGGAGAGGACCAGGGAGGTCGCGTCGGCGATGCCGCCGATCGCCGAGGGGGCGATGAGTCCCGAGGTGTACGTGATGGTGGCGACGCCCGCGATGGCCTGGCTCGGGTTCGGGCCGCTGCGCGCGGCGGCGGCGAAGGCCAGCGGGACGACGACCGCGACCCCGAGTCCGATCAGACCGAATCCGGCCATCGCGACGGCGGCGTGCGGGGCGAGGACGACCATGACCCCGCCGAGGGTGGCGACGGCGCCCCCGGCCCGTACGGCACGGACCGCTCCGAAGCGGTCCACCACCCGGTCGCCGGCGAGGCGCGCCACCGCCATCGTCAGCGCGAAGGCGGTCGTGGAGGCGGCCGCGAGCCCCGCCGAGCTGCCCAGCTCGTCCCGGAGGTAGACGGCCGACCAGTCGAGGCTGGCGCCCTCGGCGAACACCCCGCAGAAGCCGATGGCGCCGATGACCAGCGCGGACCTCGGCGGCAGCGAGAAGCGCGGCGGCGGCTCCTCCTCCGGGGTGCTGCGGACGTCGAGCACGCCCTGGCAGAAGACCAGGCCGAGCGCGGTGAGCACGAGGGCCGCGATCAGGTGGTGCAGACGGGCGTCGCCGCCGAGGTGGGCGGCGACCGTGCCGGCGGCGGAGCCGATCAGGGCCCCCGCGCTCCACATGCCGTGCAGGCTCGACATGATGGACCTGCCGAGCCGGTTCTCGGTCTCGACGCCGAGCGCGTTCATCGCCACGTCGGACATGCCCGAGGTCGCCCCGTACACGAAGAGCGCGCCGCACAGCCCCCAGACGTTCGGGGCGAGCGAGGGCAGCGCGAGCGCGAGGGTCCACAGGGCGAGCAGGCCGCGCAGCGCCGTGCGGGCGCCGAAGCGGTGCGAGACGGCCCCGGCGAGCGGCATCGCGAGGGAGGCGCCGAGCGCGGGGAAGGCGAGTGCGAGCCCGAGCTGTCCGGCGCTGACGCCCGCGTGCTCCTGGATCCAGGGGATCCGGGTCGCGAAGCTGCCGGTGACCGAGCCGTGCACGCAGAAGACGGCGGCGATGGCGAAGCGCGCCCGCCGGAGGCGATCGGTGCTGGTGACGGTCTCCGCCGCCATGGTCCCTCCCTGGGGTCGTGGGTGTGCTGGGGGTGTGCCGCGTAAACTATCAGGAACCCTGCCTGATAAATAGACCGCGGAAGGAGTCCCGCTCCCGCGCGTCTGAGAGGATCGCCGCATGGCCGCATCCCCGAGCACCGCACGAGCCATCAACGACCGGTTCGCCCTGCGACTGCTCCAGGACGAAGGCCCGTTGACGGCCGCTCAGCTCAAGACGCTCACCGGACTCTCCCGCCCGACCGTCGCCGACCTCGTCGAGCGGCTCCGGGACTCCGGACTCGTCCACGTCGTCGGCGAGGCCGGAGCCGAGCGCCGCGGCCCCAACGCCAAGCTGTACGGGATCGTCGCCGACCGCGCCCACCTCGCCGCCTTCGACGTCCGGACCCGCTCGGTCTCCGTCGCCGTCGCCGACCTCCTCGGCACCCCGCTCGCCGAGGCCTCCGTCCCCGTCGGCGACGACAACGGCACGGAAGCGGCCGTGGAGAAGGCGGTCGCGCTCCTGGAACGGACCGTGAAGGAGGCGGGCGCCGACCGGCTGCACAGCGTCGCCGTCGGCGCCCCCGGGCTCATCGACCCCGCCACCGGCGACCTGCGCGACTCCTCGGGGCTGCCCGCCTGGCACCGCCGTCTGGTCACCGTCCTCCAGGAACGGCTGCCCGCCCGCGTCCTCGTCGAGAACGAGACCAACCTCGCCGCCGTCGCCGAACTGCGCGAAGGCGCGGCCCGCGACCGCGAGGACTTCGTCCTCCTCTGGCTCGGCCAGGGCGTCGGCGCCGCCGTCGTCCTCGACGGCCGGCTCCGCCGTGGGGCCTCCGGCGGCGCGGGAGAGATCGGCTTCCTGCCGGTCCCCGGCACCTCCGGCCTCCCCTCGGCGACCGGCTGCGACGGCGGCTTCCACGAACTGGCCTGCGCCGCTGCCGTCGACGCCCTCGCCCTCGTCCACCACCTCGACCCGGCCGACGCCCTCTCCTCCGGTCACGCGCCCTTCCTCGACGCCCTCGCCCGCCGTCTCGCCGTCGGCGCGGCCGCCGTCGTCTCCGTCCTCGATCCCGGCTGCGTCGTCCTCGCCGGGGAGACCGGCCACCAGGGCGGCCCCGGTCTCGCCGCGCGCGTGGAGGCCGAACTCGCGGCCCTCTCCCCGCTCCGCACGGAGGTCCGCGCCACCGCGCTGGGGGACGCGGCCGTGCTGCGGGGCGCCCTGCTCCGCGCCCGTGACGCGGCCCAGGACGAGCTGTTCCCCTAGGCCCTAGGCGGCGAACCGCCGCGCGAGGAACTCCTCGAACGTCACCCGGCCCACCGCGCGGTCCGGCGCCAGGTGTCCGCCGCGTCGCAGCGCCCGGTAGACCCGGCCCGGCAGCGGCACCTCCACCAGCCGGCGCCCCCGTCCGCTCGCCCGCAGGTAGGCGCGGGCCAGCTCGTCGAAGGTGCGGATCTCGGGGCCGCCCATGTCCTCCACCCGGCCCGCCGGCGGCCCCGCGGTCAGTTCGGCGAGGCGGGCGGCCGCCTCCGTCACCTCCAGCGGCTGGTCCCGGACCTCCTTCGGCAGGAGCATCACCGGGGGCTTGGCGAGGCCCTGCAGCAGCCGGAGGATCAGGTCGTGGAACTGGGTGGCCCGCAGCAGGGTCCACGGGACACCGGACTGCTGGATCATGCGTTCCACCGCGTACTTGGTCCGGTAGTAGCCGAGCGGCACCCGGTCGACGCCGACGATCGAGATGTACAGCAGGTGCGGCACCCCGGCCCGCCGCGAGGCCTCGACGAGGAGGCGGGCGGCCTCCTCGTCGCCGCGCAGGATGTTGCTGCAGTGGACGACCGCGTCGACCCCGTCGACCGCCCGGTCGAGAAGCGGTCCGCCTTTGCGCAGGTCGACGGCGTACGGCGGGGAGTGCCGGCTGAGCACCCGCACCTCGTGGCCGTCCGCGCGCAGCCGCTCGCAGACGGGACGGCCGAGCGTTCCCGTGCCGCCGGTCACCAGGATCGTGCTCATCTCTCCAGACTGACCGCCCGGGAGCGCGAACGCGACCGCGCCGCGCCCCGGACAGGGGGCGCGGCGCGGTGGGAGCCCGGCGGGGGCAAGGGCCGTGAGTGTCCGCCGCCGGGGGTTCAGCGGAAGGGGTTCACCGGAGGGGGCGCGTCAGCAGGCGCCGAGGTCCTTCCAGACGCCCCAGTCGCCGGTCGTGCCCGGCTCCTCGTTCTGGGTCCACCACTGGGCCTTCCACTGGTGTCCCTTGTGGGAGACGAGGCTGCCCGCGTTGTAGACCGTGCCGGCCACGTACGCCGGGGCGGTGCAGCTCGTGGTGGGCGGCGTCGTCGGCGGGGTCGTCGGCGGCGTGGTCGGGGGAGTCGTCGGCGGGGTGGTGGGCGGCGTGGTCGGCGGGGTGGTGGAGCCGGGCTCCACGACCGTCGTGCCGCGCGCCAGGTCGCCGGCGAGGGCGTACGTCGTGCCGTTGATGTTCACCGTCCAGTTGGAGGGGGTGGACACCGGCAGGTAGTAGTTGAAGGCCAGGTCGACCGTCGCACCCGGGGCCAGGGACTGCCAGGCCGGGAGCTTCAGGGAAACGCGGTGGAAGTCGCCCTTCAGGCCGCCCACGTTGGAGCCCGTGTGGTCGCTGCTGATGACCTTGGTGCCGAAGCCGGACTGGTCGGAGGCGTTGTTCGGGGCGGAGGTGCCGTAGTCGAACTGGAACTCCGTGCCGCCGGGCAGGGTCGTCGCCGTGTTGTTGGTGATCTTGATCTTCGGCGTGATCGGGTAGTTCGAGTCGCCCAGCTTGAACTCGGTGAACTGGGTGTCGATCTTCACGGCCTGGGTCGGCAGCGCCTTGTCGGACTTCTTCGCCCCGTACGGGGTGGCCGCCTTGAACTTGTCGTACATCAGCGAGGTGAGCGTGGAACCCATCTCGTACTGGCCCTTGCCGGCGTTCCAGGCGTAGTCGCCGGCCATCTCCCAGACCATGGTGCCGCCGATGCCGCGGTCGACCACGTAGTCGGCCTTCGCGGCCACGGACTGCTCGTCCTCGGTGGAGAGGAAGACCTTCTTCTCGGCGTTCCACAGCCACGGCGCGACCAGGGTCGGGTCGTACTTGCGGACGTAGGTGCCGGTCAGCGTGGTGTTCGCCGGGAAGCCGTACTGGGTGACGTAGTCGCCGACGATCCCCTTCTCCAGGTTCTTGGCGTGCCACATCGGGTTGGAGCCGGCGGGCGACTCGACGCCGTTGGTGTCCTTGTCGTGCCAGAGGTTGTCGATGCCGGTGGCGCCGTCGCCGCACTTGGTCAGGCCGGCCCCGGCCGGGCAGGTGGTCGCGGAGGCCTTGCCCCACAGGCCGTCGGTGCCGCCCTGCACGTTCTTGTGGCCGCGGGTGTAGTAGGGCAGGCCGATGTTGATGCGGCCGGCCGGCATGGAGCCGCGGAAGTAGTGGTAGGCCCAGTCGGTGTTGAGGTAGCCGATGGAGCCGTACTGCGAGGAGCCGTAGACGTTGGCGGCCGCGAGCTCGGCGTCCTTGCCGTCGTCGAAGAGGGAGGCGTTGGGGCCGACGTACTCGTTCCAGGCACCGTGCAGGTCGTAGGACATGATGTTGACGTAGTCCAGGTACTTCTGCATCTGGAAGGTCTCCATGCCGCGCAGCAGGTAGCCGGAGGAGGGGGCGGCGACGGTCAGCAGGTAGTGCCTGCCGTCGGCGGCGCCGGCCGTGTCCAGCTTCTCGCGCAGGGACTTCATGAGGGCCGCGTAGCCCTGCACGAGCCCGGCGCGGCGCGCGTTGGCGAGCTGCCAGTCGAGCGGGTTGCCCGCGTCCTTCATCGTGGTCGGGTACTCGTAGTCGATGTCGACGCCGTTGAACCCGTACGTGCGGATGAAGTCGACGGCCGAGTTCGCGAAGGTGTCGATCCCGGCCTGGTTGACCGAACCGTCGGCGTTGGTGGCCATCGAGTAGAAGCCGCCGGAGTTCACGCGGTTGCCGGCGTCGTCGAAGTAGCCGCCGGTCTCCGCCCAGCCGCCGACCGAGATCAGCGTCTTGACGTTCGGGTGCTGCTTCTTGAACTTGTTGAGCAGGTTGAAGTGGCCCTTGTAGGGGTACGCGGGGTCCATCTCGGCGCCGGCGACACCGGGCCAGGTCATCCCGGTGGCCGCGTTGTCCGGACCGTCCGTGCCCACGGAGAGCTTGTTGTCGCCGCCGATGTGGCCGAAGGCGTAGTTGATGTGGGTGATCTTGTCCCACGGGATGTCCTTGGCCAGGTACGCGGGCTGGCCGTTCTTGCCGGTGCGCCAGCCGGTGAAGTAGCCGATGACCCGGCGCTGGTGGTCCGCGCCCATCTTCTCGCGGCCCTCGGTGTCGTAGACCGAGCAGTACGGGACGTCGACGCCGGGGGTCTTGTAGAGCCCGTCGGGGCGACAGGACTCGTTGTCGGCCGCGTACGAGACGCCGCCGGAGAGCGAGCTGAGCAGCAGCCCGGCGACGGCCGCGCCGGACGCGAGCAGCGAGGCTCTCTTGGTCGTGGGGGACAGCACGATCGGTCCTCCTGGGGAGGTCGGAAAACACGCAACGAACAGGGGGGTGGTACGTGTTGGGCCCGTGGAGTGCGCACGCCGGCGGACCGTTGCCTCGGAGGTGACACGGAGATTAAGAGGACTAGACCAGTGCGTCAATAGGTCTGGACCAAAGAGGAATCCTGTGGAACCCTGTGAGCCAGCCCACAGGGTCCGGGCCTATCGCCTCACGCGAGGCGTGGCACACTGGCCCTGTATCAGCAGCAGCGCACTCCGGGGTCGGTGTAATTCCGAACCGGCGGTATAGTCCGCGACCCGTCCGCAAGCCAGCGGCCGGTTGACCAGGTGAGATTCCTGGACCGACGGTGAAAGTCCGGATGGGAGGCAGTGCGCGGCGGGTGACCCCTTCCAGGGGTGTGCCGGCCGTACGTCCGCTGGTCGCCGTGTCGTCACCGATCGGCGTACCCGCAAGGACGCGGCCTTTCGGCGCACCCTGTGCGAGGCGTCCTTCCCGCTCTCTGTCGTCATCGACAGGCCCCGGAGTCCGTGCCCGAAGAGGCAGGAGGACCCGGTGGCCCAGCAGGCCGACATCACCGCCATGCGACGCGCCGTCGAGCTCGCCGCACGCGGTCTCGGCGCCACCAGCCCCAACCCGGTCGTCGGCTGCGTCATCACCGACGCCTCCGGACACCAGGTCGGCGAAGGCTTCCACCAGCGCGCCGGCGGCCCCCACGCCGAGGTCCACGCCCTGCGCGCGGCCGGCGTCCTGGCCCGCGGCGGCACCGCGTACGTCACCCTCGAACCCTGCAACCACACCGGCCGCACCGGCCCCTGCGCCCAGGCCCTGATCGAGGCCGGGATCAGCCGGGTCGTGTACGCGGTCGGCGACCCGAACCCGCAGGCCACGGGCGGCGCCGACACCCTCCGCGCCGCCGGGACCGAGGTCGAGCAGGGGCTCCTGGAGGCCGAGGCCGAGGCCGGCAACCTCGCCTGGCTCACCTCCGTGCGCCGCGGCCGCCCCTTCGTCCGCTGGAAGTACGCCGCCACCCTCGACGGCCGGATCGCCGCCGCCGACGGCACCTCCCGCTGGATCAGCTCCGCCGAGTCCCGCGCCGACGTCCACCGGCTCCGCGCCGAGGCCGACGCCGTCGTCGTCGGCTCCGGCACCGCCCGTGCCGACGACCCCCACCTGGCCGTCCGCGGCGTCGAAGGAGCCGTCCAGCCGCTGCGGGTCGTCGTCGACACCGAGGCGACCGCCGTCAAGCCCGGCGCCCGGGTCCTCGACGAGGCCGCCCCCACCCTCATCGCGATCGCCGAGGACGCCGAGACCGCCCTCACGGACGTCGTGCGGCTCCCCAGGGCCGAGCGCGGCCTCTCCGTCCCCGCCCTCCTGGACGCCCTCCACGCGCGCGGTGTCCGCTCGATCCTCCTCGAAGGCGGCCCCACCCTCGCGGGCGCCTTCCTCGCCGCGGGCGCCGTCGACCAGGTCGTCGGCTACCTCGCCCCGGTCCTCCTCGGCGCGGGCCCCACCGGCCTCGCCGACGCCGGAATCACCACCCTCACCGAAGCGTTGCGGCTCGACATCACCGAGACCGCGCACATCGGATCCGACATCCGCATCACCGCCACCCTCAAGGGAGCCTGACCGTGTTCACCGGAATCGTCGAAGAACTGGGAGAGGTCGTCGCCGTCGAGCAGCTGGAGGACGCCTCCCGCTTCCGACTGCGCGGCCCCCTGGTCACGGAAGGCGCCCAGCACGGCGACTCCATCGCCGTCAACGGTGTCTGTCTCACGGTCGTCGAGTTCGGCGACGGCGAGTTCACCGCCGACGTCATGGCCGAGACCCTCAAGCGGTCCAGCCTCGGCGCCCTCGAGACCGGCTCCCGGGTCAACCTGGAGCGGCCCATGGCGGTCGGCGGCCGCCTCGGCGGTCACATCGTCCAGGGCCACGTCGACGGCACCGGCACCATCCTGGAGCGGACCCCCTCCGAACACTGGGAGCTCGTCAAGGTCGGCCTGCCCGCCCTCCTCTCCCGGTACGTCGTCGAGAAGGGCTCGATCACGGTCGACGGAGTCAGCCTCACCGTCGTCGAGGTCGGCGACGACTGGTTCACCATCAGCCTCATCCCGACCACCCTCGAACTGACCACGCTCGGCATCAAGCAGTCCGGCGACCCGGTCAACCTCGAAGTGGACGTCATCGCCAAGTACGTCGAGCGGCTGCTCGGCGCCGACGCCAAGGAGAACGAGAAGTGAACTGGCTCAACTCCGAGGCGTTCAGCGTCTTCGGCCAGCACATCATGTGGTCCGACATGATCGGCAACACGATCGGTCTGATCGCCCTGGCCCTCGGCTGGCGCCGCTCCATCCTCACCTGGCCCGCCCAGCTGCTCTCCGGCGTCATCCTCGTCGGCGCCTACGCCTCCGCCCACCTCTCCGGCGGCGTCGGCAAGCAGCTCCTCGTCATCGGCGTCGCCGCCTGGGGCTGGTGGCAGTGGAACCGCGGCAAGCAGCAGGCCCAGGACGGCTCCATCGCCGTCCGCTTCGCCACCTGGAAGGAGCGCGGACTGCTCCTCGCCGGCGCGGCCCTCGGCACCCTCGCCGTCGGCGGCCTCTTCACCCTCTACCCGTCGCTCTCCTGGAGCCCCTGGGCCGACGCGTACATCTTCGTCGGCACCCTCGTCGCGATGATCGCCCAGGCCCGCGGCCTCGTCGAGTTCTGGTTCGCCTGGCTCCTCGTCGACCTCGTCGGCGTCCCCCTCGCCTTCAACAGCGGCCTCGCCTTCTCCGGCCTCGTCTACGTCATCTACTTCGCCCTCGTCATCTGGGGCATGCGCGACTGGTGGCTCCGGACCCGCACCGCCCCCGCCCTGGAAGGAGCCACGGCATGAGCGCGCTTCCGGTCTGGGACACCGACGACCTCGCCCTCGACCCCGTCGAGCAGGCCGTCCGCGACATCGCCGCCGGCCGCCCCGTCGTCGTCGTCGACGACGAGGACCGCGAGAACGAGGGCGACCTCGTCATCGCCGCCGAGAAGGCCACCCCCGAGATCGTCGCCTTCATGATGAGCGAGTGCCGCGGCCTGATCTGCGCCCCGATGGAGGACGAGGAGCTGGAGCGCCTCGAACTCCCGCAGATGGTCCAGCACAACACCGAGTCGATGCGCACGGCCTTCACCGTCTCCGTCGACGCGTCCTCCGCCCACGGCGTCACCACCGGCATCTCCGCCGCCGACCGCGCCACCACCCTGCGCATGCTGGCGAGCGGACACCACGAGCCCTCCGACTTCGTCCGTCCCGGCCACGTCTTCCCGCTGCGCGCCAAGCCCGGCGGCGTCCTCGTCCGCAACGGACACACCGAGGCCGCCGTCGACCTCGCCCGCCTCGCGGGCCTCCGCCCCGCCGGTGCGATCGTCGAGATCGCCGGCGAGGACGGCGTCATGCTGCGCCTGCCCGAACTGATCCCCTTCGCCCGCAAGCACGGTCTGACGATCATCTCCATCGAGGACCTGATCGCCTACCGGCGCTCCGCCGAGCCGACCGTCCGCCGCGAGGCCGAGGTCCAGCTCCCCACCGCGCACGGCGAGTTCACCGCGTACGGCTACCGCTCCACCGTCGACGGCGTCGAGCACGTCGCCCTCGTCCACGGCGAGATCGGCGACGGCGAGGACGTCCTCGTCCGGGTCCACTCGGAGTGCCTGACCGGCGACATCTTCCACTCGCTGCGCTGCGACTGCGGCCCCCAGCTCCAGGCCTCCATGGACCGGATCACCGAGGCCGGGCGCGGCGTCGTCGTCTACCTGCGCGGCCACGAGGGCCGCGGCATCGGCCTGCTGTCCAAGCTGCGCGCGTACGAGCTCCAGGAGCGCGGCCGCGACACCCTCGACGCCAACCTGGAGCTCGGCCTGCCCGCCGACGCCCGCGACTACGCGGCCGGCGCGCAGATCCTCGGCGACCTCGGCGTCCGCAGCCTGCGCCTGATGACCAACAACCCCGACAAGATCGACGCCCTCACCCGGCACGGCCTGCGGGTCGAGGGCCGGGAGCCCATGCCGGTCCAGGCCGGCGAGCACAACCTCCGCTACCTGCGCACCAAGCGGGACCGGATGGGGCACGACCTGCCCTGGCTGGACGGCTCCCCGGCCTCCACCTGCGGCAACCAGTAAGCACCTACGTACGAGATCGGCTAGGAGAGACATGAGCGGCAAGGGCGCACCCGTCCTCAGCGTGAAGAACTGCGGCGACCTCCGGGTCGCGGTCATCGCGGCGCAGTGGCACGAGAAGATCATGGACGGTCTCGTCGACGGCGCCCTGCGCGCCCTCAGCGAGCTCGGCATCGACGAGCCGACGCTCCTGCGCGTCCCCGGCAGCTTCGAGCTCCCGGTCGTGGCGAAGGTCCTCGCCGGGCGCGGCTACGATGCCATCGTGGCGCTCGGCGTCGTCATCCGCGGCGGAACGCCGCACTTCGAGTACGTGTGCCAGGGCGTCACCCACGGCCTCACCCAGGTCTCGATCGACACCGGCGTACCCGTCGGATTCGGCGTCCTCACCGTCGACAACGAGGAGCAGGCGCTCGACCGGGCCGGCCTCGAAGGATCCTCCGAGGACAAGGGCCACGAAGCGGTCACCGCCGCCGTCGCCACCGCCACCACGCTGCGCACGGTCAGCGAACCCTGGCGCTAGGCCCGCCCGTCGCCCGACCACCACCCCCCAGCGGAGGCGCTGCGCGCCCGCCTTCTTGCACCCCGTACTCTTAGGACCATCATGGCGAACAAAACCTTCGAAGAGCTCTTCTCGGAGCTCAAGCTCAAGGCAGAGACCGGCGATCCGGCCACCTCCCGCACGGCGGAACTGGTGGACAAGGGTGTCCATGCCATCGGCAAGAAGGTCGTCGAGGAGGCCGCCGAGGTCTGGATGGCCGCCGAGTACGAGGGCAAGGAAGCGGCCGCCGAGGAGATCTCGCAGCTGCTGTACCACGTCCAGGTGATGATGGTCGCCCGCGGGATCTCGCTCGACGACGTCTACGCCCACCTCTGAGCACGGCCCGAGAAAAGCCCACACCCTCCCCAAGACTCCCAGGCAAAGGAAGCTCACCCCATGCTGCGCATCGCCGTTCCCAACAAGGGTTCCCTCTCCGGACCTGCGTCGGCAATGCTCCATGAGGCCGGCTACCGCCAGCGCAAGGAGTCCAAGGAACTGGTGGTGGTCGACCCGGAGAACGAGGTCGAGTTCTTCTACCTGCGGCCGAAGGACATCGCGATCTACGTCGCCTCCGGGAAGCTGGACATCGGCATCACCGGCCGTGACCTGCTCCTGGACTCCGGAGCCAGCGCCGAGGAGATCCTCCCGCTGAACTTCGGCCGCTCCACCTTCCGCTACGCCACCCGCCCGGGCACCGCGAACGGCCCCGAGGACTTCGGCGGCATGACGATCGCCACCTCCTACGAGGGCATCGTCGCCAAGCACCTGGCCGACCAGGGCATCGACGCCTCCGTCGTCCACCTGGACGGCGCCGTCGAGACCGCGATCCAGCTGGGCGTCGCCCAGGTCATCGCGGACGTCGTGGAGACCGGCACCAGCCTGCGCAACGCCGGCCTCGAGGTCATCGGCGAGCCGATCCTGACCTCCGAGGCGGTCGTCATCCGCAGCCACGGCGCCTCCGACGACCACCCGCAGGTGCAGCAGTTCCTGCGCCGCCTCCAGGGCGTCCTCGTCGCCCGCTCGTACGTGATGATGGACTACGACTGCCGCGCCGAGCACCTGGAGCAGGCCGTCGCCCTCACCCCGGGCCTGGAGTCGCCGACCGTCTCCCCGCTGCACAACGAGGGCTGGGTCGCCGTCCGCGCGATGGTCCCCGCCAAGGAGGCGCAGCGGATCATGGACGACCTGTACGAGATCGGCGCCCGCGCCATCCTCACCACCGCCATCCACGCCTGCCGCCTCTGACGGCTGCCAGGCCCGTACGTCCCACCAGGCACTGAGGAACCCCCGATGTCGCAGTCCCCGACGCCCACCCTCCCGGTCACCTTCCGCCCCGGGCGCACCCGGGCGATCCTGCTGACCATGGGTCTGGCGATGTTCGTCGTCATCACGGGCGTCGCGATGATGCTGGAGCGGCTCGGACCGGGGGAGCGCGCCAGCTTCGTCTTCACCGCCGCGCTGCTGTCGGGGGTCCTCGTCCTGCTGAGCCGCCCCAAGGTCGTCGCCGACGACGAGGGCGTCACGGTCGTCAACATCACCAGGACCCGGCGGCTCGCCTGGGCGGAGATCCTCCGGGTCAACCTCCGCCCCGGCGACCCGTGGGTCTTCCTCGACCTGAGCGACGGCACCAGCCTGCCCGTGCTCGGCATCCAGCCCGGCATCGCCAAGGAATCGGCGATCCGCGACGCCCGCGCCCTGCGGGCCCTGGCCGAGAGCCACGGCACGGTGGCGGAAACCCGCTGAGGCCCCGGCCGTATCGGGGGAAACCCGGGCTCGTCCCCCATCCGGGGCCGACCCCCTGCCCTTCGGGGCGTTCACGTGACTACTCTGGAGACGGTGGTGCCGAGCGGCACCACCGTCTCGCGTGTGCAGGGCCGCAGCCGCGGCCCGCGAGACCACCCTTCGACCCGAGGAGTGACTCCCTCCAGCAATGGACGGATCGTCCGGTAGTACCTGCGCCGCCCCCTCCCAGGAGGCGGCGGCATGATCATCTCCCTTCTGCTGCTCCTTGCGGCATTCCTCCTGATCCTCGCCAACGGCTTCTTCGTGGCCGCCGAGTTCGGTCTCGTGACCGTCGAGCGCGCCGAGGCCGAGCGGGCGGCGGCCGCCGGGGACCGGCGCGCCCGCACCGTCGTCACCGCACTGCGCGAGCTGTCCTTCCAGCTCTCCGGCACCCAGCTCGGCATCACGATCACCTCGCTGGTCGTCGGCATGCTCGCCGAGCCCGCGCTCGCCGGGCTGCTCCACGGGCCGCTCACCGCGACCGGACTGCCCGAAGGGGCCGTCTCCGGGATCTCCGTGGTGATCGGCATGCTGCTCGCCTCCGCCGTCCAGATGGTGGTCGGCGAGCTCGTACCGAAGAACTGGGCGGTCTCCCGGCCGCTCCAGGTCGCCCGCTTCGTCGCCACCCCGCAGCGCCGCTTCTCGGCGCTGTTCCGGCCGGTGATCTCCCTGCTCAACCGCGTCGCCAACCGGCTCGTACGGCTCCTGGGCGTCGAGCCCACCGAGGAGCTGGACTCGGTCCGCACCCCCGGCGAGCTCGTCTCGCTCGCCCGGCACTCGGCCCAGGCCGGCGCGC
Source organism: Streptomyces sp. NPDC004284 (assembly GCF_042874035.1). Taxonomy (NCBI): domain Bacteria; kingdom Bacillati; phylum Actinomycetota; class Actinomycetes; order Kitasatosporales; family Streptomycetaceae; genus Streptomyces; species Streptomyces sp. NPDC004284. The sequence goes on along the minus strand of NZ_JBIAMJ010000006.1, from coordinate 70,038 downwards.
TCGAACAGGACACCGCCGACCTCTTCGTACGGACCCTGTCCCTCGGCGGCCTCACCGCCGAGCAGGTCATGACCCCGCGCGTGAAGGTCAGCGCCCTCCAGTGGGACGCCACCGCGGCCGACGTCCTCAACCTCACCCGGGCCACCGGCCTCTCGCGCTTCCCGGTCTACCGCGACCGCATCGACGAGATCGTCGGCATGGTCCACCTCAAGGACGCGCTCGCCGTCGCCCCGCACGCCCGCCTGCGCACCCCCGTCGGACGGATCGCGGTCCCGCCGCTCCTCGTCCCCGAGACGCTGCCCGCCCAGACGCTCCTGGAGCGGCTGCGCCGGGAGCAGCCGATCGCGGTGGTCGTCGACGAGTACGGCGGCACGGCCGGCGTCGTCACCCTGGAGGACATCGTCGAGGAGCTCGTCGGCGAGGTCCGCGACGAGCACGACACCGCCGCCGACGGCCGGCCCGAGCTGGCCGCCGCGCCCGCCGAGGACGGCCGCCCCGCCTGGGAGGCCGACGGCTCCTGCCGGGTCCACACCCTGCGCCGGATAGGCCTCGACGTGCCCGACGGGCCGTACGAGACCGTCGCCGGGCTCGTCGCCGACCTCCTCGGCCGCATCCCGGCCCCCGGCGACCGCGCCGAGCTCCCCGGCTGGCGGCTCTCGGTGCGCCAGGTCGACCGCTACCGCGCCGAGCGGGTACGGATCGTCCGTACCGCCCCGGACCCGGCTCCGGACCAGGTCGCGGCGTCCGCCGCCCCGGTGCCCGTCGCTGCGGAGGCGGTCCGATGAGCACCCTGCAACTCCTCTTCGCCGTCCTCCTGGTCCTCGCCAACGGCTTCTTCGTCGGGGCCGAGTTCGCCCTCGTCTCCGTCCGGCGCAGCCAGATCGAGCCGCTCGGCGGCGCCCGGGCCAAGCAGGTCCTGCACGGCCTGGAGAACCTGCCGCAGATGATGGCCGCCGCCCAGTTCGGCATCACCGTCTGCTCCCTGACGCTCGGCGCCGTCGCCGAGCCGACCGTCGCCCACCTCCTCGAACCGGTCTTCCACACGATCGGTGTCCCGGAGGGGCTGATCCACCCGCTCGGCTACGTCATCGCCCTCGCCGCGGTCGTCTTCCTCCACCTCGTCATCGGCGAGATGGTCCCGAAGAACCTGGCGATGGCCGACCCCGAGCGCACCGCCCTCTGGCTCGCCCCCGGCCTGGTCGGCTTCGCCCGGCTCTGCAGGCCGGTGACGGCCGCGCTCGGGGCCTGTGCCCGGTTCGTCCTGCGGGCGTTCAAGGTCGAGCCGAAGGACGAGGTGGAGGCGGTCTTCACCAGCGCCCAGCTCGGCCGTCTCGTGGAGGACGCGGGCCAGGCGGGGCTGCTCGACCCGGTCGAGCAGGAGCGCCTGGAGGACGCCCTCGAACTGGGCACCCGCCCGGTGACGGACGTCCTGATCGCCCCCGCCTCCCTCGTCACGGTCCCGCCGTCGGTCACCCCGCGCGAGATCGAGGAGCTGACCGTACGGACCGGGTACTCCCGCTTCCCGGTCCGCGCCGAGGGCCGGGCGACCTTCATGGGCTTCGTGCACGTGAAGGACGTCCTCGACCTGGAGGAGCGGGAGCGGGCGGTCCCGCAGCGGCTGTGGCGCCCGATGGCGACGCTCCGCGCCGAGCTGCCGCTCGACGACGCCCTCACCGTGATGCGCCGCGCCGCCACGCACCTGGCGCAGGTCGCGGACGGCTCGGGCCGGGTCCTCGGCCTGGTCGCCCTGGAGGACGTCCTGGAGATGCTGGTGGGCGAGGTCCGCGACCCCGCGCACCGCGTGCAGCCGCCGTCCGGCCCGGCTCCGGCCGCCGTCCCGGCCCGGGGCTAGGGCCTGGCCGACCCCGATCCGCCGACGGGCCCCAGCACCGGGCAGGCCCGTGACGTACGCCATCAGGCCAGGACGTCACGGGCCGCGGAGCGCCGGACGGCCCTGCGACTAGCCTGGGGAACATGGGCGGCGGCGGTCTGACCGGACTGTTCCTCTGCGGAGACGTGATGCTCGGCAGGGGGATCGACCAGATCCTTCCCCATCCACTGGATCCCGCCCTGCCCGAGCGGTACGTGCGGGACGCCCGCGACTACGTGGCCCTCGCCGAGGCGCGCTCCGGGCCCGTGCCCCGGCCGGTCGCACCCGCCTACCCCTGGGGCGAGGCGCTCCGACTGATCGACGAGGCCGGGCCGGACGCCCGCGTGGTCAATCTGGAGACCTCCGTCACCCACCACGACGTGCCGGCGCCCGGCAAGGCCGTCCACTACCGCATGTCGCCGGCCGATCTGCCCGCGCTCACCGCCGTCCGCCCCGACGTGGTCGTCCTCGCCAACAACCACGTCCTCGACTACGGGCGGCGCGGCCTTGACGACACCCTCGACGCCCTCGCCGACGCCGGGCTGCGCACCGCGGGCGCCGGGCGGGACGCCGAGGAGGCCACCCGGCCCGCGGCGGTGCCGCTGCCGGGCGGACGACGGCTGCTCGTCCACGCGCTCGGCCTGGCGTCCAGCGGGGTGCCCCGCGCATGGGCCGCCACCGGTCGCGGGGGAGGGGTGCACTACGCCGAGGGGCCGTACGACGGAGCCGCGACCCGGCTGGCCGACCGGCTGCGTACGGACCGGCGCCCCGGGGACCTCGTCGTCGTCTCGGTCCACTGGGGGTCCAACTGGGGCTACACCCCGGACCGCGCCCAGGTCGCGTTCGGGCACGCCCTCGTCGAGGCGGGCGCCGACATCGTGCACGGCCACTCCTCGCACCACCCGCGGCCCCTGGAGGCGTACGGGGGCAGGCTCGTGCTGCACGGGTGCGGCGACCTCGTCAACGACTACGAGGGGATCACCGGCCAGGAGCAGTACCGCGACGACCTGCGCCTGCTGTACTTCGTCACCGTCCACGACGAGGACGGCACCCTGGCGGGGGTCCGGCTCGTGCCGCTGCGCAGCCGACGGCTGCGGCTGGAACGGGCCCCGCGGCAGGACGCGCGATGGCTCCACGACGTGCTCGGCCGGATCAGCCGCCCCTTCGGCATGCGGATCGACACCGCGCCCGGGGGAGAGGACGAGGGCCCGGTCCTGACGGCCCGGCCCCTGCGAGGCTCCTGAGACGCCCCGCTAGTACCCCGGGGGCTCCTGCTGCGGGCCCCGGTCGACCGGGCCGCGGCCCGACAGGACCTCGCCGTACGCCTGCATGAGGTCGGCGAGCCGGAGGGTCGCGAGGTCCTCCCGGGTCGGGGTCGTCGCGTATCCGGAGAGCCGCAGGTCCCGGTAGGCGCAGGACTTCTCGTACAGGGTGCGCAGGAAGCGGCCGTTGCCGAGCTCGTCGATCCAGCCCTGCTCGACGACGTGCCCGCTGATCGAGCGGAGCTCGTCGAGGGCCTCCTCGTCCCAGCCGTCCCCGTTGGCCGCCGCGAGGACCTCGCCGATGGCGGTGAGCTCCAGCGGCCGGTACGAGGGGAAGTCGACCCGGGTGGTGAACCGGGAGGACAGGCCGGGGTTGGTGTTGAGCAGCCGGTCCATGCCCTCGGGATAGCCGGCCAGGATGACCACGAGATGGTCGCGGTTGTCCTCGGCGCGCTTCAGGAGCACCTGGAGGGCCTCGTCGCCGTACGCGTCGCCCTTGCTGTAGCCCGTGTTGGAGAGCGCGTACGCCTCGTCCACGAACAGCACCCCGCCGACCGCCGAGTCGATCAGCTCATTGGCCTTGACCGCCGTCTGGCCCAGGAACTCGCCGACCAGATCGGCCCGTTGGGCCTCCACGAGGTGGTCGCCGCCGAGCAGCCCGAGGGCGTAGAAGACCCGTCCCAGGATCCGCGCGACCGTCGTCTTCCCGGTGCCCGAGGGGCCGGAGAAGACGAAGTGACGCTTGGGCGGCTGGACCGGAAGCCCCTGTCCGGCCCGCAGCCGCGCCATCTCCAGCTGCGCCGAGAGCGCCTTGACCTGCCGCTTGACCGGTTCGAGCCCGACCATGCCCTCCAGTTCGGCGAGCGCCTCCGCGAGGAGCACCGGGTCGGTGGGCCCGGCCGGGAAGCGCGGCGGCGTCGGCTGGCCCGGCAGCGGGGCCTTCTGCCGTACGGTCTCGGGCGGCGCGACGGAGGCGGCCGGCGGTACCGGCTCGGGCGCGAGCCGCAGCCCGTCGCCGAGCCCGCCGGGGTCGGGCTCGGCGCCCGGCACGGTGTCCACCGCGTCCTGCCCGAGGCCCCCGCCGAGGGTGCCCATCGCGACCGTCGCGAGGCCGGCCGGGTCGTCCACGCCGTCGAACCCCTCGAAGCCGTCGTACTCGGCGATCGCCGCGAGCCGGGCGGCCGTGTCCATGAACGCCGGGTCGATCCGGTGCACGGCCCGGTAGAGCGGCAGGGCGGCGGCGCTGCGCCCGGTGCCCTCGTGGGCGCGGGCGAGCCAGTAGCGCAGCTCCTTGCGCTGCGGCTGCTCGCTGCGGCAGCGCATCAGCGAGGCCGACAGGAGCGGCTCGGCCTGGCTGTACATCTCCAGGCGCACCCGGGCCATGCCGCCGAAGAGACCGGCCTCGATGCCGAGCAGCGGGTCGTCGACGAGGGTCTCGGTGTGCCGGACGAGCTGGTCCCAGTCCTTGACGAGATAGGCGCGGCAGGCGTGCAGGAAGCGCACCTGCGGGTCGGTGTCGACCGGGGGGAGGCCCGCGAGGGCGCGGTCGAGCTCCGGCACGTGGCGGCCGTCGAGCCAGTGGGAGGCGTGCGCGAGCAGCAGGTCGCGCGGGCTCTCCAGGACCGGCTGCACCCACCAGCCCAGCCAGTACCAGGAGTTCAGGGTGCGCCGGTAGCGGGTGCGCTGCTCGCCGAAGCGCTCGCGGTTGCGGTACATGCGCAGCAGCGCGGTCGTGGTGTCGACCCGGAGCGCGTGCAGCCCGAGCCAGGCGTCCGCCATCCCGGGATCGATCCGTACCGCCGTCCGGAACTCGTCCTCCGCCTGCGGATACGCGCCCATCGTGTAGGCGTCGACTCCGCGCAGCCAGGCGAGCTCGGCCGGGGTCTGCGACCCCTGTGTGCCGATGTCCATCGAGTCCCCCACAACCGTCATCGTATGGACGGGATTTGACCGCACCTGGGGGCATCGTACCTGCGCAGGGGGTGCGCGCTTAAGGAGAAGCGCATGATCCGGAAGCGGTGACCCTGGGTGAGCGTCAGGGCTCGCGGAGGGGGTCTTCGAGGGCCCGGATCGGGCTTCCGAGGGCAGAACGAAGCCCCCGATCACGGGGGAACAACCGGGGGCTTCGTGTCCGCGGCGGCTCCGAAAAGCCGCACATTCAGAACGTAAGACCTGTACGCCCCTGGGGTCAAGCGAAGTTGAGGCACTTGCGGAAGCGGACTTCCGTGCCCTCAGTTCACGGACATGGCGCCGTCACTGTGCGTGATGATCTGGTCCGTGCCCGCTGTCACGGTCGGCCCGGGAAGCCAGTCGTACCCCTCCTGGCACTCCCGTACCAGGGTGTCGGCGAAGGGCCGGGAGGGGTCCTCGGCGAAGTGGCGAGTCTCCGCCACGGTCCATCCGTCCCAGAAGGAGGCCTGCTCCGGTCCGTCCCGTCGGCGCCCCCGCACCCACGACTCCTCGGCGCCCCGCTCCATCCACAGCAGCCACGCGAGGAACGGCCGCACCACCCGCCGGCCGGCGCCGACGCCCTCGACGAGCACCACCGGAGCCGGGGCCAGCACCCGTGCCTCCCCGAAGCGCCGCAGCCGCCAGTCGTACGGGCGGTAGGACGCGGTCTCGCCCCGCGAGAGCGGCTCCAGGACCTGCTCCCGCAGGCGCCCGGTCCACTCGAAGAGCTCCTCGTGCGTGGCGAGGTCGTCGAGCCGCAGGACGGGGGCGTCACCGAGGGCGGCGGAGAGCCGGCCGGCGAGCGTGGACTTGCCGGAGCCCGCGTGGCCGTCGACCGCGACCAGCCGGACCGGTCCGCAGGAGGGCGGCAGCCGGAGCAGCGCCTGCGCGGCGCGGTCGAGGTCGTTCATGGCCCCCAGGGTAGGGGAGCGGGGGAGTGCCGCAGGTCAGGGAGGTGCCGCCGCCAGTGGTGGAGACCAATATTGGTGCGGCGACGCGGGGCGAAGTGCTGGCGGAGGCCCCGCGGGAGCCGGGATAGTGGGCCCGCGCAGCCCCGCCGGCAGAGCTCCGTAGTTCCGTATGCCCATCGTTCTCGACTGGGGGTCACCGTCCATGACCAGCTCCACCCCGCGCAGAACCGTCCTCGCCGCGGCGCTCGCGGCCGCCGCGGGAACGGCCGCCGCCGGACCCGCCCTCGCGTCCGCCCCCGCCACCGGCCCCGACTGCACCTCCGACGACTGCGTGGCCGACTGCGCCTCCGACGACTGCGCCGGGCGGGGCCACGCCCCCGCCACCGGGCTCGTCGACAACCGCTTCTGGTCCTCGTACACCGACTGGAGGTGCGGCACGACGGCCGGTACGCGCGCGGTGTCCGGCCACCGCCCCGGCCTGGTCCTCGACACCCCCGCCGGGCGCCTCGACTACACCGACCCGCACACCGGCCGCACCTCCGCCTGGGAGTACGCGAGCTGGACCTCGCCCGTCCACGTCCCGGCCGTGCCCGCCACCGAGGTCATCGCCTCCTGGAACGCCGAGACGCCGCCCGGCACCTGGCTCCAGGTCGAACTGTCCGGCACGTACTCCGACGCCGGCACCACCCCCTGGTACGTGCTCGGCCGCTGGGCCTCCGGCGACGAGGACATCCGGCGCACCTCCGTCGACGACCAGACCGACGGCAGGAGCACCGTCTGGACCGACACCTTCGCGATCGACGACGCGGCGAGCGGCCTGCGGCTGCTCGCGTACCGGTTGCGCCTGACCCTCTACCGCACCCCGGGGAGCGACCTCAGCCCGACGGTCTGGCGGCTCGGCGCCATGGCCTCGGACATCCCGGACCGCTTCACCGTCCCGGCCTCCGAGCCCGGCCTCGACCACGAGCTGACCGTCCCGCGCTACTCCCAGAACATCCACGTCGGCCAGTACCCCGAGTACGACAACGGCGGCGAGGCCTGGTGCAGCCCGACCTCCTCCCAGATGATCATCGAGTACTGGGACCGCCGGCCCTCGCCCGAACAGCTGGCCTGGGTGAACCCGGCCTTCGCCGACCCGCAGGTCTGCCACGCGGCCCGGCACACCTACGACCACCAGTACCAGGGCTGCGGCAACTGGCCCTTCAACGCCGCCTACGCGGCCACCTACCCCGACATGAACGCCGTGGTCACCCGCCTCCGCTCGCTCACCGAACTCGAATCGCTCGTCGCGGTCGGCATCCCGGCCATAACGTCCCAGTCCTTCCGCAAGGACGAGCTGACCGGAGCCGGATACGGCACCTCGGGCCACCTCATGACCGTCATCGGCTTCACGGCGGACGGCGACATCATCGCCAACGACCCCGCCTCCCCCAGCGACGAGGCCGTCCGCCGGGTCTACCGGCGGCGCGAGTGGGAGAACATCTGGCTGCGGACCAAGCGGTACAACGCGAGCGGCAAAGTGGTCTCCGGCACAGGAGGGGTCTGCTACCTCTACTTCCCCGACCGCCCCACGCCCGCCCAGCGCAAGGCCCTGGAGGACCTCGGGATCGTCTGACGCGGGGCGGCGGCCCAGGAAGGACGTGACCGGCGTCCTACCCCGGGGCCGCCCCCGTGGCGCAAGGTGGCCGCCATGACCTCCACCACCCACTCCCGTCTCCTCGCCCGCACCCGCACGGGCGGCCCCCGCGACGGCGGTCCCGAGATCCTGGAGCACGTCCTCGGCTGGACCCTGGTCGTGCTGCTCGCCGTCCTCGTCACCCGGGCGGGCCTCATGTGAGGTGACGGCGGCAACCACGCGGGCCTCGGGTGAGGCGGGACCGGCAACCGCGCGGGCCTCGTGCGAGGGGGGACCGGCAACCGTGTGGATCCGGGGCGGCCGTGTGATCCCCCGGTACGGAACGGGCATACTCCCCCCGATCGCCGCGCCCCGCGCGCGCCCGGCAGGGAGGAGCGTCCGGTCATGGCCGACAGCACCGCGGACGGCGTGGAGCGCCGGCTGCCCACCGACGAGGCCCGGGAACTGCTCGCCCTGGTGCGTGACATCGCCCGGCGGGAGATCGCCCCGCGGGCCGCGGAGGAGGAGGCCGAGGGCCGCTTCCCCCGTGAGCTGTTCGCGCTGCTCTCCCGCTCGGGGCTGCTCGGACTGCCGTACGACCCCGGGTACGGCGGGGGCGGCCAGCCGTACGAGGTCTACCTCCAGGTCCTGGAGGAGCTCGCCGCCGCCCGGCTCACCGTCGGGCTCGGGGTGAGCGTCCACACCCTCGCCTGCCACGCGCTCGCCGGCTTCGGCACCGAGGCGCAGCGGGCCGCGCACCTGCCCGCGATGCTGGGCGGCGGGCTCCTCGGCGCGTACTGCCTCTCCGAACCCTCCGCCGGATCGGACGCGGCGGCGCTGCGGACCCGGGCCGTGCGGGAGGGGGAGGGCGACTGGGTGATCGACGGGACCAAGGCCTGGATCACGCACGGCGGGATCGCGGACTTCTGCACGGTCATGGCCCGCACCGGCGGCCCGGGCGCGCGCGGCATCACCGCCTTCCTGGTGCCGGGGGACGCGCCGGGGCTGAGCGCCGCCCCTCCCGAGCGGAAGATGGGCATGAGGGGCTCTCCCACCGCGCAGCTCCACTTCGACGGGGTGCGGGTCGCCGACGACCGGCGTCTGGGCGCGGAGGGGCAGGGCTTCGCGATCGCGCTCGGCGCCCTGGACTCGGGGCGGCTCGGCATCGCCGCCTGTGCCGTGGGCCTGGCCCGGGCGGCCCTGGACGAGGCCGTCGCGTACGCGCGGGAGCGCCGCCAGTTCGGCCGGCCGATCGCCGACTTCCAGGGGCTCCGCTTCCTGCTCGCCGACATGGCGACCAAGGTCGAGGCGGGCCGGGCGCTGTACCTGGAGGCGGCGCGGCTCCGGGACGAGGGACGGTCCTTCGGCCGGTGCGCGGCGATGGCCAAACTCTTCTGCACGGACGCCGCGATGCAGGTCACGACGGACGCGGTGCAGGTGCTCGGGGGCTACGGCTACACGGCGGACTTCCCCGTGGAGCGGTATCTGCGCGAGGCGAAGATGCTCCAGATCGTCGAGGGGACCAATCAGATCCAGCGCGTGGTCATCGCCCGTCACCTGGTCGGACCAGAGTCCCGCTGACGCGCACGGTGCGGTCCGCCCAGACCGGTCCGGCGGCGAGCCGGGTCCACTCCTGGTCGCGGTGGCCGGGGAGGGTCCGGCCCTGGCTGGCCCAGAGGGAGAGCACGTCCCGGTAGATGGGCGGATCGGCGGGGACGGGGGGCTTCGCCTGCGCCTGTGCCGGGGTCTGCCCCTGCGCCGGTACGGGGACGGGGACAGGGACGGGTGCGGATGCGGATGCGGACGGCGGCGATGACGTCGGCGCCGTCGAATGAGGAACCGATTCTTCATCGCGCGGCTCGGCCTGCCGGTGCCGACCGTAACCGCTGGGAGTGGTGTACAGCGTGGTCATGCCCGGACCAACGCGCCCCGGCGGCCGGGGTCACCACCAGACGGATTCGAGCGGCAGTTCGCCCGGTACCCGGTGCACGGCTCTGGCCCCCCGGTCGACAGCTGACGTACCGTCAGATCCCACTCGCCGATCAGGAGGTCAGCCGTGGACGACGACCGGCCCGTCGCGCTCGACGAATACCCCGTGCACCAGGCACCGCTCTCGATGAAGCACCACGTCAGCGGCGACCGGAACGCCTACGACCGCTGCATCTTCCACGTCTTCGACCACACCGGCCGCGCCCTGCTCATCGCCGGTCTCGGCGTCTACCCCAACACCGGGGTCGTCGACGCCTACGCCACCCTGCGCACCGGCGACCGCCTGCACGCCGTCCGCGCCTCCGACGCCCTCGGCGACGACCGGATGAACCTCTCCGTCGGCCCGCTGACCATCACCGTCGACGAACCGCTCCGCCGCCTCTCCCTGCACTGCGCGGCCGACCCCGACGACCCCGACGGGCTCTCCTTCGATCTCGACTGGACCGGCGACTTCCCCGCCGTCTGGGAACCCCACCACACCCAGCGCCACGGCGGCCGGCTCACCCTCGAAGGCCGCCGCTTCGTCCAGGCCGGACACTGCGAGGGCACCATCAGGGCGGGCGGCGAGGAGTTCGCCGTCACGGCGGGGGAGTGGACCGGCACCCGCGACCGCAGCTGGGGAGTCCGCCCCCTCCCCGGCGAGGAACCCGGCCGCGCCGCCGAGTTCCGCCCCGAGGGCTTCCACTGGCTCTGGATCCCGATGCGCTTCGAGGACCGCTTCCTCATGGTCATCGCCCAGGAGGACGCCGACGGCTACCGCACCCTCAACGAGGCCCTGCTCGTACGGAACGGCCGCCGCGACGCCCAACTCGGCTGGCCCCGCACCGAGATCACCTACCGCCCGGGCACCCGCCACCCCGAGCGGGCCACCGTCCACCTCACCGACCCGGCCGGGAAACCCCTGGAGATCGGCGTCGAGATCCTCGCCTCCTCCCCGCTCGCCGTCGGCGCCGGATACCCGCCCGCCACCGACTGGCAGCACGGCACCTGGCAGGGCCGCGGCTGGACCGACCGCCGCGTCTACGACCTCGCCGACCCGGCCGCCCACCCCATGGCCGCCTACGGCGTCACCGACCACGCCGCCCGCTTCACCCTCGAAGGCCGCACCGGCTACGGCATCTTCGAGCACGGCTCCTTCGGCCGCCACGACCCCAGCGGCTTCGCCGACCACACCTCGACAGCCAACTGAGGAGCGCCCCTTGGCCACCGCGCCCCGCCCCCGCACCACCACCCGCGACCCCGAGGAGCTCGGCCGGCGGCTCACCGCCTGGCTGGACCGGCACCTGCCCGGGGCCCGGGTCGCCGACCTCGCCGTCCCCGGCTCCAACGGCATGTCCAGCGAGACCCTGCTCTTCGACCTCGACCACCCGGACGCCCCCGTGCGCGGCTGCGCCCTGCGGCTCGCCGCCGACCCCGCCGCGTACACCGTCTTCCCCGTCTACGACATGGCACGCCAGCACCGCGTGATGCGCCTCGTCGGCGAGCACACCGACGTCCCCGTGCCGCGCGTGCTCTGGCTGGAAGAAGACCCCGAACCGCTCGGCGCCCCCTTCTTCGTGATGGCCCGCGCCGAGGGCCGCGTCCCGCCGGACGTCATGCCCTACACGTACGAGGGGAACTGGCTGCACGCCGCCACCGACGCCGAACGCGCCCACCTGGAGGCCGAATCCGTCTCCGTGCTCGCGCGGCTGCACGACCAGTTCCCCGCGAAGGAGGCCGAGTTCCTGCTGCCCGAAGGCACCGGGAGCCCGCTGCGCCGCCACGTCGACGCCCAACGCGCCTACTACGCCTGGGTGGTGGAGGGCATCGCGCCCTCGCCGCTCATCGAGTCGGCCTTCGACTGGCTGGAGGAGCACTGGCCGGCCGACGAGGGCCCCGCCGTCCTCGGCTGGGGCGACGCGCGCATCGGGAACATCGTCTACGACGGATTCACGCCCGCCGCCGTCCTCGACTGGGAGATGGCGGCGTACGTCCCCCGCGAGGTCGACCTCGGCTGGACCGTCTACCTGCACCGCTTCTTCCAGGACCTGACCGTCGGCTTCGGCCAGCCGGGGCTCCCGGACTTCCTGCGGCGCGACGCGATCGAGCGGCGGTACGCCGGACTGACCGGGCACACCCCGCGCGACATGGAGTTCCACACGCTCTACGCGGCGCTGCGGCACGCGATCGTGATGCTCAGGATCGCGTACCGCCAGGCCCACTTCGGCGAGGTCGAGGTGCCCGGCGACCCGGACGGCCTGATCCTGCACCACGCCACGCTCGCGGCGATGGTGCGGGGAAGCTACTGGTAGCCGGACGGGCCCTAGGCCGCGCGCCGCATCTGCGGCACCCGGATCGGACGCGAGCCCGGACCGCCCACGTGCGAGAAGGGCTGCGTGCGCCAGTCGAGCCCCTGGGGGAGCGTCAGGAGCAGTGCGGTGTCCTGCTCCTGGACCCCCAGGAGGTCGTCGGTGGGGCGGGCCTCGGAGGCCGCGAGACCCGTGCCCGGGCAGACCGTCAGGACGAAGGGGTTCCACGGCGACGGGCAGAGCGCGTGCTCCGGCAGCGCGTCCTCGTCCGCGAGCAGCGCGATCGGCCGCGCGCACTCCGGGCAGACCACCCGGAACATCTCAAAGGTGTCGTACGCGTCGAGCTCGTCGGACGTGTCGACCGAATCAACAGGCTCCTGCATTGGGAATCTCCCCCTTGGCTGGGTCGGCCGGATCTGTGCGGCCTCGACCACAGCAAGCACTTCCCATGCGGAACTCCGCATAACCGTGAGGCGCTCACCCAGGCCGGACGCAAACCTGTGGCGTTCGTCACATGCCCGTCGCAGGTGCCCCGTGACAGCCCAAAGCGCCCCATACGCGTCACCCCCGGCCGTGCCCCGGCCCGCCGGGAGCAATAGGGTCACCGCATGGAGGAGCTGGATCGTCAGATCGTGGAGTTGCTGGTCAAGGACGGGCGCATGAGCTACACCGACCTGGGCAAGGCCACCGGCCTGTCCACGTCGGCCGTGCATCAGCGCGTCCGCCGCCTGGAGCAGCGCGGTGTCATCCGCGGCTATGCCGCCGTCGTCGACCCGGAGGCCGTCGGCCTGCCGCTCACCGCGTTCATCTCGGTCAAACCCTTCGACCCCAGCGCCCCCGACGACACCCCCGACCGGCTCGCCGACATCCCCGAGATCGAGGCCTGCCACAGCGTCGCGGGTGACGAGAACTACATCCTCAAGGTCCGCGTCGCCACCCCGCTGGAGCTGGAGCACCTGCTCACCCGCATCCGCTCCCAGGCCGGCGTCTCCAGTCGCACGACCGTCGTCCTGTCCACGCCGTACGAGGCCAGGCCGCCCCGCATCTGAGGCGCCGGGGCCGCCGAGGGGGACCTGCCGGACAAACCGTGTCCCGGCAGGTCCTAGCCTGGTGTGCATGAGTGAGTCCATGCCCCCTGCGTCTCCCGGCGGCCACCGCACCGTGCTGCTGCGCGGTGGAGAAGTCCACAGCCCCGCCGATCCCTTCGCCACCGCCATGGTGGTGGAGCGCGGTCACGTCGCCTGGGTGGGCTCGGAAGGCGCGGCCGACGCCTTCGCCTCCGGCGTGGACGAGGTGGTCGACCTGGAGGGCGCCCTCGTCACCCCGGCGTTCGTCGACGCGCACGTGCACACCACCGCCACCGGGTTCGCCCTCACCGGGCTCGACCTGTCCGCCGCCGCCTCGCTCGCCGAGGCCGCCGGGCTGATCCGGGCCCACGCCGCCGCCCGCCCCGAGGACCGCATCCTCATCGGCCACGGCTGGGACGCCTCCCGCTGGCCCGAGCGCCGCCCGCTCACCCGCGCCGAGCTCGACGAACTCACCGGCGGCCGCCCGCTCTACCTGACCCGGATCGACGTCCACTCGGCCGTCGTCACCACCGCCCTCCTCGACCTCGTGCCCGGCGTGCGCGAGCTGGACGGCTTCCACGACGGGCAGCGGCCGCTCACCGGCGACGCCCACCACGCCGTCCGCGCGGCCGCCTTCGCCGCCGTGTCGCCGCAGCAGCGCACCGAGGCGCAGCGCGCCGCCCGGCTCAAGGCCGCGTCCCTCGGCATCGGCACCCTGCACGAGTGCGGCGGCCCGCAGATCTCCTCCGAGGAGGACTTCACCGGCCTCCTGGACCTCGCGCGCGAGGAGGCCGGCCCCCGGGTCGTCGGCTACTGGGCCGACCTCGACGTCGAGCGGGCGCGGGCCCTGGGGGCCCTCGGCGCGGCCGGCGACCTGTTCGCCGACGGCTCCCTCGGCTCCCACACGGCCTGCCTCCACGAGCCGTACGCCGACCACGCCGGGCACACCGGCTCGGCCCACCTGGACGCGGCCGCCATCGCCCTGCACGTCGTCGCCTGCACCGAGGCGGGCCTCCAGGCCGGCTTCCACGCCATCGGGGACGCGGCCGTGACCGCCGTCGTCGAGGGCGTCCGGGCCGCCGCAGAGAAGCTCGGCCTGGCCCGGATCCGGGCCGCCCGCCACCGCGTCGAGCACGTCGAGATGCTCACCCCCGAGACGATCGCCGCCTTCGCCGAGCTGGGGCTCACCGCCTCCGTGCAGCCCGCCTTCGACGCCCTCTGGGGCGGCGAGGAGGGCATGTACGCCGACCGCCTCGGCGCCGAGCGGGCCCGCACCCTCAATCCGTACGCGGCCCTCCTGCGCGCCGGTGTGCCGCTGGCCTTCGGCTCCGACAGCCCGGTCACCCCGCTCGACCCCTGGGGCACCGTGCGCGCCGCAGCCTTCCACCGGACCCCCGAGCACCGGATCTCCGCCCGCGCCGCCTTCACCGCCCACACCCGGGGCGGCTGGCGGGCCGTGGGCCGGGACGACGCGGGGACGCTGGTCCCCGGCGCCCCCGCCGACTACGCGGTCTGGCGCACCGAGGAGCTCGTCGTGCAGGCGCCCGACGACCGGGTCGCCCGCTGGTCCACCGACCCCCGCTCCGGGACGCCCGGTCTGCCCGATCTGTCGCCCGGCGTCGATCTCCCCGTCTGCCTGCGCACGGTGGTGTACGGACAGACGGTGTTCGTACGGCCGAACGAGTGATATAGGGACATTTCGCCCCCGGGATCGCCCTCCCGCACGCTTGTCCCCGACCTGCGGATCTTGCCCTCCGGCCTGGCCTTTTGGGGAGTCTCCGCAGGTCAAGCGGGTATTGACAGCCGCCCGCCGAGGGCGGGTAGGTTCACCGCGTCCACCACAGGACGTCCGACCGGACCGCACCCCCGTGCCGTAGCCGAACGCCGCCCGCGCCTCGGCCGCGAGGGAGGGTTTCCCCGGCGGAAGGTGCGACCCGGGTGGGGCCCGGACGTTCAGTAGACAACGGCTCTCGGTCGACCCGCAGCCAGCGGATCCCCAGGTCGGACCGAAGGACGCCCGGCCCCGCACCGCACCCCGCTCGTCCCGGTGGTCCCTTCTGTCCGGTCTGTCACCCGGACCACTCGACCCGCCACGCCGGAGCACGCCGGGGACCTCGCTATGGTGGGGGCCTGCGTATGTATCCGAAGGGGCAGTAGTGAACGACGGTGGCCAGAGGCGTTACGGCCCGCTCGGCAAGGCCTTGGTGATCATTCCGACCTACAACGAGGCGGACAACATCAAGCCGATCGTCGCGCGGGTGCGGGAGGCCGTACCCGAGGCGCACGTTCTCGTCGCCGACGACAACAGCCCTGACGGCACGGGCAAGTTCGCGGACGAGATCGCGTCCGAGGACGACCATGTGCACGTCCTGCACCGCAAGGGCAAGGAGGGGCTCGGCGCCGCCTACCTCGCCGGCTTCCGGTGGGGCATCGAGCAGGGCTACGGCGTCCTGGTCGAGATGGACGCCGACGGCTCCCACCAGCCCGAGGAGCTCCCGCGGCTGCTCACCGCCCTCAAGGGCGCGGACCTGGTCCTCGGTTCCCGCTGGGTGCCGGGCGGCCGGATCGTGAACTGGCCGAAGTCCCGCGAGTTCATCTCCCGGGGCGGCAGCCTCTACTCGCGGGTGATGCTCGACGTGCCGATCCGCGACGTCACCGGCGGCTACCGGGCCTTCCGCAAGGAGACCCTGGAGGGCCTGGGCCTGGAGGACGTGGCCTCGGCGGGCTACTGCTTCCAGGTCGACCTGGCCCGCCGCGCGATCGCCGCCGGCTTCCACGTCGTCGAGGTCCCGATCACCTTCGTGGAGCGCGAGATCGGCGACTCGAAGATGAGCCGCAACATCGTCGTCGAGGCGCTGTGGCGGGTCACCGGCTGGGGTCTGACGGCGCGTGCGGAGAAGGTCGGCAAGCTGCTCGGCCGCAAGTCCTCCTGACGCCCGTACGCCTTCCGCGCTGATCTTTCCTTTACGACGTTCCGGCGGGGCGCCAGGCACACTGGGGACCATGACGACCGGCGCACCGCCTCCCCCCGCCCCCAAGCGCTCACGCGCGCGTACGTTCCTTCCGCTCGGCGTCGCCGCCTGGCTGGTCCTGGAGATCTGGCTGCTCACGGTGGTGGCGAACGCGGCGGGCGGGCTGACCGTCCTCGTCCTGCTCGTCGGCGGTGCCGTGCTCGGCGCCACCGTCGTCAAGCGGGCGGGCCGTCGTGCCTTCCGCAACCTCACCTCGACCTTCCAGCAGGCCCAGGCGGCCGCGCAGACGGGCGTGGCGCCCTCGCCCGCCGACCGGACCGGCGCGGACGACCGCAACGGCTTCCTGATGCTGGGCGGCCTGCTCCTGATGATCCCCGGCCTGCTCTCGGACGCGGCCGGTCTGCTCCTGCTGATCCCGCAGGTCCGCTCGTTCCTCGGGCGGTACGCGGAGAAGGCCGTCGAGCGCCGGATGAGCGCCGCGCCCCCCGGCAGCCTCCAGGACGCCTTCCAGCAGGCCCGCATCCACCGGCCGGACGGAAAGGTGGTGCAGGGTGAGGTCATCCGCGAGGACGCGCCCCAGGGGCCTCGCGGGCCCGAGGAGCCCCGTCCGCCGCTGATGCCCTGATCTTTCCGCGCTCCTGCCCCCGCGCGTCCGTGCGGGGGCGCGCGAACGCCGCGGGGCCCGGTACACGAATCGTGTACCGGGCCCCGCGGCGTTGTGCTCCTGCGGCGATCCGCTAGGCGGACTTGCGGCTGTCGCGCGGATGCACGGCGATGTTCATGGCGCCGGAACGCAGGACGGCCAGCCTCTCGGCCAGGACCTCCTCCAGTTCCTCGCGGGTGCGTCGCTCCATGAGCATGTCCCAGTGCGTACGCGCAGGCTTGCCCTTCTTCTCCTCAGGTCCGTCCCCGTCCACCAGGAGTGCCTGGATTCCGCAGACCTTGCATTCCCACTCCGGCGGAATCTCCGCCTCGACCGAGAAGGGCATCTCAAAACGATGTCCCTTCTCGCATGCGTACTCCACCGCCTGGCGCGGGGCCAGATCGATGCCGCGGTCGGTCTCGTAGCTCGTCACCACGAGGCGCGTGCCGCGAAGAGCTCGCTCACTCATGAATCGTGCCTCCCGGGCTTGTCGCCCACAGGACAGGTGTCGCTGTCGTCGTTATCCGGTCAACGTCCGGTCGGCGGTAAAGATTCCCGTGCCGGGTCATGCGTCGCCCGTCGTGCCGCCCCTTGTTGTACCCACCAGTGCCCGTTTTGTCACATCTGACGGCAGATGTGACACGGTGTCTTCACCAAAGCAGCACGCAGTAACGGTCCGCCTGGCAGGCCAAACGCGTACACTACCGCCCTTTCACCGCCGCGTCTAAATACGGTCGGGTATCGGATTCCCCGCGGCCTCCACCGCACGCCGGACGGGGACCCGGGCGAGCAGTGCGAAACCGACGGCGAAGAAGATCACCAGGGAGATGATGGCATCCCGGTAGCTTCCGGTCAGCTGATACGCGAGACCGAACACGAGCGGACCCATCCAGCTCAGCCCCCGGTCGCTCATCTCGTACGCCGAGAAGTACTCCGCCTCCTTGCCGCGCGGCACCAGATGCGAGAACAGCGAGCGCGACAGGGCCTGGCTGCCGCCCAGGACGAGACCGATCGCGGCCGCCAGGCAGTAGAAGAACACCGGCGAGCCCGCGGGCAGGAAGTAGCCCACCGCGAGGATCAGCGCCCAGACCGCCAGCGAGCCCAGAATCGTCCGCTGGGCGCCGTGCGTCCGGGCGAGTCGCCCCATCCACAGGGCCCCCGCCACCGCGAGGACCTGGACGAGCAGGACCGCCGTGATGAGCGTCGTCTGGTCGAGCCCCAGCTCCTCCGAGCCGTACAGGGAGGCCTGTGAGATCACCGTCTGTATGCCGTCGTTGTAGACGAGGTAGGCGAGGAGGAAGGAGAGCGTCAGCGGGTGCCGGCGCATGTCCTTCAGCGTCGCGATCAGCTGGCGCCAGCCACTGCCGACCGCGCCCTCACCGGCCCGCTCGTCCCCCTCGGGGCGGGCCTGCCGGTCGCGCAGCCGCGCCAGCGGCACGAGCGTGAAGGCGCCCCACCACACGCCCGCCGAGGCCAGGCAGATGCGGACCGCCTCGCCCTCCGTGAGACCGAAGGAGTCGTGCCCCGAGTACAGGACCAGGTTCAGGACGAGGACCAGCGCGCCGGACGTGTAGCCGAAGGCCCAGCCGCGCGAGGAGACCGCGTCCCGCTCGTCGGGCTCCGCGATCTGCGGCAGATAGGCGTTGTAGAGCACCATCGAGACCGACAGCGAGGCGTTCGCCACGATCAGCAGGAAGGTGCCGAGCAGGTAGCGGTCGCCCGCGAGGAAGAACATCCCCGTCGTGGCCGCCGCCCCCAGGTACGCCGCCGCCGCGAGCAGCGGCTTCTTCCGGCCCGTACGGTCCGCCGCCGCGCCCACCAGGGGCATCGCCAGGACCGCGACCACGATCGACGCGGACACGGCGTACGCGAAGAGCGAGCCCGCCCGCACCGGGATCCCCAGCGGGTGCACGAAGCCCTCGGCGTCGGCCGCCGCCCGCGCCACCGACGTCAGGTAGGGCCCCAGGAACACGGTGAGCACGCTCGTCGAGTAGACCGAGCACGCGAAGTCGTAGAAGTACCAGCCCCGCTGCTCGCGCCGCCGCTCGGCGGTGCCGGCGGCGTAATCCTCCGGCTCGGTGGTGTCAGCGGTCACGGCCGCGCCCCCTTCGTTCGTCCCCGTGACCGGGACGCGGCTCAGATCCACGTGCCCCGGTCGGTGAGCACGCCGCGCAGCGTCTCCAGGTGATCGGTCATGATGCCATCGACCCCCAGGTCGAGGAGAGAGTTCATCCGGGCCGGATCGTTCACCGTCCACACATGGACCTGGAGCCCGCGCGCGTGCGCCTCCCGCACGAACCGGCGGTCCACGATCGGGACCCCGGCCTGGCGCTCGGGGACCTGCGCGGCCACGGCTCCGGCCCGCAGCGCCGCCGGGATCCCCCAGGAGCGCAGCCGCAGGCCGACCACCCCGCGCACCCCGTACGAGGTGGCGAGCCGCGGACCGGCCAGGCGCTGCGCCCGCGCCACCCGGGACTCGGTGAAGGAGCCCACGCAGACCCGGTCCCAGGCGCCGGTCCTGCGGATCAGGTCCACCAGCGGGGCGAGGGCCGCCTCGGCCTTGAGGTCCACGTTCCAGCGGGCCTCGGGGAACTCCTCCAGGAGCTCCTCGAAGAGCGGCAGCGGCTCCGTGCCCGCGACCCGGGCCTCCCGCACCGCCGCCCACGGCAGGTCGCCGATCCGGCCCGAGGCGTCCGTCACCCGGTCGAGGGTCGCGTCGTGGAACGCGACGAGCACCCCGTCGGACGTCGTGTGCACATCGGTCTCGAAATAGCGGTAGCCCGCGGCGGAGGCCCGGCGGAAGGCGGCCGCGGTGTTCTCCAGGCCGTTCGCCGTGCCGCCGCGATGGGCGAACGCGAGGGGGGAGGGATGGTCGAGATAGGGGTGGCGTACGCGAGTCACGGCCGCAGTATGACGCCTTCCGGTGTCCCGCCGGCGACCGCGGTGCCACCGGGGTCCGACCCGGGGGTGAGCGTGGCGCTGCCGGTGGCCGGCCCCTGGGCGACCACGGTGCTGCCCGAGTCCGGCTCCTGGGCGGCCGCGGCGCCGTCGGAGTCCGGCTCCGGGACGGTGAACCGGCGCAGGAAGAACTGGGCGAGCGGTCCGATCGCCAGGGCGTAGAGGACCGTTCCGACGCCGACCGAGCCGCCGAGCAGGAAGCCGGTGGCGACCACCACCACCTCGATGGAGGTCCGCACCAGCCGGATGGACCGGCCGGTCAGCCGGTGCAGACCGGTCATCAGACCGTCGCGCGGACCGGGCCCGAACCGCGCCGCGATGTACAGGCCGGTCGCGACCCCGTTGAGGACGATGCCGAGCAGGAGCAGCGGGACCTGCCGGAGCAGGCCGTCGACGTCCGGGACCAGGGCCAGGGTGCCGTCCATCGCCAGACCGATCGCGAACACGTTGGAGACCGTGCCGAGTCCGGGCCGCTGCCGGATCGGGATCCACAGGAGCAGCACCACCGCGCCGACGACGATCGACACCACGCCGATGGTCAGCCCGGTCTTCTCGGCGAGACCCTGGTGGAGGACGCCCCAGGGCTCCAGGCCGAGCCCGCTGCGCACGAGCAGCGCCGAGCTGACCCCGTACAGCGCCAGTCCGGCGTACAGCTGGACGAGCCGACGGGTGAGGTGCCGGCCGCGCAGGCCGGAGGCGATGGACAAGGAACTGCCCCCCAAGGTGGTGGTAGTGGACTGACCCATGACACTCTGTGGCGGGGGATCGGATGTCAACCATGGCCAATTCGAGGAAGGTGGACTGATTTCCATGGCTCAGTGGACTTCGGCGGTGGGACCGGCTCAGCTCGCCCGGCAACTCCAGGCGCAGCAGCCCCGGCCCGCCGGACCCGGCGCCCGCAAGCCGCCCGCCTACCGCGCCCTGGCCGACGGCATCCGGCTGCTCGTCCTGGAGGGCCGCGTCCCGGTCGCCGCCCGCCTGCCCGCCGAGCGGGAACTCGCCCTCGCGCTCACCGTCAGCCGGACCACGGTCGCCGCGGCCTACGAGGCGCTGCGCACCGAGGGCTTCCTGGAGTCCCGTCGCGGCGCCGGCAGCTGGACCGCCGTGCCCGCCGGGAACCCGCTGCCCGCGCGCGGCCTCGAACCGCTGCCCCCCGAGGCCCTCGGCTCGATGATCGACCTCGGCTGCGCCGCCCTGCCCGCGCCCGAGCCCTGGCTCACCCGGAGCGTCCAGGGCGCCCTGGAGGAGCTGCCGCCCTACGCCCACACGCACGGGGACTACCCGGCCGGACTGCCCGCGCTGCGCCAGATGCTCGCCGACCGGTACACCGCGCGCGGGATCCCCACCATGCCCGAGCAGATCATGGTCACGACCGGCGCCATGGGCGCCATCGACGCCATCTGCCACCTCTTCGCGGGGCGCGGCGAGCGGATCGCCGTCGAGTCGCCCTCGTACGCCAACATCCTCCAGCTGATGCGCTCGGCCGGCGCCCGGCTCGTGCCCGTCGCCATGGCCGAGGGCCTCGGCAGCTGGGACCTGGGCCGCTGGCGGCAGGTGCTGCGGGACGCCGCGCCCCGCCTCGCGTACGTCGTCGCCGACTTCCACAACCCGACCGGCGCGCTCGCCGACGAGGACCAGCGGCGGCAGCTCGTCGAGGCGGCGCGCTCGGCCGGCACGGTGCTCGTCGTCGACGAGACCATGACCGAACTGCACCTGGACGAGGACCTGGAGATGCCCCGGCCGGTCTGCGCCTTCGACCCGGCGGGCGCCACCGTCGTCACCGTCGGCTCGGCCAGCAAGGCCTTCTGGGCGGGCATGCGGATCGGCTGGGTCCGGGCCGCGCCCGACGTCATCCGTTCCCTGGTCGCCGCGCGCGCGTACGCCGACCTCGGCACCCCCGTCCTGGAGCAGCTCGGCGTGAACTGGCTCATGCGGACGGGCGGTTGGGAGGAGGCCGTGGCCCTCCGCCGCGAGCAGGCCAGGGAGAACCGGGACGCGCTCGTCGCCGCCGTCCGCCGGGAGCTCCCGGAATGGGAGTTCGCGGTCCCGCGCGGCGGTCTGACCCTCTGGGTCCGGACCGGCGGCCTCTCCGGCTCCCGGCTCGCCGAGGCGGGGGAGCGGGTCGGCGTCCGCGTCCCCTCCGGGCCCCGCTTCGGCGTCGACGGCGCCTTCGAGGGCTTCGTCCGGCTGCCCTTCACGGTCGGCGGCCCGGTCGCGGACGAGGCGGCCGTCCGGCTCGCCGCCGCGGCCCGTCTGGTCGAGTCCGGCGCGGGCGGCGGAGGCTCGGAACCGCCCAGGTCGTTCGTGGCGTAGCCGTCACGCGGACGTACGGAGGGTCCCCACGCGCGCGTGGGGACCCTCCGTACGTACGTGCTCAGCCCTCCGCGGGGACGGGCGTGTGGAACGGGGCCGGGCCGGGGCCCGCCTCGGTGCGGGGCGCCGGGGCCGGGTCCGGCGCCGAGCCGGGGACCGCCTCGACCGCGGCGGCCGAGAGCGTGACCGTGTCCGAGGCGGAGGCGGCGGCCGAGAACGTGACGGTGTCCGAGGCCGCGACCGCCGCCGGGGTCTTGACCAGGACCGGAGTCGCCGGGGCCGAGGTCGCGCGGCGCTCCGGGAGGAGCTCCAGGACCGCCTGGCGGTGCGCCTCGCTCGTCGCGTCGTCGTACGGGTCGGGCGTCGCCGGCACCTGGAGCCGCAGGACCGGGCCGGTGCCCAGGCGCGCGTACCCCCGGCCCGCCGGGACCTCGGGCGTCGGAGTGGTGTGCGGCCGGGCGCCCAGGGCGGAGGCGATCTGCTCCGGAGAGGCGGGGCCGAGGACGATCCGGGCCCGGGTGTGGGTCCGTACCGCCTCGCTCAGGGTGTCCACGCTGTCGAACTGCTCGGCGACCACCACCGTGACCTGCGCCGCGCGCCCGTGCCGCAGCGGCACCTGGAGCAGCTCCTGCGGGTCGGGGCGGCCGTCGGCGGCGGCCAGGTCGCCGAGGACGCCCGGCCGGTCGAGCAGGATCCACAGCGGACGGCGGGTGTCCTCCGGCGCGGGAAGGCCGGCCTGCCGGGCGCGGTTCGCGGCGATCAGCCGCCGCTCCGTCTCGTGGGCCGCCCACTCCAGGGTGGCGAGGGCGCCGGAGAGCCCGCACTCGACCGCGAGGACCCCGTCGCGGCCGGTCAGGCACGCGTACTCGCCGGTGCCGCCGCCGTCGACGATCAGCACGTCGCCGTGGGGGAGGGCCTGGAGGGCGATCGAGCGCAGCAGCGAGGTGGTGCCGCTGCCGGGCTGGCCGACGGCGAGCAGGTGCGGCTCGGTGGAGCGGGGGCCGGTGCGCCAGACGACGGCCGGGGCGTCCTCCGTGCCGTCCGCCGAGACGACGGGCACGGTCCGCTGCACGGCGTCGGCGTCGGTGAAGCCGAGGACGGTCTCGCCCGGGACCGTGACGAAGCGCTGGGCGGCGATGGTGGTGGGCAGGGCGGGCAGCACGCTCATGACGAGCCGGTTGCCCTCCTCGTCCCAGTCGAAGAGGTACTCGCGGCCGCGCCCCGACTTGGCGTGCAGCAGCTGCTCGATGCGCGCGCGTGCGGCGGGCTCGCCGTCGGTGAAGTAGGGGGGATAGGCGATCCTCAGCCGGGTGAGCCGGCCGTCCTCGTCGAAGGCGTACTCCGCGAAGGCGCCGCTCCAGTCGCCGCCGTGGGCGAAGAGCGGGGAGGGGTCGTCGGGGACGGAGAAGTACGGCACGAGGGCCTCGTACAGGCCTTTGAGCCGGGCGATCTCCGCCTCGTCGGGCCCGGTCTTCACGACCGGTCGTTCACGGCCCTTCCACGCGGCCGCGCCCATCAGGGCGACGAGCGCGAGGAGCGGCCCGTACGGCATGAGGGCGACGACCAGGACGCAGGCCGCGACCAGGAGCAGCGTGGGACCACGCCGCTCCTTGGGGGTCGCGGCCCACTTGGCGCGCGCGGTCGCGGCCAGCTTCCGCAGACCACGGGAGACCGTGATCAGCGGATGGAGCACGTCGGTGGCGCTGTCGGCGGCCGAGCGCGCGATCTCTCGACTACGAGCGATCTGCGCGCTGCCGCTGCTCAGAATGCGGGGGAGTGGTCGCCGGGCCACGAAGTACTCCTGAATCGATGGAAGGGACTGGAGGGCGTCAGAACTTGATCCCGCCCAGGAGACCGGCGAGGCTCTGCCCACCCGCCGTGATGCTCGGGGCGATGGCGGTGCCCGCGAGGTAGAAGCCGAACAGCGCGCTGACGAGGGCGTGCGAGGCCTTCATCCCGTCCTTCTTGAAGAACAGGAAGCAGATGATGCCGAGCAGGACCACGCCTGAGATGGACAGGATCATTGGTTGTTCTCCTGGTTGAGGGGACAGTCACCATGAGTCCTTCCAGGTTCACAGCAAGTATCTATGTGACTAAAGGTGCATTAGAGTGAAAAATGGACGATTTCACTTGACCGGCGGACGGCGGGCGCCCCGTCGGGTGGCGAAATGTCCGGCGTGCGCTAGAAGCGGGCTCCCGGGCGAGATGACGTGATCTTTGCCTCGGCCGGGCGCCGCCATGTCCCCGGGCGGGCAGTACCCTGTCGATTCACTCGTACGGCCGCGCTTGCCGTGCACAGGCCGACACAGCAGGAGAGAGGCGGTCCCACCCGATGAGCGAGACTCCGGACCCCGAGGTCATCGAGCTGGCGTCCAAGGTCTTCGACCTCGCGCGCACGGGTGACGCCGACGCCCTCGCCGCCTACCTCGACGCGGGCGTCCCCGCGAACCTCACCAACGACAGGGGCGACACCCTCGTCATGCTGGCCGCCTACCACGGCCACGCCGCCGCGGTCACCGCCCTCCTGGAGCGCGGCGCCGAGGCCGACCGCGCCAACGACCGCGGCCAGACCCCGCTCGCCGGCGCCGTCTTCAAGGGTGAGGACGCCGTGATCCGCGCCCTCCTCGCCGCCGGGGCGAATCCGGAGGCCGGGACTCCGTCCGCCCTCGACACCGCCCGCATGTTCGGCAAGGCCGAACTCCTGGAGCTCTTCGGATCCAGGTGAACGGCGGCTGAACCCCAGGTGGGAGCCGCGTCGTAAATGTGGTCGCGGTGGCGAAATGGGTGGGTCATCATGACGTCGGGCCCGGCAAAACGGGCCACCGACGAGAGGCTGAGGAAGATGGTCACTGGCAGGCGAATGACGACGACGGGCGGCCCCGAATGTTGCCGCACGGCCTAGGCGTACGGGCGATGTACCGCCCGACCGGGTTGCCCCCGGTATCCCCCGGTCGTGTCGACAGCTTGATGTGAGGCGTCTTCCCATGTTCGATCCAGTCATAGCGCCGAGCGGCACCCTGCTCGGCCTGCTGCAGCGGGGCCGCGGCGACGGCACCCTGCACGCGCTCGCCGCGCCACGCGCCGAGGCCCTCGCGGCCCTCAACCACTGCGTTCTCGCCGACCCCCGCCACGACTGGCAGGTCGAGAACCGCTCCCTGTACTACGCCCGCCTCTACCTGGACCTCCACGGAGGCCTGGGCGAGATCGAGGCGCACCTCTTCGACGCCGAGGACCACCTCGACACCGAGGAGTCCCGGACCGGGCTCGCGCTCGCCGTCCTCGGCCACCTCGCGTCCTACGGACGCCAGGACGCCCTGCTGCTGCTCCGGCGGTACGCGGCGACCGGCGCCAACTGGGCCTGGGCCCTGGACGAGCTGGCCGTCCGCGACGACGACGCCGGACTCCGCGCGCTCGCCCCGCCCGTACTGGCCCGCTTCCCGGCCGACGCGGAGGGCGACGCCGAACTGGCGCGCACCGTCCGCGACGCCTTCGAGCCCCGCCCCTGGCGGCTGTGGGCCGAGGACCCCCGCGAGGCCGTCGGCGCCCGCGTCAGGGCCGCCCGGGAACAGGGCTCCTTCGACCGCTGGCAGCGCCAGATGCGCCCCTCCGGGCCCCGCCCCGAGTGGAGCGTCAAGGCCGTCCTCGACTGGGCGCAGGAGGGGTACGAGCGCGGAGCCGTGCTGTACGGTCCCGCCGCCCGCTGCCTGACCGCCGTGGCCGGACCCGAGGACCGGCCCGAGATCCTCGCCGCCGCCCGGTACGGCGCGCCGGGAGCCCGCGGCGCCGCCCTGCACCACCTCGCCGAGTCACGGGACCCCGCCGTCCTCGACCTCGTCGAGGCCGCGGCCGACGGCGACTCCCGCGAGATCGCCGACGCCGCCGTCGCCGCCTACCGGCGGATGTGCGGAGACGACGCCGTCGCGCGCGCCCGTGCGTGGGTCCGGCGCACCGACGCCCTCGGGACCGCCGCCGCCGAGGTCCTCGCCTGCCGCGGCACCGCCCAGGACGCCGGTCTCGTCCTCGGCGCCCTGCGCGGCACCGTGCGCTCCGCGGGCCCCGACGCCCCCGAGCTCACCTGCCTCGTCGACGGCGCCGGACGCCTCGGCATCGCCTGCGCGGCCCCCGTGCTGCGCCACGTCTACCGCGAGACGACCTCCTCCCGGCTGCGCGGCCGCGTGGCGTGCGCCCTCGCCACCACCGACCCCACCTTCGCGACCGGCTTCGCCGTCGAATGCCTCTGGGACTGCGAGGAGACCACCCGCGAGATCGCGGCCCAGCACGCCGAGACCGGTGACGTGCGCGTCGCCGAACGATTGCGCAGGCTCGCCGCAGACCCGGCCGAAGAGGTCGAGGTCCAGACGGCGGTACGCAACCGGATAGGGCCGGACCTCCAGGTCTGACCCCGGCTCCGGGGCAGCGACAGATCCGGCCCACCCCTCCCGGCCCGACCTCGCGCACCCGAGCCCCCGCACCCGGCCCCCGGGACGGCGCGGCCTGCGGCGGAGAACCCGCCGACCGTGGCCCCGTCCCGGGGGCCGGTGCGTTCCCCCGGCCCCCGAGGGGGCTCCCGGCTTCGGGGCGTTCTCCCGGCTCCGGGGGAAACGCTCACGGGACGTTCCCTCCCCGTCCAGATCCACGTCGGCGGGGGCACGCCGAGCGCGACGACAACACCCGTATGCGTGTCGTCATCGTCACCGAATCCTTCCCTCCCGACGTCAACGGTGTGGCGCACTGCGCCCTGCAGACCGCGCGCCACCTCGTCCGGCGGGGCCACACCCCGCTCGTCATCGCCCCCGCCGTCGCCGACCCGGCCGCGGACACCGACGCCCCCTGCCCCGTCGTCCGGGTGCCCTCCCTCCCGCTGCCCGGCTATCCGCAGGTACGGGTCGCCCTGCCCAGCCGCCGGGTCGCCGCCGCCATCGCCGCCCACCGCGCCGACCTCGTCCACCTCGCCGGACCGTTCGTCCTCGGCGTCCGGGGCATGACCGCGGCCGCCCGGCTCGGCATCCCCGCCGTCGCCGTCTACCAGACCGACCTCGCCGGCTACGCGCGCACGTACGTCGGGACCGGCGAGGGCGCCGCCTGGCGCCGCCTCCGCGCCGTGCACGGCGCCGCCGACCGCACCCTCGCCCCGTCCTCCGCCGCCGTGCGCGACCTGGAGGCCCACGGCATCGGCCGCGTCCGGCTCTGGGGGCGCGGAGTGGACACCGTCCGCTTCCGTCCCGCACTGCGCGACGCCGCCCTCCGCCGTGAGCTCGCCCCCGACGGGGAGCTCCTCGTCGGCTACGTCGGCCGCCTCGCCCCCGAGAAGCGGGTGGACCTGCTCGCCGGCGCCTGCGCGCTCCCCGGCGTCCGGGTCGTGGTCGTCGGGGACGGACCGAGCGGGCCCGCCCTGCGCGCGGCCCTGCCGGGCGCCCGCTTCCTGGGCCGCCGCACCGGCGCCGACCTCGCCCGGATCTTCGCCTCGCTCGACGTCTTCGCCCACACCGGCCCGTACGAGACCTTCTGCCAGACCGTCCAGGAGGCCATGGCGAGCGGGGTCCCCGTCGTCGCCCCGGCCGCCGGCGGCCCCCTGGACCTGGTCGACCACGGGCGCACCGGGCTCCTCGTACCCCCGGGCGACCCGGAGGCGCTGCGCGCGGCCGTCGCCGCGCTCGCCGCCGCGCCGGACACCCGCGCCGCCTACGGACTGGCCGGCCGGACCGCCGTCGGGGGACGCACCTGGGAGGCGCTCGGCGACGAACTGATCGGCCACTACCTGGAGGTGCTGCGCGAGCGGACGGCGGTGGCGGCGTGAACGGCGTCGGTACGGGGGGCGGCCCCGGGCTCAGGATCGTGCGGCTCGCGAACTTCGTGACCCCCACCTCGGGCGGCCTCCGCACCGCCCTCGAACAACTCGGCCGCGGCTACCTGGCCGCCGGCCACGAATCCGTCCTCGTCGTCCCCGGAGACGTCGCGAGCGACCACCGCACCGAGCAGGGCCGGGTCGTCACCCTCCCCGGCCCCGTGCTGCCCGGCACCGGCGGCTACCGGGTCCTCGCCGACCGCCGCCGGGTCCGCCGGCTCCTCGACGAGCTCGCCCCCGACCGGATCGAGGTCTCGGACCGCACCACCCTGCGGTGGACGGGGGAGTGGGCGCGACGCGCGCGCGTGCCGTCCGTCATGGTCTCCCACGAGACCGCGGACGGGGTGCTGCGCACCTGGGGCGTGCCGCCCGCGCTCGCGGCCCGCGCGGCGGACCGGCTCAACCGCCGCACGGCGTGGGCCTTCGCCCGGATCGTGTGCACGACGGAGTGGGCGGAGCGCGAGTTCGTACGGATCGGGGCGCGCAACGTCGTACGGGCCCCGCTCGGCGTGGACCTGGAGCACTGCCGGCCCGGCCGCCGCAGCACCGCGCTGCGGGCCCGGTACGCCGGCGGGGAGCGGGTGCTGCTCCTGCTGTGCTCGCGGCTCTCGGTCGAGAAACGGCCGGGCACGGCCCTGGACGCCCTGGAGGAGCTGCGGGCGGACGGGATCGCGGCGGCGCTCGTGGTCGCGGGAGACGGGCCCCTGAGGGGCTCCCTGGAGCGCCGGGCGCGCGAGCGGCGCCTCCCGGTGCGGTTCCTCGGGCACGTCGCCGACCGGGCGGCCCTGGCGGACCTCCAGGCGGCGGCCGACGTGTGCCTGGCGCCGGGGCCCGCGGAGACGTTCGGCCTCTCCGCCCTGGAGGCCCTCGCCTGCGGGACCCCCGTCGTGGTCAGCGCCTCCTCCGCCCTGCCCGAGGTCGTGGGCACGGCGGGTGCGGCCGCCGCCGACACCCCGGCCGCCTTCGCCGCCGGGGTACGGAGCCTCCTCGCGACCCCGGAGACCGCCCGCCGCCGGGCCGCACGCGCGCGTGCGGAGGCCTTCTCCTGGGACCGCGCCATCACCGCCTTCCTCCACGCCCACGACGCCCTCCCGGCGCCCCGGCCGCTCGTCCCCGAGGAGGCACGGCGATGACACCGCAGACGACGGGGGCGGCGACGGGGGCGTGGGCGGGGGTGGCGGAGCCGGTCCCGGCACCCCGGGACACACCGGCCCGCGCCCCCGGCCCGCCGTCGGACGAGGTGACGGAGGACGGGGGCGGGACGGTCCCGGCCCCGGTCCCGGAAGGCAGGGTTCCGGCCCTCCGCCCGGCCTCGGAGGGTGGAGGTGGGACGGTGCCGGTTCCGAAGGGCGGAGGTGGGACGGTCTCGCCCCCGGCCCCGCCCCTCGCGGCCGGGGGCCCCGCGGCCCCGCAGGCCGGGGCGGTCGCGCCCGGCACCCCGGTGGCCGAGGCGCCGGTGGCAGGGGCCCGTGTCCCCGCCGCTCGGGGCGGCGGCGGCGCTGCCGAGGGGGCCGGGGGGCCCGTTCGGTTCGTCGTGCTCGGGGACTCGTTCAGCGAGGGGGTGGGGGACCGGGTCGGGGGAGCTTGGCGGGGGTGGGCCGCGCTGCTCGCCGACGGGCTCGCGGCCGAGGGGCGGGGGAGCGGCTTCCTGAACCTCGCCACCAGCGGGGCGCTGAGCGCCGACGTCGCCGAGCGGCAGGCCCCGCGAGCCCTCGCGTTCCGGCCGCACCTGGCCTCCGTCGTCGTCGGGGTGAACGACACCCTGCGCCGCACCTTCGACATCGCGCTCCTCGCCCACCGCCTGGACCGGGTCTGCGCCGACCTCGACGCCCTCGGAGCCGTACTCCTGACGGCCTGTCTGCCCGATCCGGGGCGGATGCTCGGTCTGCCCCCGCCCCTGGCCCGCCCGCTCGCCCGCCGCCAGCGCTCCGTGAACGCGGTCGTGCACGCCCTTTCCGACCGGTACGGAGCCGTCCACCTGCACCTCGCCGACCCCGCCTGGACCGAGGCCCGCGCCCTGTGGAGCGCGGACCGGCTCCACCCGGGCGAGCGCGGCCACCGGGCCGTCGCCGCCGGCTTCCACCGGCTCCTCGCCGACCGGGGACTCGCCCACGGCGCACCGCCCTCGACGGAGCCCGTCGAACCGCCGCCGACCCGCGCCGAGGCCCTGCTCTGGCTCGCCACCGCCGGCACCGGCTGGGTCCTGCGCCGCAGCCGTGACCTGCTTCCGCAGCTCCTCCTGCTCGCCGGTGCCGAACTGCGCCACTGGGCCGACGGCACCGGCACCGCGTCCCTCGACGCGCGCGCGGACGACGCCCTCGCGGAGGCGCTGGCGGCCACAATGGGAGGATGACCGGGCGCTGGGAGTTCTGGATCGACCGGGGCGGCACCTTCACCGACGTCGTCGGGCGACGGCCCGACGGCCGGCTCGTCACCCGCAAGGTGCTCTCGCACGACCCCGCCCGCCGTCGGGACGCGGCCGTCGCCGGCATCCGCCTCCTCCTCGGCCTGGACCCCGACGAACCCGTCCCCGCCGACCGGATCGCCGTCGTCAAGATGGGCACCACCGTCGCCACCAACGCCCTCCTGGAGCGGCGCGGCGAACCGACCGTGCTCCTGGTCACCGAGGGCTTCCGCGACGCGCTCCGCATCGCCTACCAGAACCGGCCCCGGCTCTTCGACCGCCGCATCGTGCTGCCCGAAGCGGTGTACGCGCGCGTGATCGAGGTCCCCGAGCGGACCGACGCCCACGGCCGCGTCGTCCGCCCGCTGGACGAGGACGCCGTCGCCGAAGCGCTCGCCGCCGCGCACCGCGACGGCTTCCGCTCCGCCGCCGTCGTCCTCCTGCACGGCTACCGGCACCCCGGGCACGAGACCCGGGTCGCGGCGGCGGCCCGCGCCGCGGGCTTCACCCAGATCAGCTGCTCGCACGAGGTCAGTCCGCTGATCAAGCTGATCCCGCGCGGGGACACCACCGTCGTCGACGCCTACCTCTCGCCGATCCTGCGCCGGTACGTCGACGAGGTCGCCCACGAACTGGCCGGGATCCGCCTCATGTTCATGCAGTCCAACGGGGGACTGCGCGAGGCGGCCCACTTCCGCGGCAAGGACGCCGTCCTGTCGGGGCCGGCGGGCGGCGTCGTCGGCATGGTCCGCACCTCGGCACAGGCGGGCCGCGACCGGGTCATCGGCTTCGACATGGGCGGCACCTCCACCGATGTGTCGCACTACGCGGGCACCTTCGAGCGTGAACTCGGTACACAGGTAGCCGGGGTGAGGATGCGGGCGCCCATGATGAGCATCCACACCGTCGCGGCGGGCGGCGGCTCCGTCCTCCACTACGACGGGCGCCGCTACCGCGTCGGACCCGACTCGGCCGGCGCCGTCCCCGGGCCCGCCTGCTACCGCCGCGGCGGACCCCTGACCGTCACCGACGCCAACGTCATGCTCGGGCGCGTCCAGCCCGACCACTTCCCGGCCGTCTTCGGCGAGAGCGGAGACCTTCCCCTCGACGCCGAGGTCGTACGGGAACGGTTCACGGCCCTCGCGGAGGAGGTCGGCGGCGGCCGCACCCCCGAGGAGGTCGCCGCCGGCTTCCTGGAGATCGCCGTCCTCAACATGGCCAACGCCGTCAAGAAGATCTCCGTCGAGCGCGGCCACGACATCACCCGGTACGCCCTCACCAGCTTCGGCGGCGCCGGCGGCCAGCACGCCTGCGCCGTCGCCGACGCCCTGGGCATCGACACCGTCCTCGTCCCCCCGCTGGCCGGAGTCCTCTCGGCGTACGGGATCGGGCTCGCCGACGCCACCGCCATGCGGGAGCGGTCCGTCGAGGCCGAACTCGACGCCGCCGGCACCCATGAACGCGTGACGGCCCTCTGCGCCGAACTCGCCGAACGCACCCGCGAGGAACTGCGCGCCGACGGACTGCCGGACGAGGCGATCACCACCCACGCGCGCGTACTCCTGCGGTACGCGGGCACGGACGCGAGCCTGCCCGTCGACCTCGCACCAGGCGATCAGCTGAAAAGCGCGTTCACAGACGTCCATCGCGCGCGGTACGCCTTCACCCTGGACCGGCCGCTCGTCGTCGAGGCCGTCACCGTCGAGGCCGTCGGCACGGCGGGACCGCACGGCCCGGTCCTCGTCGACACCGGAGAGCGGACCGGCGCCCTCGCGCCCCTCGCCACCGTCCGGACGCACAGCGCCGGCACGCTCCACGACGCCCCGCTCCACCGCCGCGAGGACCTGCGGCCGGGCGACACCGTCGACGGGCCCGCGATCCTCGCCGAGGCCGACGCCACGACCGTCGTCGACACCGGCTGGCGGGCCACCGCGACCAACGGCGGCCACCTCGTGCTGCACCGCGTCGTCCCCCGCCCCGCGCGCGTGGCCGCCGGCACGGACGTGGACCCCGTCCTCCTGGAGGTCTTCAACAACCTCTTCATGTCCATCGCCGAGCAGATGGGCGTG
The DNA here is from genome assembly GCF_042874035.1 of Streptomyces sp. NPDC004284. Lineage (NCBI taxonomy): Bacteria > Bacillati > Actinomycetota > Actinomycetes > Kitasatosporales > Streptomycetaceae > Streptomyces > Streptomyces sp. NPDC004284. The sequence goes on along the minus strand of NZ_JBIAMJ010000006.1, from coordinate 37,882 downwards.
CGCCTGGAGAACACCGCCCAGTCCGTCAACATCAAGGAACGCCTCGACTTCTCCTGCGCCCTCTTCGACGCCGAGGGCAACCTCATCGCCAACGCCCCCCACATCCCCGTCCACCTCGGCTCCATGGGGGAGTCCATCAAGGAGGTGCTCCGCCGGCGCGCGGACGACCTGCGCCCCGGCGACGTGTACGCGATCAACGACCCGTACCACGGCGGCACCCACCTCCCCGATGTCACCGTCGTCACCCCGGTGTTCGACGACACGGGCGACGAACTCCGCTTCCTGGTCGCCTCGCGCGGGCACCACGCCGAGATCGGCGGCATCACCCCCGGCTCCATGCCCGCCTTCAGCGAGACCGTCGACGAGGAGGGCGTCCTCTTCGACAACTGGCTGCTCGTGCGCGACGGCCGGCTGCGCGAGACCGAGACCCGCGCCCTGCTCACCGGCGCCCGCCACCCCTCCCGCGACCCGGACACCAACCTCGCCGACCTGCGCGCCCAGATCGCCGCCAACGAGAAGGGCATCGAGGAACTGCGCCGCACGGTCGAGGAGTTCGGACTCGACGTCGTCCAGGCCTACATGCGGCACGTCCGCGCCAACGCCGAGGAGTCCGTACGGCGCATCATCGCGCGCCTCGACGACGGCGAGTGCCGCTACGAGACCGACGGCGGCGCGGTGATCCAGGTCGCCGTCCGCGTCGACCGCGAACGGCGCTCCGCCGTCCTCGACTTCACCGGCACCTCGCCCCAGCTGCCCGGGAACGCCAACGCGCCCACGGCCGTCGTCATGGCCGCCGTCCTGTACGTCTTCCGCACGCTCGTCGACGAGGACATCCCGCTCAACAGCGGCTGCCTGGAGCCCCTGGAGATCCGCGTCCCGCCCGGCTCCATGCTCGCGCCCGCCCACCCGGCGGCCACCGTCGCCGGGAACGTCGAGACCTCCCAGGCCGTCACCGGCGCGCTCTACGCGGCCCTCGGCGTCCAGGCCGAGGGCTCCGGCACCATGAACAACGTCACCTTCGGCAACGCGCGCGTGCAGTACTACGAGACCGTCGCGAGCGGTTCCGGCGCCGGCGACGGCTTCGACGGCGCCGACGCCGTCCAGACCCACATGACCAACTCCCGGCTCACGGACCCCGAGATCCTGGAGTGGCGCCACCCGGTCCGCGTCGACTCCTTCGCGGTACGGGAGGACAGCGGCGGGCGCGGCCGGTGGCACGGCGGCCACGGCGTCGAGCGGCGGCTGCGCTTCCTGGAGCCGATGACGGTGGCCCTCCTCACCGGACACCGCAGGATCCCGCCGTACGGGATGGCCGGCGGGCAGCCGGGCGCCCTCGGCGAGAACCTCGTGGAACGCGCCGACGGCACCGTCGAGCACCTCGAAGGCGCCGCCACCACCGAGGTGGGCCCCGGCGACGTCCTCGTCCTGCGCACCCCCGGCGGCGGGGGCTACGGCCCGCCGCCCCTGTGAACCGTCAGCCCGCCGCCCCTGTGACCCGTCAGCGCACCGCCACGAACCGCACCGGCGTCCCCGGGACCGCCTGGGCCGCCGCGCCCAGGTCGGCCTCCCGGACCACCGCGACCACCGGGTAGCCCCCGGTCGTCGGATGGTCCGCGAGGAACACCACCGGGCGCCCGTCCGGCGGCACCTGCACCGCGCCCAGGACCATGCCCTCGCTCGCCAGCTCGCCCGGCACGGCCCGCTCCAGGGCCGGGCCCTCGAGCCGCAGCCCGATCCGGTTGCTCGCCGGGGACACCCGGTACGCGCGCGTGGTGAAGGAGCGGAGCGCCGCACCGGTGAACCAGTCGTCCCGGGGGCCCGGCCGGACCCGCAGGACGAGTTCGTCCGGCGGCCCCGGCCAGGGGGGAGCGTCGACCGACCCCCGTACGGCCGTGGCCGCTCCCAGCGGCAGCACCGTCTCCTCCGCCAGCGGAGCCGGGCCGAGGCCCGACAGCAGGTCGGTGGAGCGGCTGCCGAGCACCGGCGCGACGGCGATCCCGCCACCGAACGCCACGTACGAGCGCAGACCGCGGACGGCCGCGCCGACCTCCAGGACGGATCCGGCCCCGACCCGGACCGCCGTCCCCCAGGCGGCGGGACGGCCGTCCACCCGGACCGGGCAGGGCGCGCCGCCCACCGCCACGGTCACCGCGCACCGGGGCCGCAGCGCGCACCCGTCGACCGTGGTCTCCAGGACCGCCGCGTCCTCCGCGTTGCCGACGAGCCGGTTGACGAGGCGCCCGGCCGCCGGATCGAGGGCGCCCGAGCGGGGCACGCCCAGGTGCGCGTACCCCGTGCGCCCCAGGTCCTGCACGGTCGTCAGGGCCCCGGCCCGGACCACGGCGACGGCCCGGTCGCTCATCGTCCGCCCCCCGCCGTGAACCGGACGCGGGTGCCCGGCGTGAGCAGGGCGGCCGGCTCCCGGCCGGCGTCCCACAGGGCCACGTCCGTGGTGCCGATCAACTGCCAGCCGCCGGGGGAGGAGCGCGGGTAGACACCCGTGTACGGCCCCGCCAGGGCGACCGAGCCGGCCGGGACGGACGTGCGCGGGGTGGCCCGGCGCGGTACCCCGTACCGCTCGCCGAGCCCCGTCAGATAGCCGAAACCGGGCGCGAACCCGCAGAAGGCGACCCGGAACTCGGCCGCCGTGTGGATCCGTACCGCCGCCTCCACGGACACCCCCCACAGCGCGGCGACCTCCGCCAGGTCGGGCCCGTCGTAGCGGACCGGCACCTCGACGGCCTCGCCCACGCGCGCGGGGAGCGGCGCCGGCTCCCAGCCGGTCAGCTCCGCCGCGAGCCGCTCCGGATCGGCCACCCCGTCGAGGAGCACGGTCCGCGCCGCCGGCACGATCTCCCGTACGGCGGGCAGCGCACCGGCCGCACGCCGCCGCAGCAGCTCGGCGTGGAAGGCCTCGGTCGCCCCGCCGTCGTCCAGTTCCACCAGGAGGGCCCGGTCGCCCGCCCTCAGCACCCTCATGCGAAGGCCTCCACCCGCACGCCGGAGGCCTCCAGCTGTTCCCGGACGCGCCGGGCGAGGCCCACCGCGCCCGGGGTGTCCCCGTGCAGGCAGAGCGACCGGGCCCGGACGGCGACGGAGCTGCCGCAGTGCGCCGTGACGACCCCGAACCGGGCCATGGACACCGCCCGTTCGACGACCTCGTCCGGATCCGTGACGACGGCCCCCTCCTGCCCCCGTGGCAGCAGGGAGCCGTCCGCCCGGTAGGCCCGGTCGCCGAAGGCCTCGGCGACGACCGGGAGTCCGGCCGCCGCGGCGGCCTCGTGCAGCCGGGACCCGGGCAGCCCGAGGACCGGCAGCGTCCGGTCCGCGAGCAGCACGCCGTCGACGACCGCCGCCGCCTGCTCCGCGTCCCGGACCACCCGGTTGTAGAGCGCCCCGTGCGGCTTCACGTACGAGACCCGCGAGCCCGCGGCCCGGGCGAAGACCTCCAGGGCGCCGATCTGGTACGCCACCTCGGCGGCCAGCTCCGCCGCCGGGACGTCCATCGCGCGCCGCCCGAAGCCGGCCAGGTCGCGGTAGGACACCTGGGCCCCGATCCGCACCCCGCGCGCCGCCGCGAGCTCGCAGACCCGCCGCATGGTGGCCGCGTCCCCGGCGTGGAAGCCGCAGGCCACGTTGGCGCTGGTGACGACGGACAGCAACTGCTCGTCGTCGGTCAGCGTCCAGCGGCCGAAGCCCTCGCCGAGATCGGCGTTGAGATCGATCGGGACCCAGGTCATGTGGTGCTTCCTCTCCCACCTGGTGGTGCGGTGGTGCTCACGGGTTGTCAGACGCGGTTCAGACGGCGATGCGGTACTGCTCGTCCCGGACGTCGGTGACGAACATCCGGCCGGGGGCGTGGGTGATCGCGAACGGCGGACGCGAGGCCGTCACGGCCGCCTGCGGGGTGACCCCGCAGGCCCAGAAGACCGGCACGTCCCCCGGCTCCGCCTCGACCGCGTCCCCGAAGTCGGGCCGGTCCAGGTCCCGGATGCCGAGCGCCGCCGGATCGCCCGCGTGCACCGGGGCCCCGTGGACGGCGGGCAGCAGACCGCTGATCCGCCGCGCCACCGGGACGAGCCCCGCCGGGACCGGCCGCATCGACACCACCATCGGCCCGTGCAGCCGCCCCGCCGGACGGCAGGCCCGGTCGGTGACGTACATCGAGACGTTCCGTCCCTGCGCGACATGGCGCAGCGGCGCCCCCGCCCCGGCCAGCGCCCCTTCGAAGGTGAAGCTGCAGCCGATCAGGAACGAGACCAGATCGCTCCGCCAGTACGCGCGCACGTCCGCCGGCTCGTCGACGAGCCGCCCGTGCTCCCACACCCGGTAGCTCGGGATGTCCGTCCGCAGATCGGCGTCCGGGGCGAGCGAGGTCGTCCAGGAGCCCGGGTCGGTGACGTCGAGCACGGGACACGGCCGGGGATTGCGGGTGCAGAACAGCAGCACGTCGTACGCCCAGTCCGCGGGCACCGTGATCAGATTGGCCTGCGCGTGGCCCGGGGCCCAGCCGGCCGTCGGCCCCGCCGTCCCGGCCCGTGCACGCGCGCGTGCCTCACGCGGATCGAGAACCACCGTCCCGCTCATACGAGTTCCCTCCCCCGGGTCTCGGGCAGCCCCAGCAGGGCGAGCACGGCCAGGCCGTAGCCGACGGCTCCGAAGACAAGGGCCCCGCCCACGCCCCAGCTCTCGGCGAGGAAGCCGACCAGGGTCGGGAAGACGGCCCCGACCGCGCGGCCCGTGTTGTACGTGAGGCCCTGCCCCGTGCCGCGCACCGCCGTCGGGTACAGCTCCGCGAGGAAGGAGCCGAAGCCGCTGAAGATGGCCGACATGCAGAAGCCGAGCGGGAAGCCGAGCAGCAGGAGCAGGGTGTTCGCCCCGGCCGGGATGTGGGTGTAGGCGAGGACGGACACCGCCGACAGCAGGGCGAAGAGGGCGATGTTCTTCTTCCTCCCGAGCCGGTCGGTGAGGTACCCCCCGGTCAGATAGCCGGTGAAGGCCCCGGAGATCAGCAGGGTCAGATACCCGCCGGTGCCGACCACGGTCAGGCCGCGCTCGCTCTTCAGGAAGGTCGGGACCCAGGTGGCGAGCGTGTAGTAGCCGCCCTGGACGCCGGTCGAGAGCAGGATCGCGAAGAGCGTCGTGCGCAGCAGACCGGGTCCGAACACGGCCCGGAACGAGCCGCGCCCGCCGCCGGCCCGGCGTGCCTCGGTCGCCTGCGGGGCGTCCTCGACGTTCCGCCGTACGTAGACGACGAGGAGCGCGGGCAGCGCGCCGGTCCAGAAGAGGATCCGCCAGGCGAGGTCCGGATCGGCCCACTGGAACACCAGCGTGTACACGAGCACCGCGAGCGCCCACCCGACCGCCCAGGCGCTCTGGACGGCGCCGAGCGTCCGGCCCCGGTGCCGGGCGGAGGCGTACTCGGCCACCAGGATCGCGCCGACGGCCCATTCGCCGCCGAAGCCCAGGCCCTGGAGCGCCCGGAAGACCAGCAGGGTCTCGTAGTCGGGCGCGAAGCCGCAGAGGACGGTGAAGAGCGCGTACGTGACGACCGTGATCATCAGCGCCTTCGTCCGGCCGACGCGGTCGGCGAGGACGCCGGCGAGCGCGCCGCCGACCGCCGAGACGACGAGGGTGACGGTGGTCAGGAGGCCGGTCCGGCCCTTGTCGAGGTCGAAGGCTGCGGCGATCGCCACCATCGACAGGGGGAGGGTGAAGAAGTCGTAGGAATCCAGGGCGTATCCACCGAAAGCGCCGCCGAAGGCGCGCCGGCCGCGCGGACCGAGGCCGCGCAGCCAGGCGAACGCGCCCGTGTCGTCGGGCCGTTCGCCCTGGGAGTGCTGCCGGGTCTGTGTCGTGCTCATCTGCACCTCGCGGGAGTGGGAGGCGTGCCTGAGAGACGTACTGAGGAACCGTGCGGTGCCGTCAAGGTAGAGGATTGTTCAACGATCCGACAAGATGCGTGTTGTCGCCCTCCCGTTTCTGCGGTTGACTCGGCCGCGGACGACGGAAAGGGGTGAGGCGCTGTGGAGCCGAGCGGGGCCGGAGGACTGGTGGACGACCGTGCGCTCCTGGGGCGCACGAGCACGGCGGAGCGGGTCGCGGACATCCTGCGCACCCGGATCGCCGAGGGCTACTTCCCACCCGGAGCACGACTCTCCGAGGAGAGCATCGGCGGCGCCCTCGGTGTGTCCCGCAACACACTCCGCGAGGCGTTCCGGCTCCTCACCCACGAGCGCCTGCTCGTCCACGAGCTCAACCGGGGCGTGTTCGTCCGCGTCCTCGCCGTCGACGACGTGGACGACATCTACCGCACCCGCCGGCTCGTCGAATGCGCCGTCGTACGGGGCCTGGGGCAGCCGCCGTTCGCCGTCGACGGCCTCATCGCCGCCGTCGCCGAGGGCGAGGCCGCGGCCCGCGCCGACGACTGGACGGGCGTCTCCACGGCCAACATCCACTTCCACCGCGAACTCGTCGCCCTCGCGGGCAGCGCCCGCGCCGACGAGCTGATGCGCGGAGTCCTCGCCGAACTCCGCCTCGCCTTCCACGTCGTCGACGACCCGCGCGCGCTCCATGAGCCCTATCTCCGGAGGAACCGGGAGATTCTGGACGCCCTGCGCGCCGGTGAACGGGCCTCGGCGGAGCGGCTCCTCGCCCGCTACCTCGACGACTCCCGCACCCGGGTCGCCGCCGCCTACGCCCAGGCCGTCGACGATCCGGCGGCCCCCGCGGGCTGACCCGGGGGCGCCCCGGGAGGCCGGGCGCATCTGCGCCGTTTCGACCGTTGTCAGGGTGAGGACCTAATCTGTCCACCGTGACTTCGCCTGCCTCGACGGACCTCGCTCCGCCCCAGCTCAGCGCGGGGCCGCGCCCCGCGCAGGGCCCGGCCGCCGACGAAGGGCTCGCGCGGCGCCTCCGCGCGCTCGCGTGCACCGCCCCGCTGCACGACCTCGACGCGCGCAAGGCGAACCTGGCCGGCGAGTACACGGTCTACGCGATGGCCGAAGTGGCCCTCGCCGCGATCGACCTCATCACGCTGAACATGGACTTCGACACCGGCGCCGACCACGAGCAGATCGTCGCCCGCCTGCTGCCCCGCGTCGCCGCCCAGGCCCCCACCCGCCCCGCCGCCGAGCACGAGCGCGTGGCCCGCTGGGTCCTGGAGAACCTGATCAACGTCGGCAGCGTCGACCGCGGCTTCCGCGCCGTCTACGGCACCTTCGGCACCGACGGGGTCTACGTCCGCCGCGACTACGACTTCAAGCTCATCGAAGAGGTCCCCGGCTACGGCGGCGGGGTCTACCTCCGCACCACCGACGAAGCGGTCAACGTCCTCGTCGGAGCCCTCGACACCGACGTCACCAGCGCCCAGATCGCCGCCGAGGTGAAGCTGGAGGTCCTCATCAACCGGGGCCGCCTCGCCGACGCCCAGCTCGCCGCCGAGCAGGCGCGCTACCGGACCGTGCAGTACGCCGAGACCCTCCGCAAGACCCTGGAGGCCACCCGGCGCAACGTCCGCGCCGTCGACTGGCTCCACACCGTCCCCGACATGATCGCCGAGGCGCTCGACCACGTGGCCGACCGCTACCGCCACGAGAACGCGATCCTCACCAACATCCGCAGGGCCCGCGACGAGGCCGAGTCCGCCTCCGACGCGAAGACCGCCGAGCACAAGCGGCGCGCCGCCGAACTGGTCGACATAGTCAAGGACTGCATCCGGCGTCACACCCAGCTGCAGTCGCGCCTCCTGGAGGCCGGGCCGCTCTTCCGCGCCGAACAGGACCGCCAGGCCTTCGCCACGCCCACCGCGTACACCGGCCTCGACCTGTACGGACAGCTGGTCGCCCCCGTCCTGCCGCTCCCCGTCGAAGAGGCCACCCGCGTCACCGACGCCTTCTTCGCCCACGGCACCGGACTGCGCACCCCCGCCTCCGTCCGCCTCGGCGACCTCGTCGACCTGCTCCTCACCCCGCCCGTCGAGCGCGAGCACCTCGGCGCGGAGATGCCCGAGCCCGACCTCATCGCCACCCCCGACGACTCCCGCTTCAGCGAGGAGCAGCTCGCGAGCGCCATGCGCCTGCTCGACCTGGAGCACGACGCCCCGCGCCGCCTCTCCGGCCTGCTCGCCGAGGCCCGCCGCCTCGACCCCGACCTGCCGTACCTCGTCGCCCTCCTCGCCGTCCACGCGGCGAGCCCCCCGGTCGGCACGGCCTACCGCCAGGGCGAGGAGCGCCTCCTCTTCGCCGTCGACGACGGCACCCCGCTCGCCGACCCCGAGTTCGGCGGCGCCGACCTGATCGTCGGTACGGCGCTGCTCGACGCGGTGGGCATGGCCGCGGACCGCACGGAGGGCACGTGACCCTCACTCCCCGGACCCCGGCGCCCGCCGCCGTACCGGAGCGGGAGCCCGTGGCGGAACCGGAGTCCGTACCGGAGCAGACCGCCGAGTCCGCACCGGAGCCGCAGGCCGAGACCGTACGGGAGCCGGCCGCCGAGGCCGCCCCGGAGCCGGCCGCCGACCTCACCGAACCGCATCGGGAAGCCGCCGAGGCCGTCCAGGGTGATCCGGCCGGCCTCCCGCGGCTGCGGGCCGTGCCCGTGGAGCCGCCCACCGGGTCCCGGGGCGACGACGAGAGCACGGCCGGGCCCGCCCCGGCCGCCGCCGGCCGCCCCCGGTTCGGGACCGTGTCGGTGCCGGAGCCGTCACGGGTTCCGCCCGCCCGGCGCCGGGACCTCCCGGCCGTGCGGGCCGTGCGGCTCACGGACGAGCCGCCCGCGCCCGCCGACCGCCCCGCCCCCGCCGCCGTCACCCCCGTCCCCCTGCCCGTACCCCGCGCCGTACCGACCGAGAGCCGTACCGAGGAGCCCCAGCCGTGAGTGAGACCCACGCCGAGTACGCCGACGCGTGGAGCGAGCAGGAGCCCCCGCAGCCCCCGGCCCCCTCCACCGCCTCCGTCGTCACCCCCGCGGACGCCGCCGACGCGGCCCGGCTCGTCTCGTTCGGGCTCCAGCCCAAGCTGCTCCCGGCCCGCGACGCCGAGTACACCGAGCTCCTGCGCCGCTACCGCGAGGACCCCGCCTTCGCGCGCCTCGCCGACGCCGTCGCCACCGGCCTCGGCCTCGTCGTCCTGGAGGTCTCCCCGCGCGCGGGGATGGCCGTCACCGCCGGCGAGGACTCCGTCTTCGCCGTCCGCATGGGCGACTACGCCCGCCGCGCCAACACGGACTCCGCCGACCGCTTCCTGCACGGCCTGGCCCACCTCGCGGTCGCCGCCATGGCCTTCCCCCGCCCCGAGGACCTCGCCGACGACGCGTACATCGGCCGGCTCACGGTCAACGGCGTCGACGCCTTCGTACGCCAGGCCTGTCTGCGCCTGGAGCAGCGCGCCGAGGAGCAGGGCGAGAACACCGACCCGGCCTCCGACGCCCCCGGCCTGGAGGCCGCCTGGCGTATCTACGCCCGCCGCAGCGCCACCGGAGCCACCAAGGACGCCCGCCGACTCGCCGGTTCCACCACCGGCATCGTCGGCAAGGCGGCCGCCTTCCTCACCGACTCCGGCTTCCTCCAGCGCACCGGCGACGAGGGCGGCGGCTCCTACCGCACCACCGCCCGCTACCAGCTCCAGGTCCGCGACATGGCCGGCTCCGCCGCCATGGCCGAGCTCCTCGAACTCGGCGTCGTCCCCGTCAGCGACGGCTCCGCGACCCTCCTCCCGCCGCCCGAGGGCGACGACCTGGAACTCGCCGCCGACGCGGGCCTGCCCTTCCACGCGTAACGCCCCGAGCAACCGACCTTCCTGAGCACGACGAGCACGAGAGCACGAGAGTCCCTCGCCATGTACGAGCTGTCCCGGGTCCGCCTCTACTCCATCGGTCCCGCCGGTGCGCGCTACGCCGACACCGTCCTGGACCTGCGCGGAGTCGGCGCACCCGTGCCCCACCCCGCCCCCACCCAGGCGGAGTTTTTCGAGGAGGAGCCGGTCGGCCCGCCGCGCCGCCCGGCCCCCGCGGGCGTGCTCTTCCTGGAGAACGGCGGCGGCAAGTCCGTCCTCCTCAAGCTGATCTTCTCGGTGATGCTCCCCGGCCACCGCAACACCCTCGGCGGCGCCAGCTCCGGCGTGCTGCGCAAGTTCCTCCTGGCCGACGACTGCGGCCACGTGGCCCTGGAGTGGCAGCACACCCTCACCGGCGAGCTCGTCGTCGTCGGCAAGGCCAGCGAGTGGCGCGGCCGCCAGGTCTCCAACGACCCGCGGAAGTTCGCCGAGGCCTGGTACTCCTTCCGTCCCGGCCCCGGACTCAGCCTGGACAACCTGCCCGTCGCCGAGGCGACCTCCGTCCGCCCGCCCGCCGAGGGCGCCTCCGGCGCGACCGGCCGCCGCCGCACCATGAAGGGCTTCCGCGACGCGCTCACCGAGGCCGGGAAGGCCTATCCGCACCTGGAGGTGGTCTGGGAGGAGATCCACGACCGCTGGAACGAGCACCTCGGCGACCTGGGCCTCGACCCCGAACTCTTCCGCTACCAGCGCGAGATGAACGCCGACGAGGGCGAGGCCGCCGGCCTCTTCGCGGTCAAGAAGGACTCCGACTTCACCGACCTCCTGCTGCGCGCCGTCACCGACACCCGTGACACCGACGGCCTCGCCGACCTCGTCGGCGGCTTCGGCAACAAGCTGGGCCGCCGCGCCGAGCTGACCGCCGAGCGCGACTTCACGGCCGGCTCCGTGGACCTCCTCGGCCGGATCGTCGAATCCGCCGGAACCCGCGCCCACGCGCGCGAGGTGCACGCCGGCGCCGAGCGCCGCACCCGCACGCTCGCCCGCAGGCTCTCCGCCCGCGCCGCCGAGGAGCGCGGCCGCGCCGCCGAGCTCGCCCAGCAGGTCACCTCCGCCGGACACGCCGTCGCCGAGGCCGAGACCGCCCGCGGCCGCAGCTCCCTCATCGCCGCCGAACTCGCCTACCGGCACGCCTCCCTCGCGCTGACCGCCGCCGAGAAGGGCGCCGCCGGCCGGCGCCGCGAACTCACCGACGCCCGCACCCTGCACTCCGCCTGGCAGGCCGCCGAGGCGGTCCTGCGCCACCGGGCCGCGGGCGACCGCTCCGCGCGCGTGGCCGCCGCCATCCGCGAGGCCGAGCGCGACGCGGCCCCCGCCCTGGCCGCCCGCGCCAAGGCCGCCGCCGATCTCGTACGGGCCCTGGCCGCCGCCGCCGAGGAGGGCGAGCGCCACGCGGCGGAGGAGGAGGAACGCTCCACCGCCCTCCAGGACGCGAGCGAGACCGCCCACCGCGACGCCACCTCCGCCGCCACCGAGGCCCAGCGCGCCCGCAGCGAGGCCGGCCACCTGCGCCAGCGGCTCGCCGAGGTCGAACAGGAGACCGCCGAGGCCGTACGGGCGGGCTGGCTCGACGACACCGCGCCCGACGCCGACCCGGCCCGCGCCGCCCTCGCCGCGAGCGACGCCGAGAAGACGACCGTCGCCGCCTGGGACACCGCCCGCGAGGCCGCCCGCACGGCGGCCGAGCGCGCGCGTGAGGCCGCCGGCGCCGAGTCCCGCGCCGAACTCGCCGCCGCCCGCGCCGCGGACGCCGCCGAGGCCGCGGGCAACGCCTACGACGCGGAGCGCCGTGCCGCCGAGTCCCTCGCCTCCGAGGAGCGCCTCGCCGAACTCCTGAGCCTGCCGTCCTCCGGCTCCCCGCTCCAGGACCGGCGCGCCGCGACCCCCTCCGACGCCGACCCCGAGGACGGGACCGACCCGGAGGCCACGCACCAGGGCCCGCTCACCGCCACCGAGTTCGACCGGTACGCCGACGACCTGCGCGGCCTGCTCGACCAGGCCGTCGCCTCCGCCGAGCGCCAGCTCTTCGAGCTGCGCACCGCCGCCGCCGACGACTCCCGCATCCTCGGGGCCCTCGGCGACGGCGGCCTGCTGCCGCCCGGCCCCGACGTCCTCGCCACCGTCGAGTACCTCGGCGAGCACGGCATCCCCGCCCTCCCCGGCTGGCGCTACCTCGCCCAGTCCGTCGACCCCGCCGACCACGCCCGGGTCCTCGCCGCCCGCCCCGAGCTCGTCGACGGCGTGGTGATCACCGACCCCATCTCGTACGGACGCGCGCGCGAGGTCCTCGGCAGCGCCGCCCTGCTGCCCCGCTCCGCCGTCGCCGTCGGCACCGCCGCCGCCCTCCTCGCCCCCGTGCCCGCCCAGGACACGGCCGAGGACACCGGGGTCTTCCTCGTCCCGCCGAACCCGGCCATGCACGACGAGCACGCCGCCGACGAGGAACGGCACGCGCTGCGCGCCCGCGCCGCCGCCCGCGACGAGGAGATCCGCACCCTCGCCGGCCGCCTCGCCGGCGACCGCGCCCTCGCCTCCCGGATCGGCGCCTGGCGCGCCGACTGCCCCTTCGGGATGCTCGCCGAGCTCGCGTCCGCCGCCACCACCGCCCGCGAGGCCGCCGAGGCCGCCGTCGCCACCCTGGAGGAGGCCCGCACGGCCCGTACGGAGGCCGAGGAGGCCGCCGCCGAGGCCGCCCACCTGCGGGACGAGCGCCAGGAGGCCGCCCAGCGCGCCCGCCGGGCCGCCGACGCCCTCGCGGGACTGGCGTTCCGGCTGCGCGAGCGGTCCGCCTGGCAGGCCAAGCTCCGCGAACTCGCCGACGACGCCACCGAGTCCGAGGCCCGCGCCCAGACCTGCCTGGAGCGCGCCCGCGCCGCCGACGAGGACCGCCGCGCCGCCCAGCGCGCCGCCGACGACGCCCACCGCACCGCCCGCGCCCTGCGGGCCGAGCGCGCCGAGATCGCCGGCGCCCCCGAGAACCTCCCCGAGGAGGAGCCGGACGCGCCCCGCACCGCGCTCCCCACCCTCCGCGAGGCCTACCGGGCGGCCTCCCAGGTGTACGAGAAGGTCGGCGTCGGCGCCGACCTGCGCGCCGAACAGGCCCGCGCCGAGAGCGACGAGTCCGCCGCCCTCGCCGAGCTCGACCGCCTCACCAACAAGGTCCGCACCCGCGCCGAACAGCTCCTGGAGTCCACCGACGGCGCCGACGGCCCCTCCCGGCAGGCCGCCGCCGCCCGCGCCGAGGCCCTCGTCCAGATGCTGGAGACCCGCGCATCCGAGGCCAGCGAGAAGCTCGGCCGGCTGCGCGGCGAGGCCGAGCGCCTGGCCCCCGAGGACGGCGAGGCGCACACCGAGCTGCCCGAGGAGCTGGTCCCCGCCGACGCCGAGCGGGCCCAGGCCCTGCTCCGTACCGCCACCACCGAACTCGCCTCCCGCACCGACGCCCTGGAGGCCGCGCGCGCCGCCCACGCCGGACTGCTCCGCGACCACCGGGCCGCCGAGGACGCGGCCGGCGGCTTCGACGAGACCGCGGCCCTGCTGCGGGACCTGCTCCGCGACCACACGGACGAGGAGCGCGAGGAGACCGAGCCGTACGCGGGCACCCTGGAGGAGGCCCGCACGACGGCGGCCGAGGCGCGGCGCGCGCTGCGCGGCTGCACCGCCGAGCTGTCCGCCGCCGACGCCGCCGTGCGCGAGGCGAGCGACATCCTCGTCCGGCACGCCAACTCCACCCGCTACGAGCAGGTCCGCACCCCGGCCCGCCAGCAGATCCGCGAACTCCCGGCCTCCGCGCTCCCGGAGCACGCCGCCAAGTGGGCCGAGGCCTTCGCGCCCCGGCTGCGGGTCCTCACCGACGAGCTGGCGCAGCTGGAGCGCAACCGGGACTCGATCGTGGACCGGCTGCGCGGCCTCGTGGAGTCCTCGCTCGCGACGCTCCGCTCCGCCCAGCGCCTCTCCCGGCTCCCCGAGGGCCTCGGCGAGTGGTCGGGCCAGGAGTTCCTCCGCATCCGCTTCGAGGAGCCCGACCAGGCCACGCTCGCCGAGCGGCTCGGCGAGGTCGTCGACGAGGCGACCCGCGCCGCCGTCAAGAAGAACTCCGACCTGCGGCGCGACGGCATGTCCCTGCTCCTGCGGGGTGTCCAGGCGGCGCTGGAGCCCAAGGGCGTCTCGGTCGAGATCCTCAAGCCGGACGCGGTGCTGCGCGCCGAGCGCGTCCCCGTCGGGCAGATGGGCGACGTCTTCTCCGGCGGCCAGCTGCTCACCGCCGCCATCGCCCTGTACTGCACGATGGCGGCGCTCCGCTCCAACGACCGGGGCCGCGACAAGCACCGGCACGCGGGCACGCTGTTCCTCGACAACCCGATCGGCCGCGCCAACGCCACGTACCTGCTGGAACTCCAGCGGGCCGTGTCGGACGCGCTGGGCGTCCAGCTCCTCTACACGACGGGCCTGTTCGACACGACCGCGCTCGCCGAGTTCCCGCTCGTGATCCGGCTGCGCAACGACGCGGACCTGCGGGCCGGACTGAAGTACATCAGCGTGGAGGAGCACCTGCGTCCCGGGCTGCCGCAGCCGGGCGCGGAGGGGGAGACGATCCACGGCGAGATCAAGGCGACGCGCATGTTCCGCCGCCATCCGTCCGACGGCCCGGTGCCGGCGGGCGACGCGTAGTCCCCGGTCGTGCGACGGTGAGCGGCCCGACCCCCTCGAAAGGGGGCCGGGCCGCTCACCGTCGTTTTTCAGGCCGCTTCGGAGAGCGGCGTCGTCTCCGCCCGGTCCTCGTCGCGCCGCGTCCGGATCGACGGACGCGCCGTGCTGCTCGGCTCCGACACCACGCCGTTGCGCTGACGCCACACCTGACGGGTGATCCAGACGTCGAGGACGCTCCAGGTGGCGACGACGGTCGAGGCCACCGTGGTGACGGTCATCGGAAACGCCAGCCACGCGCCCGCGACCGTGCAGTAGAAGGCCACCACGGCCTGTATGAGCGTCACCGACGTGATCATCACGGCCCGCACGGCGGCGTCGCGCACCGGATCGGGCATCCGCCGTCGGCCCCGCTCGTCCTCCACCCACAACTGACGCGCCGACCGCGCCTCGTGTTCCATTGTCCTGTCACTCCCCACCACTGAACGACTTCAGGGTTGGCTGCCCGTCTTGAGCGCCTTTACGCGGACAGAACCCTCCCCGTACGTATTGACGCACGAGAGAGGCAAAAGGTTTCCCCCGGGGAGGGGGGAACGAGGCCCGCGGCACGGTGGAACGGACAGTTCCAGCCATCCGTGCAGGCAGGAGAAATGGCACACCATCAGGTGTCCTACGCCACAGTGGCCAATCCCAACTCCCGTAATACCGGGACATCTCATGATCAACGCTCACTCGACAGGCTGAAAATCGCTCGGACACGCCTTCGAGATGGCCGTGATGCAGTAGTAGGCTCGCGCCGCCGTTTGTTGAAATTCAATGTTGACGCCGCGTGTTGACGCAGGACGTCACGAACGTGAGGGACCCCCGTGACGCACGGGGGCCGAGCAGGGGGAGGCCATGCGCTTTCGCGGGAAGTCCATCCGCAGGAAGATCGTGGCGTTGCTGCTCGTACCGCTCGTCTCCCTCACCGGACTGTGGGGTTTCGCCACGGTCCTGACCGGCCGCGAGGCCAACCAGCTCCTCGACGTCGGCTACATCGTCGACAAGGTCGGCTACCCCCTGGAGGACACCGCCCGGGTCATCCAGATCGAACGCCGCCAGTCCCTCATCTACCTCGCCGACCCCCGTGGCTCCGACGCCCTCGCCTCCCTGCGCGAGACCCGCCGCGCCACCGACCGGCAGATCGCCCGCATCCGCGCCAACGCCGCCGACCCGGGCGTCCGCGACACCATGCGGCCCGTCACCACCCAGCGGCTCAACTCCCTCCTCGACGCGCTCGACGGCCTCGCCTCGCTGCGCCGCTCCGTCGAGAGCCGCGGCATCGGCCGCATGCAGGCCCTGGAGTTCTACAACCGGCTCGTCGACCCCTGCTACAGCTTCCTCATGACCCTCCACGCCCTCGAGAACGTGGAGATGGACAAGCAGGGCCGTGCCCTCGTCGGCATCACGCGCGCGCGTGAGCTGCTCTCCCGAGAGGACGCCCTCGTCCTCTCCGCGCTTGTCGCGGACCGCGTCACCGCCGAGGAGATCCGCGAGGTGTCCGACCTCGTCGCCAACCGCGAGCAGTTCTACGAGGTCAACCTCGAACTCCTGCCCGCCGCCGAGCGCGAGCACTTCGAGAAGTACTGGCACAGCCCCAGGACCCTGCCGCTGCGCACCGCCGAGAACGCGCTCATCGAAGAGGGCCCCACCGACCACCCGCGCGCCATCACCGCCGAACGGTGGCAGGACCAGGCGAGCCCCGTCCTCGACGACCTGGCCCGGGAGAACACCGCCGCCGGCGACCGCTACCAGGAGCGCGTCCGCCCCGCCGCGTACAGCGTCCTCCTCAAGGTCGGCATCGCCGGCGTCCTCGGCTTCCTCGCCCTCGTCGCCTCGGTCGTCATCTCCCTGCGCATCGGCCGCTCGCTCATCCGCGACCTGCGCCGCCTGCAGAAGGAGGCCCAGGAGGTCTCCGGCGTCCGGCTGCCCAGCGTCATGCGCCGCCTCGCCGCCGGCGAGCAGGTCGACGTCGGGACCGAGGTGCCCCACCTGAAGTACGGGGAGGACGAGGTCGGCCAGGTCGGCCAGGCCCTCAACACCCTCCAGCGCGCCGCCGTCGAGGCCGCCGTCAAGCAGGCCGAACTGCGCCGCGGCGTCTCCGAGGTGTTCGTCAACCTCGCCCGCCGCAACCAGGTCCTGCTCCACCGCCAGCTGACCCTCCTCGACACCATGGAACGGCGCACCGAGGACACCGACGAGCTGGCCGACCTCTTCCGCCTCGACCACCTCACCACCCGCATGCGCCGGCACGCCGAGGGCCTCGTCATCCTGTCCGGCGCCGCCCCCTCCCGCCAGTGGCGCAAGCCCGTCCAGCTCATGGACGTGGTCCGCGCCGCCGTCGCCGAGGTCGAGGACTACGAGCGGATCGAGGTGCGCCGACTGCCCCGCCTCGGCGTGGGCGGCCCCGCCGTCGCGGACCTCACCCACCTCATCGCCGAACTCCTCGAGAACGCCACGGTGTACTCGCCCCCGCACACCGCCGTCCAGGTCCTCGGCGAGCGGGTCGCCAACGGCTTCACCCTGGAGATCCACGACCGCGGCCTCGGCATGACCCCCGACGCCCTGCTCGACTCCAACCTCCGGCTCGCCGAGACCCCCGAGTTCGAGCTCTCCGACACCGACCGGCTCGGCCTCTTCGTCGTCAGCCGGCTCGCCCAGCGCCAGAACGTCCGGGTCTCGCTCCAGACCTCCCCGTACGGAGGGACCACCGCGGTCGTCTTCATCCCGGCCGCGCTGCTCACCGACGCGCCCGAGACCCAGGGCGCCGGATTCCGGCTCGACCGCAAGACCCTGGAGCGCCCGGGCCGCGCCGACGACGCGACCACCGACAGCGGCGCCCTGCCCCTGCGCAGGCCGGCCCTCACGAAGGTCCCCGACGTGGCCGAGGCACCCGGACCGCTGGACGGCCCCGTGGAGCTGGAGGCCCCGCTCGGCACCGAGGACTTCGACGTCCTCCTCGACCGGTCCGCGGACCTCCTCGACAGCGACAGCGAGCGCGGCGGCCTCTTCCGGCCCCGCGACCGCCGCCGCACCGGACTCGCGCCCGCCGGCGAGCAGCACGAGCAGAGCCCGGACCGGACGGCGGGCCGAGGCGAGCAGGACACGCCCGCCGACGGCACGCTCCACGGCCCCGTGCAGCTGCCGCGCCGCCGCACCCCGACGCTCGTCGTGGACCACGGCCGCCGCCTCGACGAGCCGGACGGCGCCCACGCGCGACCCGAGCGCGCGCACCCGCAGGAGCACCGCGCGGACGCCGTGCGGGACGACCGGCGCGGACCCCGGCAGGGCGACCGCCCGGGCCTCCCGCAGGAGGACCTCCGCGGCTCCGGTCCCGTCCTCGTCCCCGTACCACCGGAGGGTCCCGTGCCGCCGGAGACCCCGGACCCGTTCGGCGGCCTGCCCCGCCGCGTCCGCCAGGCCAGCCTCGCGCCCCAGCTGCGCGAGACCGAGGGCCCGGCCGGCCGTACGGGAACCCGCCCCGACGCCCGTACGGGCACCGGAGCGCCGTCCGACGGACCCGACTCCTTCGAGCGCGACGCCGAGGAGGTGCGCACGCGCATGGCCGCCATGCAGCGCGGCTGGCAGCGCGCCCGGCGGGACACCACAGAGCCGGACGACACGACAGCACCAGGAACGACACCCGAGGGGGACGGTCGATGACCGCACCGAACGCCGCAGCACCCAGCACGACCTCCGGACACGGACACGGAAACGGCGAGTTGAACTGGCTCCTCGACGAGCTCGTCCAGCGCGTCGGGTCCATCCGGAAGGCCCTGGTGCTCTCCAGCGACGGACTCCCCACCGGGGCCTCCCAGGAGCTGACCCGTGAGGACGGAGAGCACCTGGCCGCCGTGGCCTCCGGCTTCCACAGCCTGGCCAAGGGCGTCGGCCGCCACTTCGAGGCCGGCAAGGTCCGCCAGACGGTCGTCGAGTTGGAGGACGCCTTCCTCTTCGTCACGGCCGCCGGCGACGGCAGCTGTCTGGCGGTGCTCGCGGACGCCGACTCGGACGTCGGCCAGGTCGCCTACGAGATGACGCTGATGGTGAAGCGGGTCGGGGCCCACCTCACGACGGCTCCCCGGACCGGCCTGCCCTCGGGAGGGTGAGTGGGACGGCATGAGTGACGAAGCCGAGCGGAACCAGCAGGGCCAGACCCCCGGCCCCCACCACTGGTTCGACGACGAGGCCGGGCCGGTGGTCCGTCCGTACGCGATGACCCGCGGCCGGACGAGCGCCGCCACCCGCCACCGCCTCGACCTGATCGCGGTGGTCGTTCCCGAACCCGCCGCCGACGACCCCGGCCGGGACCAGACGCTCTCCCCGGAACACGTGGAGATCGTCGAACGCTGCTCCGAGCAGCCCCTGTCGATCGCCGAGCTCGCCGCCGGACTCGATCTCCCCGTCGGGGTGGTCCGGGTCCTCGTCGGCGACCTCGTCGAGGACGAACTCGTCCATGTGACCCGCCCCGTTCCGCCGGCCGAACTGCCGGACGTGAGCATCCTTCGCGAGGTGATCAATGGCCTTCGGGCGCTCTAGCCGCAAGAAGCCCTACGTCGAGCCGGTGACCCTGAAGATCCTCGTCGCGGGCGGGTTCGGGGTCGGCAAGACGACGCTGGTGGGCGCGGTCAGCGAGATCAGGCCCCTGCGGACCGAGGAGATGCTCAGCGAGGCGGGGCGGCCCGTCGACGACCTGCACGGCGTCGAGACCAAGACCACCACCACGGTCGCCATGGACTTCGGCCGGATCACGCTGCGCGAGGACCTCGTCCTGTACCTCTTCGGCACGCCGGGGCAGGACCGCTTCTGGTTCCTGTGGGACGAGCTGGCCCAGGGAGCCCTGGGCGCGATCGTCCTCGCGGACACCCGCCGCCTGGAGGACAGCTTCGCCGCCATCGACTACTTCGAGCGGCGCGGCATCCCGTTCACGGTGGCCGTCAACTGCTTCGAGGGCGCCCAGCGCTTCCCGGCGGAGAGCGTGCGCGGCGCGCTCGACCTGGACCCCGAGGTGGAGCTGCTGATGTGCGACGCCCGGGACCGCGAGTCCGTGAAGAACGTGCTCGTGGCGGTCGTCCAGCACGCCCTCGTCCTCGCGGACCGGACCCCGTCCGCCGTCACGACCTGACGGCGGACGGGTCGGCGGTGCTCAGCGCGCTGTCGGAAAGGCTCAGCGCACCGCCACCACCGCCGAACCGTGCCCGAACAGGCCCTGGTTCGCGGTGATCCCGACCCGCGCGCCCGGCACCTGGCGGTCGCCCGCCGTGCCGCGCAGCTGCCAGGTCAGCTCGCAGACCTGGGCGATCGCCTGGGCCGGCACCGCCTCCCCGAAGGAGCCGAGCCCGCCGCTGGTGTTGACCGGCAGGCGCCCGCCGAGCGCCGTCACGCCCTCCCGCAGCAGCTTGGCGCCCTCGCCCGGCGCGCAGAGCCCGATGTCCTCGTACCACTCCAGCTCCAGGGCGGTGGACAGGTCGTACACCTCCGCGAGCGACAGGTCCCCGGGCCCGATCCCCGCCTCCTCGTAGGCGGCGCGGGCGATCGAGGCGCGGAAGGTGTGCGGGGCGGGGGAGACGGCCGCCGCCGAGTCCGTCGCGATGTCGGGCAGGTCGAGCACCGCCTTGGGGTACGTGGGGGAGACGGTCGACACCGCCCGGACCCTGACCGGGTCGGGGTGCCCGTGCCGCCGCGCGAACTCCATGCTGGACAGCACGAGCGCGGCGCCCCCGTCCGAGGTGGCGCAGATGTCGAGGAGCCGCAGCGGATCGGCGACGACCGCGGAGGCCGCGACCTCCTCGGCCGTCACGCGCGCGCGGTAGCGGGCCAGCGGATTGAGCGCGCCGGCCGCCGCGTTCTTCACCTTCACCTGGGCGAAGTCCTCGGCCGTGTCGCCGTACAGCGCCATCCTGCGGCGCGCGTAGAGCGCGAAGTACGCCGGGTTGGTCGCCCCGAGCACCCGGAACCGCAGCCAGTCCGGGTCTCCGGGCCGCTCTCCGCCGGCCGGGGCGAAGAACCCCTTCGGCGTCGAGTCCGCGCCGACGACCAGGACCACGTCCGCGAGGCCCGCCAGGATCTGGGCGCGCGCGGTCCCGATGGCCTGGGCGCCCGAGGCGCAGGCGGCGTACACGCTGGTGACCCGCGCCCCCTGCCAGCCGAGGGCCTGGGCGAAGGTCGCCCCCGCCACGTACCCCGGGTATCCGCACCGCATGGTGTCGGCGCCGACGACCGAGCCGACGTCGGACCACTCCAGACCGGCGTCGGCGAGCGCAGCGCGGGCGGCGGCCGTCCCGTACGAGACGAAACTCCTGCCCCACTTGCCCCAGGGGTGCATGCCGGCCCCGAGTACGGCGATGTCGTTCACGACCGCTCCTCCTGTACGCCACGGGCGACCGGCCGCCAGTTCCATGTGGTCCAGACGTGCTCCTCGTCCTCGTTCAGGACCCCGGGCACCACCTCGACCTCCGTCCCGACGGCGAGGTCGGCCGTCGACACACCGGGCGCCGCCTGCCCGAGGACCACCATCGCCTCGGGCGCGAGCTCGACCGCGACGAGGGTGTACGGCTCCCAGGGCGCGTCCGGATCGGAGACGTACGGGGCGGGCGGACGGTACCGGCCGTCGGTGTACGACCAGACCCGGCCGCGCGGCGAGAGCGGGACCTCGGCCAGCTCGCCGCCGCCCGGGCAGCCGGGGTTGCGGCACCAGTCGTCCTCGCGCGGGAAGAAGACCGAGGCACAGGCCGTGCAGCGGGTGCCGAGCAGCCGGAACTCCGCCTCCGGCACGGTGTCGTCGGTGAACCATCCCGGCACCACCGGTCTGCGCGTCCGTGTCATCTCTCCGGCCTCCCGTGATCTGACGAAGCGTCAGAAGTGTGCCATGGGAGGCCGGTGCTGAGAAGGGCTCAGTGCCCGGCCACCGACCTCCGCGCCACCGGGAAGTCGAAGAAGGTCGACGGGAACGGCTCGGGCTTGAACGTGAAGTGCCACCACTCCTCGGGCAGGTTCACGAACCCCTGCTCGGCCAGCGCCCCCCTCAGCAGATCGCGATTGGCCCGCTGCTCGCCCCGGATCCGCGGATCGTCGGTGTGCGAGAGGGTGTCGAAGCAGTCGAAGCCCGTCCCCATGTCCACGGAGTTGTCCGGAAAACGCTCCTCCTGCGGCGCGGAGCACTCCACGAGCTCCTCGCCCGGCACGTACGCGCGCGTGGACACCGCCGGCAGCCGCACGATCGTCAGGTCCACCGTCGAACCCCGGCTGTGCCCGGACTTCTCCGCGATGTACCCGTCCGCGAACAGCCTCGACTTGTCGACGAGCGGATAGAACTCCTTCTTCATCCGCTCGTCCTCCAGGTCCTTCGCCCAGCGCACGAAGTGGTCCACGGCCCGCTGCGGCCGGTAGCAGTCGTACACCTTCAGCGTGTAGCCCCGCGCCAGCAGCCGGACCTGCGCGCGGTGCAGCGCCTCGGCCGCCGGGCGGGTCAGGATGCACAGCGGCTGCCGATAGCCGTCCACCGGCTCGCCGACGAAGTTGTGCGCGGTCGTGTAGCGCATCTCCTGGAGGATCGTCCGGTCCACGGAGCTCAGGGCCACGAACTCCCGCGGCGCCTTGGGCTCCGGAGCGGCCGGGGCCGGGGCCGGGGGAGCGGGCGCGGCGACGGCTCCGGTGACGACACCGGTGACGGCGAGCAGTCCGGCGGCGGTGGTGACGGCGAGCGTACGGAGGGCGTTGGCAAGTCCTGTCATGCGCCCCGTCTACCAGTTCCGGCAGCGCCGGGAAAGAGCGATCGCATACGGTCGGGCCGTGAAGGACACCCACTGCTCCGCCTGCGGCGCCGCCCACCCGCCGGACGCCGGCTGGCCCCGCACCTGCCCGGCCTGCGGCCACACGGCCTACCGCAACCCGCTTCCCGTCGCCGTCGCCCTCCTCCCCGTCACGGACGGATCGGGAACCGGCCTCGTCGTCATCACCCGCACCGTCGAACCCGCGCGGGGCGGGGTCGCGCTGCCCGGCGGCTTCATCGACCACGGCGAGGACTGGCGCACCGCCGTCGTCCGCGAACTCCACGAGGAGACCGGCATCCCGGCCCCGGCCGAACAGGTCCGCCTCGCCGACGCCATGAGCTCCCCGGCCGGCCACCTCCTCCTCTTCGGCCTCCTCCCACCCCGCCCGGCCGACCGGCTCCCGCCGTCCACCCCGACGGACGAGACGAGCGGCCACCACATCCTCAAGGCCCCTGCGGAACTGGCCTTCCCGCTCCACACGGAGGCGGTACGGAGGTGGTTCGACGGGGCCTACGGGTGACCGGCCTCGGGCGCGGGATCCAATCTCCAATATTCGATTACTGGATCGTGGATCCACCCACTGGATCGTGGATCCACTCGGCTGGATCGTGGATCCACCCACTGGATCGTGGATCCACTCGGCTGGATCGTGGATCCACCCACTGGATCGTGGATCCACTCGGCTGGATAGTGGATCCACCTACCGGATCCTGGATCCACCCGTCGGATCGTGGATCCGCCGACCGGATCCACTCCCCTCACAGCCCCCGCACCCGCACCGGCAGCCCCACCTCTTCCATCCCGTCGTCCGTGACGCGCTCCACCACCACCCGGCCGTCCACGAGCCGCGACTGGTACCGCTCGATCGTGGCCGGCTCCCAGCCGTCCCCGGTGTCCCGCACCACGAGCCCGCCACCGGTCCGCCCGGCGGCCGGCGCCCACACCTCCAGGACGAGCTCGTCACCCTCGCCCCGCACGGGGAGGACGGCCCCCGCCCGGGCCAGGACGGGCACCCGGGACAGCGGCGCGTCGAGCAGGACCTGTCCCGGACCCTCGTACGCCCGGCCCGTCGCCGTGTCGTACCAGCGTCCGCGCGGCAGCCGCACCGCCCGCCGGTCCGCGCCCCGGGTCAGGACCGGCGCCACGAGCAGCGCGTCGCCGAGGAGGAACGCGTCCTCGCAGTCGCGCAGCGCCCGGTCCTCCGGCGTCCCCCACCACACCGGACGCACGTACGGAGCGCCCGTCATCCGGGCGAGCCGGGCCAGGGTCGTGAAGTACGGCCGCAGCCGCTCCCGTTCGGCCAGCGCCACGCGCGCGTGCTCCAGGACCTCGGGGCCGAACTCCCACGGCTCGCGCCGCCCCGCGTCGATCGCCGCGTGCGTACGGAAGAGGGGGAGCCACGCGCCCAGCTGGTACCAGCGCAGGAACAGCTCCGGCGACGGACTGCCGTCGAAACCGCCCACGTCCGGCCCCGAGTAGGGCACCCCGCACAGCCCCAGACCCAGGACCAGGGAGAGCGAGGCCCGCAGCCCCGGCCAGCCCGTCGACACGTCGCCGGACCAGGTGCCCCCGTACCGCTGCATGCCCGCCCAGCCGGAGCGCGAGAAGAGGAACGGCCGCTCGTCCGGACGCAGCCGGCGCAGCCCCTCGTACCCGGCGCGGGCCATCGCGAGCCCGTACACGTTGTGCGCCTCCCGGTGGTCGCCGCCCGCGCCCTCCAGCACGTGCCGAGCCGAACGGGGCAGGGTCGGGTCGCCGAAGGGGACGAAGGACACCGGCTCGTTCATGTCGTGCCACACCCCGGCGAAGCCCTGCCGCAGCCGCTCCTCGTACAGACCGCCCCACCACTCCCGTACGGCGGGATCGGTGAAGTCGGGGTAGGCGCACTCGCCGGGCCACACCACCCCGCGCACCTCCTGGCCCCGCGCGTCCTTGACGAAGGCGTCCGCCGCCGACCCGCCGTCGTACACCGGGTCGCCCGGCTCCGCCTTCACCGCCGGGTCCACGATCGACACCAGGCGCACGCCCTGCTCCCGCAGCTCCTCGGCGAGCCCCGGCAGATCGGGGAAGCGCTCCCGGTCGACGGTGAACACCCGGTGCCCGTCGTAGTGGTCGATGTCGAGGTGCACGGCGGACAGCGGCAGTCCCCGCTCCCGGTATCCGGCCACCACCCTGCGCACCTCCCGCGCGCTGCCGAAGCCCCAGCGCGCGTGCTGCGGGCCGAGCGCCCAGGACGGCGGCAGCGCCGGCGCGCCCGTCAGCGCCGCCCAGCCGTGCAGCACGCGCGCGGGGGTGCCGACGACCACCCAGCAGCGCAGCGGCCCGCCCGTCATCCGCACCTCGCTCGTGCCCGGCCGGTCGTGCCCGGACCCGGCTCCCTCCTCGCCCTCGGCGAGAGTGACCCGGCCGTCCCAGGAGTTGTCGTGGAACGCCAGGTGCGTACCGGCGTCCGAGACCACGAACTGGACGGGCATGGTCAGGTAGAGCGGATCGTCCCCGGGGCCGAAACCGCCCTTGGGGTCGGTGTTCCACAGCCGGTACGAGCCGTCCCGCAGGCGCGGCCCCGCCGACCGCCCGCCGAGCCCGAAGAACCGCGCGTCGGCCGGCACCTCGCTGCGCTGCACCCAGCGCGCGGTTCCGGCCGCCACCGCCCCGGAACCGGCGTCCGGATCCGCTATCGGCTCCCACCAGCGCGGCGGCAGGTCCCGGCGGAGCAGCACCCCGCCCGGTGTCCGGAGCTCCACCGCCCCGTGCCGGGAGACCGTCACCGTCACCCGCTCCGACACGATGCGCCAGCCGCCGTCGGTGTCCGGTTCCAGGGAGGCCCGCGGATCCGCGTCGGGGGCCTCGCCGGCCAGGGCGTACGAGGGGAGCGGCCCGGCCCCGTCCCACGCCCAGAACACCGTGCCGCCCGACGACACGCAGATCCGGAGCGAGGACCGGGCGAAGCGGACGGTCCCCCCGCCCGGAGCCGCCTCCGCCTCCACCGCGAGCCCCGGCACCCTGGCCCGCTCCGCCCCCCGGGGCGGCAGCCCCCACGCGTCCGTACGACGACGCCGCCATGCCGACCGCACCGCCCGCAAGCCCTGCGCCGAACCGAACACCTTGATCGAACGCACCAGTTCCCGACCGTTCATGCAGCTCACCCTGCCACTCCCCGGAGGCGGAACAAGCTCCGTTCAGCTGTCGTTCACCCGTGGTGGGAGCACATGTTCAACTACCGGACCATGGGCGGGCAGACCTGGTGCGAAAGACGATCACATGGCATCGTCCTGTCAGCCGCGTCACGCGCACACCCCAGCACGTGCGCGGGACACACGCAGACCCGCGTACAGCCAGGGAGCAGCCCTCATGACATCAGCAGTGCCGACCGAGCCCCTCTGGCAGCCGGACGAGGAACGCATCGCCACGGCCGCCGTCACCCGCTTCCAGGCCTGGGCCGCCGAACACCACGGCGCCCCCGCCGAGGGCGGCTACCCGGCGCTCCACCGCTGGTCGGTCGAGGAACTCGAAGCCTTCTGGCAGGCCGTCGTCGAGTGGTTCGACCTCCGCTTCTCGACCCCGTACGAGCGGGTCCTCGGCGACCGCTCCATGCCCGGCGCCGACTGGTTCCCCGGAGCCACGCTCAACTACGCCGAGCACGCCCTGCGCGCCGCCGACGAGCGGCCCCACGACACGGCCCTGCTCCATGTGGACGAGACACATGAGCCGACGCCGATCACCTGGGGCGAGCTCCGCCGCCAGGTCGGCTCCCTCGCCGCCGAACTGCGCGCCCTCGGCGTGAACCCCGGCGACCGCGTCAGCGGCTACCTGCCCAACGTCCCGCAGTCCGTCGTCGCGCTCCTCGCCACCGCCGCGGTCGGCGCCGTGTGGACCTCCTGCGCCCCCGACTTCGGCGCCCGCAGCGTCCTCGACCGCTTCCAGCAGGTCGAGCCGGTCGTCCTCTTCACCGTCGACGGCTACCGCTACGGCGGCAAGGAGCACGACCGCCGCGACACCGTCGCCGAACTGCGCGCCGAGCTCCCCACCCTCCGCGCCGTCGTCCACATCCCGCTCCTCGGCACCCCGGCCCCCGAAGGCACCCTCGACTGGGCCGACCTGGTCGCCGCCGACGTCGAGCCGGTCTACGAGCAGGTGCCGTTCGCGCACCCGCTGTGGGTCCTGTACTCCTCCGGCACGACCGGCCTGCCGAAGGCGATCGTCCAGTCCCAGGGCGGCATCCTCGTCGAGCACGTCAAGCAGCTGGGCCTGCACTGCGACCTCGGCCCCGAGGACGTGTTCTTCTGGTACACCTCCACCGGCTGGATGATGTGGAACTTCCTCGTCTCCGGCCTCCTCACCGGCACGACCGTCGTCCTGTACGACGGCAGCCCCGGCTACCCCGACACCGCGGCCCAGTGGCGGGTCGCCGAACGCACCCGCGCCACCCTCTACGGCACCTCCGCCGCGTACGTGATGGCCTGCGCCAAGGCGGACGTCCACCCCGGCCGGGACTTCGACCTCTCCGCCGTGAAGTGCGTCGCCACCACCGGCTCCCCGCTGCCCCCCGACGGCTTCCGCTGGCTCCACGACGAGGTCCGGGAGAACCTGTGGATCGCCTCCGTCAGCGGCGGCACGGACGTCTGCTCCTGCTTCGCGGGCGCCGTCCCCACGCTGCCCGTCCACATCGGCGAGCTCCAGGCCGCGGGCCTCGGCACCGACCTCCAGTCCTGGGACCCCTCCGGGAAGCCCCTGATCGGCGAGGTCGGCGAGCTCGTCGTCACCAACCCGATGCCGTCCATGCCGATCCACTTCTGGAACGACCCCGACGGCAGCCGCTACCGCGACAGCTACTTCGAGATGTTCCCGGGCGTCTGGCGCCACGGAGACTGGATCACGATCACGGACCACGGCTCGGTCGTCATCCACGGCCGCTCCGACTCCACCCTGAACCGCCAGGGCGTCCGCATGGGGAGCGCCGATATCTATGAGGCCGTCGAACGCCTCCCGGAGATCCGCGAGTCCCTCGTCATCGGCCTGGAGGAACCGGACGGCGGATACTGGATGCCGCTCTTCGTCCACCTCGTGGACGGCGTCACCCTGGACGAGGACCTGATCGACCGCATCAAGCGGACGATCCGCACGGAACTCTCCCCGCGCCACGTCCCCGACGAGATCATCGAGGTCCCCGGCGTCCCGCACACCCTCACGGGCAAGCGCATCGAGGTCCCCGTCAAGCGCCTCCTCCAGGGCACCCCGCTGGCCAAGGCCGTCAACGCCGGCTCGGTCGACGACCTCGGCCTCCTCCACTTCTACGAGACCCTCGCGGCCACCCGTCGGGGCTAGGACCCGTCATGACGGAAGGGCCCGTCGATCCGGTCGGATCGACGGGCCCTTCCGCGTACCCGCTAGCCCTTCGGCAGCTCGCCGGGCGCCGGGGCGGCGGCCTTCGCGAGGACCGCCGAGACCCCCAGGACCGTCCCGGCCCGTCCGGCCGACGTGGTCCCGGTGAGGACGGTGCGCTCGCCGAGGAACGCCGACGTCGCCCGGTCGAAGATCCACTGCGTCTGCTCGCCGTGGGCGGTACGGGCCACGGCGACGCCCTCGCGGCCGGCCGCGTCCTTCGCGGACGGCAGGACGGTCACGCCGGGGATCCGCGCCGCGGCCTCGTACAGCGCGGCGGTGACCTTCGGCGGGGCCCAGGTCTCGGCCAGCAGGGTCCCGATCGCGGTGAACGCCCGCTGATCGGCGTCGCCCTCGCCCGCCCGGGTCTGGTCCTGGATCAGGCGCAGCAGCACGTCCGGATCCGTGGGGAGCGTCGCCACGTACGCGTGGGTCGGGTTCGTGACGGAGGGCGGCGCCGTCTCCATGGTGGTCTTCCGGGGCGTGGCCCCGCGATGGTCCAGTTCGTACACGGGTGCCTCGGCGCCGAGTTCGGTGTCGGCGGCACCCGGCTCGCGCAGCAGCCCCGGCCGGCTGCCGTCGGCGGAGAGCCACACCTCGCGCTGGTGCGCGGGCGGCAGCGTGGCGGGACCGCCGGCCGCGTCGCGCCCCGCGTGGGCGACGAGGCTCTTGACGTAGACGTACTCACCGGGCCGGACGTTCGGCGCGGGAGCGGCGGCCGCGGCGAGCGCGGCACCGGACAGGACCCGCACGGCCTCGGACGAGGAGGGCCCGGCCGAGACGCGGCCGGGGGACCCGCCGGGCGCGTCCCGGGGCGCGAGCACGGCGACACCGGCGACGACCGCGCAGGCGGCCACCGGCGCGGCGATCCAGCCGAGCCGGAGCCCCTGGCGCGGCCGACGCGCACGCACCGGGCGGGCGGTCGCGCCGTCCCCGGCGGCGAGGGCGGTCCGCAGGACGGAGTGCCTGAGGTGCTGGTTCCGCTCCGCCGTCAGGTCGGGCACCGGAGGCGGGGGCAGCAGCTCGGTGAGCTCGGCACGCAGGAGCGCGTCCGCGTCGGCGTGCGGGCGGGGGGCGAAGGCGTTCATGCCTGGTTCTCCGGGGTGGGTCGGGGCGCGAGGGCCGGGCGGACGGTCGGGCGGACGGTGACGCCGCCGGGTACGGCGAGGGGTTCGGGTCCGGTGAGGGCAGGGGACAGGGAAGCGGGCGAGCCGACGCTCCCGGCCACGGACCTCGGCGCGGGCTCGGCGACGGACCCGGCACCGGCGACGGCCCCGGTCCCGGGCGGCGCGACTCCCGGCACCCCGAGGAGGCCGGGATCCGGCCCCGTCACCGAGAAGGGGCCGGACGCGTCCCCCTCCTCGCCGCCGCGGGGCCCGCCCGCCCCGGCCGCGGAGCCGCCAGGGGCCGGCCGCCCGCCCGAGCGGAGCGCGGCAGCGGCGGACCGCTCCCGGCGCCGCCCCGCGCGCAGTTCGGCCTCGGCGAGCTTCCGGAGCCGTTCACGGGCCCGGGACAGCCGGGAGCGGACGGTGCCCACCGGGATCCCCAGGGCCTCCCCGGCCGCCGCGTAGTCCAGACCCGCCCAGACCACGAGCGTGAAGACCTCGCGCTCGCGCCGCCTGAGCCCGCCGAGCGCCACCCGGGCGGCGCGGATCTGCTCCCCGTCCGTCATCCGGGCGAGGACGTCGTCGGCGAAGTCCGGCAGGACACCGCGCTCGGGGATCCTGGCCAGCGCCGCGTCCCGGCGGCGCGCCTCGCGGGCCGCGCCGCGCATGATGTTGGTCGCGATGCCCAACAGCCACGGGCGAAGGCTGCCGCCGTCGGCGTGCACCTTCCCGCGGCAGCGCCAGGCCTCCAGGAACGCGGCGGACACGACGTCCTCCGCGGCCGCCCGGTCCCCGCACACCCGGTAGGCGTAGTGGTACAGCACGCGTGCGTGCTCGTCGTACGCCTCTCCGAGCGCCGTGGGGTCCCCGGCGCGGAAACGATCTCTCATAGGTGATTCCACATCTGGCACTGGGCCCTGGTTCGCCCGGGTTCCCGTGACCTGGACCACACGCCCCACCAGGCGCCCGGCCGATGTGGCCCAGGTCACGGGAACGCCCCGCCCGCCCCGAGCAGTGCTGGGCATGAACGATTCCTCGAACTCCCGCCGTACGCCCCAGGGCACCGGCCCCGTCAGCGCCGGCCTCCAGAGCGCCGGCCCCCGCACGGCCACCGGCCGCCGCACCGTCCTGCGGACCCTGGCCCTCGCCGCGGTCCTCGCCGGCACGACCCTGAACGCCCTGCCCCCGACCGCCGTGGCTGCGGCCGGCACCCCCGAGACGTACACCCTGACGATCCGGCACCTCGACCGCGCCGGCGCGGCCACCGGCGGCTACAGCACCCACGTCACCGGCATCTCGGGCCCCGGCGCGCAGGAGGAGGCCGCGCCCTACGACGCGTCCGGCACGGTCACCGTCCGCCTGCCCAAGGGGCGCTACCTGCTCGACTCCACGCTGCACGGCTCCGATCCGGCCGCCGGGACCGACTGGGTCGTCCAGCCCCGCCTGGACCTGAACGGCGACACGACCGTCACCGTCGACGCCCGCACGACCGCCCCGGTGGACGTCCGCCCGCCGGAGTCGGGCGCCCGCTACCTGAACAGCATCGGGTTCGTCGAGGTCACCCACGAGGGGACCACCCGCTCCGCGAACATCATGACGGCCAGCGAGGGCCTGCGCGTGGCCCACCTCGGCCCGGCCTCCGAACCGGGCTCCGTCAAGGAGTGGTTCGACACCTACTGGTCCGGCACGCGCAACGACTACGCGCTCGGCTACACCTTCGCCTCCGACCGCGCCCTGACCGGCCTCGTCCGACACCCGGCGGCCGAGAAGCTCGCCACCGTCAAGATCCGCGGAGCCGCCGCCGAGGGCACGACCGGAACCGGGTTCGTCTCCATCCAGCCCAGCAAGGGCCCCACCATCGGTCTCGCCCAGCCCCTCCGGATCCCCGCCACCGCGACCGTCCTCGTCACCCCGGAGCGGGGCCGCTGGGACGTCACCTACACGGGCCCGGCCGCTCCCGAGACGCCGCCCAACCGCTACGAGGCGAACGGAATCGAGGTCCACGCGGGCGCGACCACCACGCACACCTTCGACAACGCCGTCTTCGGCCCCGCACTCGACACCACGTCCGGCGCCCGCCCGGCCGGCGTCCGCGACGGCGACAGGATCGCGCTCGACATCCCGCTCCTCGCCGACGGGGACGGCCACGCCCCGAGCGCACCGCGGTTCAGCGCCGCGACCACCACGCTCCACCGCGACGGCGTCCTGATCGGCACCCGCCGGGGCGAGCCGGGCCGCGCCGAGTTCACCACCACCCCCGAAGCGGCCTCGTACCGGCTGACGGCCTCGGTGACCCCGGGCGACGGCAAGGCGTCGAGCGGGCGCGTCACCGCCGCCTGGACCTTCACCTCGGCCGCCGCCGCCCACCCGAAGACGCTTCCCCTCAGCGTCGTCCGCTTCGCCCCGGACCTCGCCCTCGACGGCACCGCCCCGGCGGGCGCCCCGCTCCGCGTGCCGGTCATCGTCCAGGGCGCGGCCACCGGGACCGGCGTCCGGTCCCTGACCGTGTCGATGTCCACCGACAACGGCGCCACCTGGGCCCGCGTCCCCGTCCTCGACGGCCAGGTGTCCTTCCGCACCCCCGGCCCCGGCCGGACCGTCTCGCTCCGCGCCGAACTCGCCGACACCCAGGGCAACACCCTCACCCAGACCCAGCTGGGCGCCTTCCGCACCCGCTGAACCGACCCCGACCGGATGCTCCGGGGCAGGCCGACGCCCGCCCCGGAGCATCCGCGTGCCGGCGGCGAAGGACTCACGCGCCGTACGTCGCCTGCGCGTCCCCCAGCACCTCGGCGAAGTCCGCCGCGAACCGTGTCGCGTCCACGGGTGCGAGCCTCGCCGTGGTGATCCGTACCGCCGGCGGGGCCGCGACCCGGAACCGCGCCCCGGCCGCGACCCACCAGCCCTGCGTCCGCAGCCCGTTGACCACCGCCGACTCGTCCCGCACGGGCACCCACACATTGAGACCGCTCGCGCCGACCGCACGGATCCCGTACGCGCCGAGCGCGCCGATCAGCGCCGTGCGCCGCTCCGCGTACGCCTCCTCGCCCGCCGCCACCAGGTCCCGTACGGCCCCGTCGGCGAACAGGCCGGCCACCGTCTCCTGCAGGACGTGGCTGACCCAGCCCGAGGTCATCACCATCCGCCGGTCGTGCCGCGCCAGCGTCACCGCGTCGCACGCGACCCCGGCCCAGCGCAGGTCGATGCCGAGGTGCTTCGACACGGTCCGCACCTGCGCCCACCGGTCCAGCCCCGCTGCCGCGAGCGTGTACGCGGCGACCCCGCCGACCTCCGCGTTGTGATCGTCCTCGACCACGAGCACCTCGGGGAACTCCTGGAGCACGGCCGCCAGTTCGTCCCTCCGCGCGCGCGTGAAGAACGCCCCCGTCGGACACTGCCCGCGCGGGCTGCACACCACCGCGCGCACCCCGCCCCGCAGCGCGGCCCGCAGCGACTCCGGTACCAGCCCCTCGCCGTCCACGGTCACCGGGACCGCCCGCAGCCCCAACGCGGGCACCAGGTCGAGCACATGGTGGAACCCGGGATCCTCCACCGCCACGGCGTCACCGGGCCGCAGCTCCGTCGAAAGGAGCCGCGCGATGCAGTCCAGGGCGCCGTGCGCGAACGTCACGTGCTCCGCCGACACCCCGTCCCGCTCGAACCACGCCCTGGTCAGCGCCTCCAGACGCGCGAGCCGGGGCGCGGCGCGATGGGAGCCGTACACCGGGTCGACGGCAGCCGGGGGCCGCAGTACGGGGAGGAAGGCCGGGTCCGGAAACCCGGCGGACAGGTCCACCAGTCCGGCGGGCACGCGGGGCGGGCGCCGTGAGGCCACCGACGGCGCCTCCGCCACCACGGTCCCGCCACGCCCGCGCGTGACGACCAACCCCCGCTGCCGCAACTCCTTGTAGGCCGTCGCGACGGTCCCCGGGCTCACCCCCAGCTCGTCGGCGAGCCGCCGCACCGGCGGCAGGGCGTCGCCCGGGGCGAGCCCGCCCTCGGACACGCCCCGCTCCACGGACGCGGCGATCCCCTTGGCCGTCGCCCCTTCGATCGCATATTGTGCTGCCACGTAATCAATTATGTATCAGTACAAAGAAGTTCGCAAGGGGGACCCATGAGCCGCAGCACCACCCACACCACCCGTCCACCCCTCAGGGACCGCATCCCCGGCGGCACCGACGGCCGCCGCATGCTCGTCATCGGCTTCATCGACAAGTGCGGCACCGGACTCTGGTCCACGGCCATGGCCCTCTACTTCACCTACGTCACCGGCCTCGGCCTCGGCCAGGTCGGCCTCCTCATCGCCCTCTCCGGCGCCGCGGGCATAGCCGGCGCACCGCTCGGCGGCCGCCTCGCCGACCGCTTCCCCCTCGTCCGCGTCATCGTCTGCACCCAACTCCTCCGCGCCGCCGCCCTCTTCGCCCTCCTCACCACCGACAACTACCTGCTGCTCGTCCTCTTCTCCGCCGTCGGCGCCCTCCCCGACCGCGCCACCAACGTCCTCACCAAGCTCTACGCGGCCCGCGTCGCCGGCTCCGACCGCGTCCGCTACCAGGCCATCAACCGCACCATCTCCAACCTCGGCTGGACCCTCGGCGGCCTCGGCGCCGCCGCCGCGCTCGCCATCGGCTCCACTACCGCCTTCCAGACCCTGCTCGTGGGCGACGCGCTGTCCTACCTCGTGATGGCCGCCCTCACCCTCCGCTGCGCCGAACCCCCCGCCCCCGCCGCCTCCCGCGTCGCCGCCTCCTCCACCGGCCCGGCCCCCACGACCAAGCCCTCCAACCCCTGGCGCGACCGCGGCTTCCTCGCCTTCACCGCCGGCGAGGCCGTCTTCTTCCTCCACGACTCGATCACCCAGGTCGCCCTGCCGCTCTGGATCGTCCACGCCACCGAAGCCCCGGTCGGCCTCGCACCGCTCCTGATGGTGGTCAACAGCGCCCTCGTCGTGATCTTCCAGGTCCCGCTCTCCCGCTTCGGCTCCACCACCGACGCCGCCCGCCGCCTCTTCGGACCCCTGGCCGGCCTCTTCGCCGTCGGCACACTCGCCCTCACCGTCTCCGCCCTGGGCGGCCGCACCCTCGCGATCACCGCCCTGATCACGGCCGCCGTCGTCCTCACCTTCGCCGAGATGATCCACACCATCGCCTCCTGGGAGATCTCCGTCGCCCTCGCCCCCGACGACGCCCAGGGCGCCTACCTCGGAGTCCACGGCCTCGCCCAGTCCACCCAGCGCTTCGCCGGCCCCCTCCTCGTGACCGGCCTCGTCTCCGCGGGCCCCCTCGCCTGGCCCTTCCTCGGCGCCGCCCTGGTCGCCACCGCCGCTGCGCAGAACCGCCTCGTCCGCCGTCGCCTCACCGAACCGTCACTGTCAGTGCCGAAGGTTACGGTGAGTGAGCACTGATCGGAGCGTCACCAGGGGGAGAGCATGACCCGCACCGGCACCACCACCGCACACCTCCGCCGCGCCCTGCGCCGCGAGGTCCCCAGCACCGTCGGCCTCCTCGCCGACGAGCAGGACTTCGCCGCGATGCGCCAGTACCGGACCTTCGCCTTCGACGACCACACCACCTACCTGCGGCAGATCGAGGGCCTCCTCAAAACCCTCGCGGCACAGGGCGGCCACACCACCGTCACCCTCTTCGACCCCGAGGAGTACGCGGCCTGGTGCGCCGAGACCGGCACCGACCCCGACCACCCCGCGAGCCGCAGCCGCTTCACCGCCCACCTGGCCGCCACCGGCGCCCGCGTCACCTACACCGGCCAGCCCCTCACCACCCTCCTCCCCGAACTCGTCGACACCGCCGTCCGACAGGCCACCTGGGAGTACGCCACCACCGTCCTCGCCACCGTGGGCGACTGCGCCGACTGCGGCAAGGACATCGGCACAGCCGCCTACGAGCGGGCGACCCGTCTGCTCGTACGGCTCCTCGAAGCCGCCGGCCCCGGTACCCACCACCTCGTCTGCAGCGTCCAGGCCGTCGACGACCAACTCCTCGCCGTCCTCCACACCCAGGACACCGCACCACCCGAGGACGCCACCGGCCCGGAGTTCACCGCCGTGCTCGCCACCGGCATCGCCCTCGCGGCACCCGGCGGAATCGTCCTGCGCACCACCACCCCCGGCGCCCCCGACCGGCTCCACGGCTGGCGCCTCACGGGCGGCAGCCTGATGCCCCTCACCGAGGCCGAGGTCTTCGCCGCCTACTGCACCGACGCCCGCACCGGCGAACCCCTCTCCCCGGAACCGGGCGTCGAATACCGCGCCGGCCTCCCCCTCGCCGCCGACCCCGATGACGACTGGACCGCCCACCACTGACCCCGGCACGGCACACGACGAAGGGGCTCCCCGCCACCACGTGACGGAAAGCCCCTTCAACGAACCACCTTCAGGGGATCACTCCCCGGACAGCACCGCCTGCGCGGCGAGACGCGCCTCGTGCGCCGTGTCCGCGGCCCGCGCCGCGGCCGCGGCCCGCTCGCACTGCGCCAGCGTGTACTTGGCCAGCGTCGCCCGCACATACGGAATCGACGCCGCACCCATCGACAGGGAGGTGACCCCCAGACCCGTCAGCACACAGGCGAGCAGCGGATCCGAAGCGGCCTCGCCACAGACACCACAGCTCTTGCCCTCGGCCTTGGCCGCCTCGGCGGACAGCGCCACCAGGTCGAGCAGCGCCGGCTGCCACGGGTCCTGGAGCCGGGACACCGCACCGACCTGACGGTCGGCCGCGAAGGTGTACTGAGCCAGGTCGTTCGTGCCCAGCGACAGGAACTCGACCTCCTGCAGGATCGAGCGCGCCCGCAGCGCGGCCGAGGGAATCTCGACCATCGCACCGAACTTCGCCCGCAGCCCCGCCTCACGGCACGCGTCGGCGAACGCCTTCGCGTCCGTACGGTCGGCCACCATCGGAGCCATGACCTCGAGGTACACCGGCAGCCCCTGGGCCGCCTTAGCCAGCGCGGTCAGCTGCGTCCGCAGCACCTCCGGGTGGTCGAGCAGCGACCGCAGACCCCGCACACCGAGCGCCGGGTTCGGCTCGTCCGCCGGCGTCAGGAAGTCCAGCGGCTTGTCGGCACCCGCGTCCAGCACCCGCACGACCACACGACCCTCGGGGAACGCCTCGAGAACCTTGCGGTACGCCTCGATCTGCTTCTCCTCGGACGGCGCCTTCTTGCTGTCGTCCAGGAAGAGGAACTCCGTACGGAACAGACCGACGCCCTCGGCACCGGCCTCCACCGCCGCCGGCACGTCCGCCGGACCGCCGACATTGGCGAGCAGCGGCACCTTGTGACCGTCGGAGGTCGCGCCCGGACCGCTCGACGTCGCCAGCGCGGCCTTGCGCGCGGCGGCGGCCTTCGTCAGCTCCGCCTTCTTCTCCTCGCTCGGGTCCACGAAGAGCTCACCGGTGGAACCGTCGACCGCGATGAGCGTGCCCTCGGCCAGCTCACCCGCGCCCGGCAGCGCCACGATGGCCGGCACGCCCAGCGCCCGCGCGAGGATCGCGCTGTGGCTGGTCGGACCGCCCTCCTCCGTCACGAACCCGAGCACCAGCGCCGGGTCGAGCAGCGCCGTGTCGGCGGGCGCAAGATCCCGCGCGATCAGCACGTACGGCTCGTCGCTGTCCGGCACACCGGGCATCGGCACGCCCAGCAGCCGCGCGACGATCCGGTTCCGCACGTCGTCCAGGTCCGCGACCCGGCCCGCCATGTACTCGCCGGCACCCGCGAGCAGCTCGCGATAGTGCGAGAAGGCGTCGTAGATACCGCGCTCGGCCGTGCTGCCGACCGCGATGCGGCGGTCGACGTCGGCGATGAGCTCCGGGTCCTGGGCGATCATCGCCTGGGCCTCGAGCACCGCCTGGGCCTCGCCACCGGCCAGATTGCCCCGGGCAATCAGGTCCGCGGCCACAGCCTCCACGGCCTGACGGGCGCGCCCCTGTTCGCGCTCCGCCTCGTCCGCGGGGATCTGCTTGGCCGGCGGCTCCAGCACCGCCGTACCCATGTGCCGGACCTCGCCGATCGCCACTCCGTGGCTGACGCCGACGCCTCGCAGCGTTGTCTCCATCTCACCCGTCTCCGATTGAGCGACGGTCCCGGCCGTCGCGTTGAATGTCGAACTCGCGGTCGTCACGAGGACGGACCGGCTCAGTTCCAGCCGAAGAGAACGTCGTCGGCCTTCACGTCGCCGGACTCGACGACATCGGTGAGCGAGTCGGCGGTGGCCTCCAGGGCCACGATGGGACAGATGGGGGACTTGCCGGCGGCCTCGACCTCGGCGGGGTTCCAACGGACGACGGCCTGTCCGCGCGCCACCCGGTCACCCTTGCCGACGAGCAGCTCGAAGCCCTGCCCGTTGAGCTGGACGGTGTCGATGCCGAGATGGGTCAGCACACCGTGTCCCTCGTCGTCCACGACGACGAAGGCGTGCGGGTGCATGGAGACGATGACCCCGTCGAGAGGGGAGACGGCCTCCGAGGGCTCACGTACGGGATCGATGGCGGTACCGGGACCGACCATCGCACCGGAGAAGACCGGGTCGGGAACTGCGGCGAGACCGATGGCGCGTCCAGCAAGCGGCGACGTCACGGTTGTCATGGGAAGCCTCCCAGGGGCGGAGATTGTGTGGCGCCGTCACTACCTGTCCTGGACGGCGTACTGTTCAGAAGCGTATGTCATAGGAAGTCCCGGTTCCGCACGAGACGTACCCGTTGGGCGGAGCTAGGGACTACCGGAATGATTTGCCTCTACTGACGGTGGGATGTACTGTCGTACTCCTGCCTGACCCCAACGCGGCCTTGAGTCGCGGGTCGGCAGCACCTATCAAGCCAGATCCTAACCCCAGTGGTCTACACCTCTGCGTGCTCGCAGGGACTGTGGTCAGGGGGACCGAGAAAGCCTGGTAATGTTCAACCCCGCCGGGAACGGAAAGCGCGAATAGCGAATTCCAATCCCAGCAGCCCGCTCCAGCGGGTGGCAGAAACGGAAATCGGATCTGCTAAGCTGGAAACGAAGGAAGCGCCCGGAGGGCCCGGAAACGGGAACGAAGGAAGCGTCCGCACCTTGAGAACTCAACAGCGTGCCAAAAATCAACGCCAGA